>JAUVXM010000015.1 GCA_030603565.1 Candidatus Aminicenantota bacterium
GGCGGGTTGGGTGGTCGAGAAGCCAGAACCACTGATGGTGAGTACAGTTGATCATGCTGAAGCTCCTTCATAAATTCAGGGATGTTGTTATAATGCTGTGAGAGCTTTTTGAAGTAGGGAAGTATGGTTCTATAGATGTCCCGAGAGGGGAGCCATTTTTTTATTTTTCAAAAATCGAACCAACCTTAAAACCATCAGCAGCACTGCTCATGATACCGCCGGCGTATCCTGAACCTTCTCCGCAAGGGAAAAGATTGGAATGCGATTGAGAAGTGAAGTCTTTGTTGTTTCGCAAGATGCGGACTGGTGATGAAGTTCTGGTTTCCGGAGCCAGGAAGATACCTTTATCGATAAAACCATTTGTTCTTTTCTCAAATACTTTCATGCCGGTTTTAATAGCATTTGCTATAGCAGATGGATAGATTGAATTCAGATCGGATGAGAAAACTCCGGGATTGTAGCTTGATTCCATTTTCCTTTTGGTGGGAATCGATTTCATAAAATCTTTGGCGGTCTGGAATGGAGCAAAATAAGGATATTTTAGATCAAAACATTTTTCTTCGATCTTTCGTTGAAATTTCATTCCTGCCAGGATGCCGTTCCCATAATCCTTTTCGTTCACGCTTGCCAAGATTGCGCTGTTGGCAAATTTGCCGTTTCTACCAGAACTGCTCATGCCATTTGTAACGACAGAATTCTTTTCGGAAGAAGCTCCTATGATCTGGCCGCCGGGACACATGCAGAAGCTGTAAACACCGCGATTCAGCGCTTTGGCAGTTAAACGATAGGTGGCAGGCCCGCTAATGCTGAAATCGTTTTGATTGCCGTAAAACGTATCGTTGATGAAGTCCTGGGGATGTTCGATGCGAAAGCCAACGGCAAAAGGTTTGCTTTCCATGGCTGTTGTATGGGAAAGCATTTCAAATGTGTCTCGCGCTGCATTGCCGATAGCCATAATGACGATTTCAGGATTGTGAATTTCACCATTTATTGAAACAGATGATATTTTATTGTTTTGAATCTTCAGGTTTTCCAGTTTGTGTTTCCAAAAGAATCTGCAGCCTTTGGATTCCAGATGTTTCCTGATATTCAAGACGATTTTTCGAATTCCATCAGTTCCCAGATGAGGGAGAGCTTTGTAGTTAATTTCATCTTTTGCACCAAATTTTATCAGGTATTTTGTGACCCGGTTTGTATAGTAATCACTTTTTCGGGAAGTGAGTTTTCCATCCGAGAAAGTGCCGGCTCCGCCTTCGCCGAATTGGACATTGCTTTCTTCATCCAGAACGCCGTTATTCCAGAAATCCTCTACATTTTGAGAACGTTTTTCCAGGCAATCTCCGCGATCAAAGATGTAGGGTTGAAAGCCTTTTTCGATCAAAGCTAGAGCAGCAAAAAGTCCGGCCGGTCCCGCTCCAATGATGTAAGGACTCAGATCGGAGATCTTTCTTGTTTCCAGCAAATACGGTTGCGGTTCTTGATAAATCTGAACATCGTTGTTTAATTTAAGTTTTGTAGATATGTCAGCTTTCAGGGTTAGATTGAATTTTAACTGGTTTTTGGTGCGTGCATCCAAAGAGCTGCGTATGATTTCCATGTCTTTGATTGCATCGGTGGGTATATGTAATTTATAGGAAAGTGTTTTGAAAAGATCAGGCTTCTTTGAAATTGGGATTATTATATTTCGTATCTGGTACATATTATCTAAACTTCTTGACTTAAATATCTATCAAGCGACTCAGAAGAGTGTATAAAAAGAAAAAAAATAAGGTCGTCTTCAATAATTTAGATAGAACTCTTTTGAAAAATGATAACACATTTTCCGAAAGAAGTCTGCAAGGGCTGGAGGGGAGGGGGTTCTCATTCGCTTCGAACCTTGTCAAAAGGAATCAGTTAGTAGTAGAATGATACTCGGAATCTGTAGCTTCAGAAATCAGCAAAAAAGTCTGAAACCGCTTGGCGACAGACATTCGGTGCTACAGTCCGGCGCAAGTCATTTTCATGCAAGGAGAAACAGATATGGGTGATAAAGGAAAAAAGGATAAAGGCAGAAGGGAACAACAGAAAAAGTCCCAGCTTACTCCAAAAGAAAAACGAAGGTTGAAAAAAGAAAAGAAAAATAAATAAATGCCCAGTAGGAATCTCTCTATTTCACTAACCGAACTGAAAAAAGATATATTAAGACGAGTGGAAGCCAGAACCACTGATGGTGAGTACAGTTGGTCATGCTGAAGCTCCTACTTTCATAAATTCAGGGATGTTGTTATAATGATGTGAGAGTTTTTTTGAAGTAGGGAAGTATGGTTCTATAGATGTCCTGCGAGGAGCCAAAATTCCCCCCGAAACCTTTAAAATTATCTATTTGCAATTTATTAGTTACTTAATATGATATGTATTGACGGGATTTAGTAATTAAGATTAATTCGCAACTGAAGATGAAATTTAGACGGCTTGTCACACTGGTGATGATCAGTTCTATATGGGTATGGTGTTGTTCTGTCTCTTCAGAACAAGATTTGGCTGCCGGTAAAATAAGAGTAAAACCCGGGGCGGAAGTCTTTTTAGAAAAACATATAGGATTGGTCAAAAATAAACGGGTAGGGCTTATAACAAATCCAACCGGGGTGGACAGCTCTCTTAATAGCTTGATAGAACTATTATTTTCTCATCCCGATATAGATCTAATTGCCCTTTATAGCCCGGAACATGGTGTGCGCGGCAATGCTCAGGCGGGAGAATATATTCCCTTTTATATTGATGATAAATATAAGCTTCCGGTATTCAGCCTTTATGGACAGTCCCATAAGCCGGAACCCGGGATGCTGAGTAATATAGATGAATATATGCGCTCCTTTGACACTGAAGATGCCGGCAAAACACCTGAAGATTCCATGGTTGCAGGTATAGATGTGATGTTATTTGATATTCAGGATGTTGGGACAAGAATCTATACATATATTGCTACTATGGCATATTGTATGCAGGCCTGTGCTGAAGCTGGGATAGATTTCATCGTACTTGATCGTCCTAATCCGCTAAATGGTCTTGCTATGGAAGGACCGGTGCTGGAATATCCCCATTTTAGTTCATTTGTCGGTTTATATCCGATCCCGGTTAGGCACGGCATGACAGCAGGGGAGCTGGCAAATTATTTTAATGAGAATTTTCTGGAAAAAAAAGCGAATCTCACCGTTATTCCCATACAGGGCTGGATCCGCGATATGTGGTATGATGAAACATTATTACCCTGGGTTTTTCCTTCTCCTAATATGCCTTCTTTAGATACGGCAACAGTTTATCCGGGACAGGTGTTTTTGGAGGGGACTAATGTATCGGAAGGCAGGGGAACCACCAGGCCTTTTGAATTATTCGGAGCACCCTGGATCGATGGATTTAAATTGACTGACAGGCTGAACAGCTTTAAACTTGATGGGGTAATATTCAGGGAAGCCTGGTTTACCCCGGTTTTTTCAAAATTTAAGGGTAAACTCTGCGGAGGAGCCCAGATCCATGTACTTGACCGGGATAAATTCAAGCCATGGGAAACTACTCTTTATATTATTCAAACAATAAAAGAATTATATCCTGATGATCTCAAGTTTCACCGAGATTATTTTGATATGATCATGGGAACAGATAAGGTGCGAAATGCCCTGGAACAAGGAGTCAAGGTCCCCCAGATCATCAAGCAGTTTAGGGAAGATATTGAAGATTTTGCTGAAATACGAAAGCCTTATCTGATTTATTAATTTAATTTTTTATGAATAATCCAGGCTGAACAGCTATCTCAGCTTACGTATGCGTACTTCGATTTCCTTAACATCGCTGAGGAGTTCCACTAACTCCTGAGGGTCGGTTTTACCGTAGTGATAAGGGTACAGGATTTTTGGCATAAATGCTCTGGCAGCATCTGCGACCATTTCAGGGGTCATGGTGTAGGGGAGGTTCATGGGCAGGAAGGCGATATCAATATCTTTTAGAGCTTTCATTTCCGAAGTGTTTTCCGTATCTCCTGCTACATATATTTTTTTGTCTGCGAGAGTAAGTATATAACCATTTCCATCACCGCGGGGGTGAAAGGGAATATTATTGCTGCGCATATGCTTTATGTTATAGGCAGGAATCGCTTCTATCATAATATCTTTTACAGTTTTAGTTTCTCCATTTTTCATAACCATCCCGCCTTTGAACTTGGCGAGGCATTTATCTGTAAGTATTATATCAGTATCTTCTTTGCATAATATTTCTATAACTGCAGGATCAAGGTGGTCGCTGTGTTCATGAGTAATAAGGATAAGGTCTGCTTTTGGAAGTTGTTTGTAATCTGCATAACGGCTGACAGGGTCGATATGGATTACTTTTCCATCAAAGAAAAACATAAGGGTGCCATGCCCGATAAAAGTAAGTTTCAGATCACCTTTACTGGTTTTGATAATATCGCTTTCAAACTCCTGCAAATTAGCAAATGATATAATGCAGAAGACAAGAAATACTGAGAAAAATATTGTAATGGTTCGCATTGTATTTACCTCCTTTGAGATTTGATTTAATTTTATAATAAATAATTATATTCTGCAAGCAAGGAAGATTTAGATTATTACGCTGAGAAGAAAATGTATTTCACATTTATATCTTATATATGTTATAATTCCTGCTTAAATTTTAGCAACCTGGATTATTCACGTTAAAAAAGATGTATCATACAGATCGACATTTTTTTATGAATATTTAGGTTAAAAGTAGGGAGTAAATAATGCCGGAAATCGAGATAAACGGAAACAAAATAGAGCTCAATGAAGAAGGATTTATGGCCAACCCCAAAGAATGGAATGAAGAGATCGCCAAAGCTTTAGGAAAAGCCGAAGAAGGTTTGGATGAACTCACTAAAGACCACTGGGCAGTTATTAATTATATTAGGGGATATTATTTGGAGAAAGAGCTTGCTCCAATGGTGCGCAAGATATGTAAGCATACAGGGCTTAAATTAAAATATATCTTTGAACTTTTTCCTTCCGGTCCTGCAAAAGGTGCGTGTAAACTGGCCGGTCTTCCGAAACCGGACGGCTGTGTATAATAAGAGTTTTCGTTATGGAAACAGTTCTTAGATACGGAGTTATCGCTGCCTTTATTATCTCTACTGTGGTGTTAATAATTCTTGTCCTAAGAACTCTTTCGTTTGGGAAGAGGTCTTTAAATGCCGTACCCCGAGGGAATTGGAAAAAAGGAGTTTTTTATGCTTTTGGGCAGGGGATGATGCCCTGGGAAAAAGAAAGCGCCAAGAATCATCTGATAACTTATATGGGCGGATTTTGTTATCACTTCGGGATTTTCGCTGCTTTTTTTTATCTTTTTTCTCTGGCTATCCCTTTTACTTGCGGGAAAGTAGTAATAAATATTCTGCAGGTCCTAATGGCTGCCGGGGCTGTTTGCGGCCTGGGACTGTTGTTAAAAAGAAGCTTAAAACAATTTATGCGCTCCCTCAGCTGTCCGGATGATTTTATCGCAAATCTTCTGGTGGATCTATTTATAGTATTGTCCTTTTTGAATTCATCTTTAATTAATTTAAAACCGATATTATTTTCCGTGTCGATTGTAATGCTGTTATATATACCAATAGGAAAGATACGTCACTGCTTCTTCTTTTTCTACAGCCGGATTCTTTTCGGCCATTTCTTTGGGAGAAGAGGAGTCTTTCCCAGAAGTCAGCATCAATTTAAGGTTTAGAGATGGCCAAGACCAGCGAAAATGGACAAAGTTATGATGATAGATTAGACAATCTATCTGTAGAAGACTGTCTGATTATAAAAAACGAGTTTAAAAAACGAATAAATTATGATTTTGCTGCTTTTTTAAACACCTGTGTCCACTGCGGCCTATGCGCGGATACATGTCATTATTATATTGTTGATAAGAACCCAAAAAATATTCCTGCTAACAAGTTGGGACTTATTAACAAAGTGTTTAATAGACATTTTGATTTATTTGCAAAAATAACCCCAACTCTTACAGGAAGTAAAAAGCTTAGTAGGGATATGGTCAAGGAATGGGTGGATTCTTTATTTGGAAGATGTACTTTATGCGGCCGCTGCGCTCTTAACTGTACAATGGGGATAAACATCCCTTATATAATCCGAGCGGCCCGAGGTGCTCTTGCTGCGGCCAGACTTGTGCCTCCAGGTCTGCAGTCTACAGTAGATACAGCTATTGAAAAGGGCAATAATATGGGTATTGCCAGGGATGACTGGTTAGAAACTATAGAATGGCTTGAGGAAGAGTTGCAGGATGATGTTAATGATCCTGATGCATCTCTACCCCTGGATAAAAATGGTACTAGGCTGCTGTATACAATAAATCCCAGAGAAGCTATGTTTTTTCCACTTTCAATTTCAGCTGCAGGAAAAATATTTTATGCAGCCGGGGAGAGCTGGACCTTTTCTTCAGATAATTTTGATGTAACTAATTACGGGCTGTACAGTGGCGATGACAGCGCTGCCGGATTAATGTCAGAACGGCTGGTTGATTCTCGAAGGGAATTAGGATGTGAAGCACTTATCCTGGCTGAGTGCGGTCATGGATTCAATTCAAACAGATGGGAAGCACCAGAGTGGCTTGAAAAAAAATATGGATTTCCGGTAAAAAGTATTTTACAGGTTATAGCAGAATACATAAAAGAGGGGAGGATACGGCTGGATGCTTCCCGTAATAAAAAACGTGTTACTTTGCATGATCCTTGCAATCTTGTTCGCCTAGGTGGGATTGTTGAGGAACAAAGATATATTCTAAAACAGTCTGTTACTGATTTTGTTGAGATGACCCCAAATAGGGAGAAAAATTATTGCTGCGGAGGAGGGGGTGGGCAGCTCGCTATGACCAGGTATGCGGACCGTCGCTTGGAAACAGGCAGATTAAAAGCCGAGCAGATTAAGGCTACCGGTGCGAAAATAGTGGTGACTCCCTGTCATAATTGTATTGACCAGCTGATGGAGTTAAATAAACATTATAAGCTGGAAATTGAAATAAAAACTGTTGCCGAAATTGTTGCTGATGCACTGGTTATATAAAGTTAGCTGATACAAAAAAACACAACAAAACTGTTTAAGCTGATTTCTTTTTCTGCATGTCTGCGATTTCTTCGATTGCAGTAATAGCTGCTTTAATATGTTCTTCCGTATTAAAAGGGCCGATACCGAATCTGACTGCACCGTGAATTTCAGTTGTACCGAGATGCTCATGCACGAGTGGCGCACAGTGTAATCCGGTACGAATGGCTATATTATAGTCCACATCAAGCAGAGTGCCGGTATTTATAGCTTCCATGCCGTCCACATTACAGGGAAGAATGCTTATATGATCGGTCAAGTCGTCCTGGCAGTATAAGATGACTCCATCGATCTTTTTAAGACCGTCTCTTAACATAGTAGTCAGTTTCATTTCATGGTCATGGATGTTCTTCAGCCCCTTTTTTTCGATCCATTTAAGTCCGGCATTCAGCCCTGCGATCCCGAGGGTATTTGCAGTTCCATATTCCAGCCTGTAAGGGTATTCATAAAGATGGGTTTTAACAGCTGACCTTACTCCTGTTCCTCCAGCGCGAGTGTGACGTATCTCGATCCCCTCGCCTACATAAAGCCCGCCGATACCGGTCGGGCCAAGCAGGGATTTGTGGCCAGTGAAGGCGATTATATTTGCGTTAAGTTCTTCCATATTAACCGGTATTTTTCCTGCTGACTGGGAAACATCTATGGCAAAAGGAATGCCTTTTTCTCTGCAAAGCTTTCCGATTTCTTTTACGGGCTGTACGGTTCCGATGACATTGGAAGCATGATTAACAATGGCCAGGCATGTATTTTTTTTGAATTTTTTCTTAAAATCTTCTGGATCGACAAATCCTTTGCTGTTAAAAGGGATATGGTCCACTTCGACGCCGTTAAATTTAGCCAGATGATATAGGGGTCTTATAACAGAATTATGCTCGATGGTCGTAGTTATGGCATGATCTCCTTTTTTCAGCATCCCAGAGATTATCAGATTTAAGGCGTCAGTGGAGTTATATGTGAAACACAATCTGTTTGAGTCAGTGCCGTTGAAAAATCTTGTAAGCATTTTACGTGTATCTTCGACAACTTCTCCTGCTTCCAGACACATATCATATCCAGACCTCCCCGGATTGACCCCAAAATTCCTATAAAATTTATCCATATAGGCATAGACTTCTTCCGGTTTAGGAAAAGATGTTGCTCCGTTATCCAGATAGATAATGTCAGACATTAATAACCTCCACAAAAGTTAATAGTTAGCATGTATTGGTTTCTATTTTAAAAATAATTTAAGTTTGTAACTGTATCGAAATTTGGGTGGATAATCAATTATTTTATCTAAAAATTTGACAGTTCTTCACTTCTTGATTTAAAATCAATGTTTTAAGAGGAGTATAAAATTGATTATTAAGAAGAATGCAGATGTTCCTGTTCATAAAATGCAGGGAGATCAAATAAAAAGTGTTTATGGAAAGGTGCTAATAGGGCCGGATGACGGCTCAGAAAAAATAATCATGCGGAAATTTAAAGTATATTCCGGGGGGAAAACGCCTCATCATATTCATGAACATGAACATGTGGTTAAAATCGAGAAGGGAAAGGGTTTGGTGGTCGATGGCAATGGGAAGGAAATAAATATATCTGTCGGGCAAAGTTTATTTGTACCAGGAGGAGAAAAACACCAATTTAAGAATCCCTATAAAGAACCATTTGAGTTTTTATGTATAATTTTAAATCCGGATAAAAAGGAATAGATATCAAATATCATGAAAGCTCGTACTAATAAGGCTATAGAATTTCTCCTGGCGCGGGGTAATCTGCCAATTCTCTACTGGTTAAAAAAGGATATCCTTGAAGTTCCAGTAGATCGAGAGTATAAAAATCTTAAAAAATATGC
The DNA here is from genome assembly GCA_030603565.1 of Candidatus Aminicenantota bacterium. Taxonomy (GTDB): domain Bacteria; phylum Acidobacteriota; class Aminicenantia; order Aminicenantales; family Aminicenantaceae; genus JAUVXM01. The sequence continues at coordinate 8,935 of JAUVXM010000015.1, forward strand.
AGACCGGATAAGGATACTGAAAAGTCAGAGACCTAATGGAGGCTGGTGCAAAAAGAGATATGAGGGCCCGTCATGTTGGGAAAAAAATCATTATATTGTCCCAACCCTCAGAAATACCTTTAAATTATATGATTATGGCTGCCAACCAGAGATGGATGAGGTGCAGAAAATCATTGAATTTCTTTTTTCCACCCAAACTAAAGAAGGAGATTTCCGGGGTGCTTATCTCAATGAATATGCTCCGACATATCATGCATTAACATTAGAAGTACTGTGTTTATTCGGGATGGAAAGAAACAGAAAATGCCAGAGAGCCTTCCGCTGGTTACTTAAAAACCATCAGGATGATGGAGGTTGGGTAATTCCTTACCGTACAATTGCAAAAAGCAAACTTAAGAAACGTTATAACTTTGAAGCTCAATTAAAACTGGAGCCCGTGAAGACAGATAAGTCCAAACCTTTTTCTCACTTAGTAACCGGAATGGTCCTCAGAACACTGGCTGTTTCTCCAACCCGTAGAAAGAGTAAAGTAGCAAAAGAATCCGGCAAGCTTATTTTGCAGAGGTTTTTTTGTGCTGATAAATATGAGGACAGACACCAGGCAAGTTTTTGGGAAGAAATAATTTATCCTTTTTGGGCGACAGATATATTAAGCAGCCTGGATTCGCTTGCGAAAATCGGATTTGACCCAAATGAAAAAAGAATCCAGTATGCACTCAATTGGCTTATTAATAAGCAGGAAAAACGGGGTTACTGGAGAGCGGGATTTAAGAAAGCCACCTTGGAACATCATCTTTGGGTCACTCTTTCTGTACTCAGAGTACTAAAAAAATTCAACCTTCTGGAGCTATCCTGAAATATTTTCTCTGTTTAGGAAGTAACCTTGGGGACAGGGAAGCTAATCTTACAAACTGTCTGATTAAATTAAAAAAGATTGATGCTGAAGTAATTATTGTTTCCTCAATATATGAAACTGAGCCGGTTGGCAATTGCACCCACCCCTGGTTCCTCAATCAGGTAGTGGAAATTGAAGTAGATATTGACCCTTTTGTTTTGCTTAATAAAATAAAAAAAATAGAGCATCAGTTGGGACGAGTGAAATCAGAATTAGATAAAAGTCCCCGGATTATTGATGTAGATATACTTTTAGCGGAAAATAAGGTTATACATACAGAAAATCTGATCATTCCCCATCCCAGAATGCACCTGAGGAATTTTGTCCTTATTCCTTTGAAAGAAATTGCTCCAAATGTAGAACACCCTGTATTGCAAAAAAGTGTCGAAATAATTAATAAAAATTGCCAGGACAAATCGGAAGTAAAGATATTTAACTTGAACTATTCATAAAAAATGAAATTCTGGGGTGGCTTGTGCTCGTTCAGATTTTTAACGCCATTCTTCGACCGCTCTTTTTGGCTGCTGTGCAACTCCACCCGTCCGTGGGTCAGACATACTCACAGCCCGGCTTTGCCGGGTTCCCTCAAATAGTGCTCTCAGAAGGCTAAATCTTCAATGTCGCTTCAGCCACAGCAAAATTTTTTTATATCACATCTTACGACTAAAATATAACATTTTGTTTCTTTCTATTCGATATTTTTTTTTATTACTCCTAGCAAGGTTAAAAAGCGTCTATAAAATGTTCGATTTTAAACTTTTTATCCATATCATAACGCAGGGCTAAGACATCAAAGCGGCATTTAATGTCTTCAATGTGGTTTTTTGTAAGAAAAGCCTGAGCGATTTTTCGTATCTGCTCTTGTTTAGCAGGGGTGACTGCTTCTTCAGGCCGGCCGTATTTATAGTTGCGGCGTGTTTTAACTTCGACAAAAACCAAGGTATCTCCGTCATAGGCAATGATGTCGATCTCACCCTTATACAGATGGAATCCTTGCTTTATAATCCTGAATTTCTTTTTTTTCAAATATTTAAGGGCCCGCTTTTCCCCTATTTTACCCAATTCAAAAGGGGTAATTGTTTCAGGCAAAGTTAAATCCTAGCCTTATTTTTATTTATCACTGTTCACATTTTTTTGGAATTTCCAGCGTACTCCGCTTTCAGTGTCTTCAAGAAGTATTCCCTGCTCAAGCAAATCGTCACGTATTTTGTCAGCCAGCTTAAAATCCCTTTCTTTCCTGGCTTTATTTCTTTCTTCAATTTTCTTATGTATTTTCTCAGTCAGGTCTTTCTTTTCCTTGGGGGGTAAAATTGCCAGAACTTTATCCAGAGAACGGAGGGAAGAGATAATATTTTCTGCGTCTTTTTTAAATACTGCGCCTTTGGTCAGAAGTATATTTATTTTTTTGATCGATTCGAATATCGCAGTCAATGCTGAAGAAATATTGAGATTATCGCTTAATCCCGCAATAAATTTACGCTGCATCCTCTCGATTAAACCCTGAATGGATTTATTCTCCCCAGGTTTTATGGGCCTGTTGTTCAATTCATAAAGGAAATCTTTTAATCTATCTAAGGCTGATTGTGATTGTTCGAGAGCTTTAAAAGTGAAATTTAAGGTTTTTCGGTAATGAGTGGAAAGCAACAACAAACGTAATGCCAAAGGATCGACCTTCCTCCGGAGGAGATCGTTTATTGTAAAACAATTCCCTTTGGATTTGGACATCTTATCGCCGTTTACAATAAGGTGATGGCAGTGAAGCCAGTAGTGTACAAATTTTTTTCCGCTGTGGGCTTCAGACTGAGCGATCTCATTTTCGTGATGAGGGAAAATATTATCTACCCCCCCACAGTGGATGTCAAAAGTATCTCCTAAATACTTCGAACTCATAACTGAACACTCGATATGCCATCCGGGTCTGCCGAAGCCCAAATCCGTATCCCAGGCTGGTTCTCCTTTTTTCCCTGCTTTCCAGAGCGCAAAATCATGTACGCTTTCTTTTTCATATTCATCTGAATCAATCCGCACACTTGATTTTAGGCCGTCAAGGTTGATTTTTGAAAGCTTACCATAATCTTTGAATTTGGAAATGTTAAAGTAATAGCTTCCATCTTTTTCATAAGCATAGCCTTTTTTGCAGAGCGATTTGACCATATGTACCATTTCAGGGATGTTTTCTGTAGCCCGGGGATAATGGTCAGCTTTGGAAATGTTAAGGGTATTAAGGTCTCTATAAAAAGCATCAATAAACTTTCCAGTATATTCTTTAAGGCTAATACCTTCTTTATCAGCGCCTCTTATGGTTTTATCGTCAACATCAGTGATATTCATAACATGAGTGACGTTATATCCCATAAAAACAAGGAATCTTTTTAAAAGGTCTTCAAAAATATAGGCGCGGTAATTCCCTATATGAGGATAATCGTAAACCGTAGGGCCGCAGGTGTAGAGCTTGACTTCATTTTTCTTTATAGAATGGAATGGTTCGATCTTATGACTTAGAGTGTTAAAAAATTTAATCATAACTCTATATTATTAAAAATAATATGATTCAGGTCAAATGAATAAAATGCAGAAACTCTTCCATTTTTTTTCTAGCCTGACCTATTCATAAAAAAATGGCGATGTTATTATTATTATTTTCTTTTCAATGATATGCAAGATTTTTTCAAGAATGATTATTGAAACTTTTTTCTTGTTTTTACTTTTAATTTTAATCGCCATTTTTTTACTCTCCTAGCGAGCCGATCTCACCGCATCTGCTTCGTTACAGGGCATTCGCGGTGAAGGACCACAGCTTCATACCCTGCGCCTCGTATCTACGGCAACCTCGACTCGTGAATAATCCAGGTTAATTGTATTTGAACCTTTTGCTTTTAATAACGTATAATATGATATTAACCTAAACTATTCATAAAAAAATGCCGAGGACTAACATGACTGAGAAAAAAAGTTTTTTTAAACGAAAGAAGAAACCCATAATCATAACAGCAGTACTGGCCTTTCTAGCAGCAATAATAATCGTCAACATTACGAGTCAAAGAGAAAAATCAATAAAAGTCTATGTTGAAAAAACCAAAACCCACGATCTGGTATCTATCATCTCCGCCTCAGGAGAAGTGAAACCCAAAAAAAACGTAAATATCAGTGCCCACATAATGGGCAGAATAATTAAGATCGGGGTCAAAGAAGGACAACTGGTTAAAGCCGGAGACTTCCTGCTTAAACTTGAAGCCACCCAATATGAGGCTAACGCTGACAGAGACCGGGCCTATATCCGCACTAACAAAGCTGAATTGATCCGGGCTCAAGCAATTCTTAACCGAGATAATAACCTGTATCTAAGGCAAAAAAAACTATTTAATGAACAACTCACATCACGCGAAGAAATGGAAGCGGCCAAGGCCCAGCACGATATCTCAAAAGCCCAGTATGAAGCCATTACCTTTCAGATCAAACAGGCGGAAGCATCATTGAGAAGTACTTTGGATAACCTGGAAAAAACAACCTTTCATTCTCCGATCGAGGGGATTATCACCAGTTTAAGAGTGGAGGAAGGGGAAATAGCACTTATGGGCACCATGAACAATCCCGGCACTATTCTCATGTCTATTGCTGACCTTTCCATAATGGAAGTAGAGATAGAAGTCGACGAAACCGATGTTATCGGAGTTGAACTCGGGCAGCAGGCAGAAGTCAAAGTCGATGCTTTCCCCAAAAGACCGATTAATGGAAAAGTGACAGAAATCGGAAGCTCAGCTCTTCAAAACACAACTGCTTCTGAAGAATCCAAAGATTTCAAGGTCGTCATCACTCTTGAAGACCCACCGGTCAATCTAAAACCCGGGCTGTCAGCCTCAGCCGACATCATCACTGCCAAAAAAATGGATGTCATTGCTGTCCCTATTTCTTCATTAGCACTTAAAGAGGAGAAAGGGGGAAATGATGAGACTTCTCAAGAGGAAGGCGTTTATGTCATTATAGACAACCGAGCGGTTTTCACTCCGGTTATAAAAGGGATCATGGGTGAACTGATGATCGAGATAACCTCAGGGCTAGAAGAAGGACAGACTGTTATTACCGGCCCTTACAGTGCGCTCAGGCTTATTAAAGACAACACTCTAGTACAAGCAGAGGAAAAAAAAGAAGGTGTTTAATGACCTCAAATAATGATTTAATCATTTCTACTGAAAATCTCTGGAAGACTTACCAGATGGGCGAGCAGGAGGTACGGGCGCTTTCCGGTGTCTCCTTTGAAGTCGCCCGGAATGAATTTGTTGCTATTATGGGGCCGTCCGGTTCCGGAAAGTCAACCATAATGAACCTTTTAGGATGCCTGGACACTCCAACCAAAGGCAAATATTACCTGAACGGCCAGCTGGTCAGCAGCTTAAGTGAAAATGAGCTGGCATATATTCGAAATCAGGAAATCGGATTTGTTTTTCAAGTATTCAACCTCCTCTCCCGGGCCACAGCTTTTCATAATGTAGAACTCCCTCTTATTTACAAGGGTGAAAGCAAAAAACAAAGGGAGAAAAAGGTCTATCGCGCCCTGGAAATGGTAGAGATGCTCAATAGAAAAGACCATAGGCCCTCCGAGCTTTCTGGAGGAGAAAGACAACGAGTGGCTATCGCCAGGGCACTTGCCAATGATCCTTCGCTTCTCCTGGCAGACGAACCTACCGGAAACCTCGACTCAAAAACCGGACAGGAAATCCTAAAACTATTTCAAAAAATCCACGATCGCGGTAATACTATAATGATGGTCACCCATGACCAGAATATCGCTGATCTGGCTCAACGTATTATCCATGTAAAAGACGGCAAAATAGATCATACTTAGCCTTTATTATTCACGAGCCGATGATAAAATAAGTTATTGTTTTTTTGAATACAACATCGGCAATTTTTATGAATCAGGTCAATTGATTAAGAAAACCGTGAGCAAGGATGAGCGGGCCTGGTTCTTCTCCTTTAAGGAGAAGAGAGCGAAGACTGTATCCGAGCGGATTTTCCACGCTGGGGAAAATTCGCGTGTTTTCGGATCAACTGACCTGATTCTTGCTTAAGCCTTAGAAGCTTAGAAAAAAAATGGGGGAACTCCAATTTGCTATTTACCATTTTCTCTTTACTTAGTATTATATACTCCTTGTATATAATATTATTAAGGCTAAAGAATGAATAGGGAAAAGATCTGGCTGCACGGTGATTTATCCGAATCTCCATTTGCCAGTCTATTATGCCGAATCCGCAAATCAAGACGCACCGGATGCCTGCAAGTCAAAACAGGAAAAATGGAGAAAAAGATTGAGTTTAAAAATGGAGATATTTGTGCCGTTCCGGATTCAATCAATAAAAATAAATTCGCAAAGTTTTTACTTGAAAAAAAACTTATAAGCACTTCCTTAGATGAAAAATGCCAAAAACATGCAAAAAAAAACAACTCTACATATATCCAGGCTTTACACGAGCAAGACGCTCTCCAAATAGAAAAATTATGGAAATTTATTTATTTGTTTGCCATAGAGAATCTATACCCCCTGTTCGATATAGCTAAAGCTGAATATTTTTTCAATTCAGATTATCCACTTGAAGCAGAGCAGGTCTTTTTTTCTATCCCCACTCTCAACCTTATTTCAGAGGGAGTCCGGCAGATGCAAAATTTTGACATTATTGAAGTTGAGATGCCAAAGGTAAATAAAATCCTCTACCTCCTGACTCCAGATTATATGGACGAGATCAAATTAAATCATCCTGAGAAATATATATCCAATTTGATTGAAAGCCGGAAAAAAATGAAGGATATCTTAGAAAAAAGCCGATTAGGTGAATCAATAACAAAAAAAATAGTTTTTTTACTGATAAGCTTAGGCCTTGTGTCTTCCTCGGGAAAAACCCTGAAAAATCACCATGTAAATAAATTATCTCAAGCCAAGATACATAAGATCCAGGAAGCATTTAACTGTAAATGTTTATATATATATAAATACATATCCAAAGAAATAGGTCCCGCTTCCTTTAATGTACTTGAGAAGTGTTTTGAAGATGCAAAACCCCATCTATCACCATATTCCAAGGATATAAGTTTAAATGATGAAGGTAAATTCGAACTCCAATCTGCCCTAAAAACCAACATCTCTCATCCGGAAAAGGATTTCCAACAGCTATTTCTGAAGGATTTAAACGAAATATTAGCTGCAGAAATTCTGGCGGTAAAAAAGTCTTTGGGAAATGAACATGAGTCAGTATTAGTAAAAAATTTGGAAAAAATAGGCATATGAAAATATCACGAAAACAAATCTTAAGTCTCCTGATATTTACTACTTTACTTGTCATTCTTTTTTTAATCAAAATTGTTATCTAAAGCCAAAAATCTGCTAATAATCCTGGGACCTACCAGTGTAGGTAAAAGTTCGACAGCTGTAAAAATAGCGCATGATTTTTCAGGAGAGATCATCAACTGCGATTCCATGCAAGTCTATAAAGGTTTTAATATAGGAACAGACAAGATTTCTAAAGAAAGGCAGGAGAATATTCCTCACCACCTCCTGGATATAGCAGAACCTTCAACTCAGTTTACAGCTGCAGCATTTGTAAAGCATACTTTAAAAGCAGCTGATTCCATTCTGTCAAAAAATAGGCTTCCCATTATAACCGGCGGGACAGGTCTGTATTTAAAAGCTCTTATTGAAGGCCTATTTCCAGAGAGAAAAAAAGACCACGATGTCCGGCGGAGGTTAGAAAAGGAGGCAGAAACACATGGGCTTAAAACCCTTAGTCAACAACTTAACCAAGTTGACCCTGCTTACGGGAAAAAAATCGGAGAAAACGACCGAGTGCGTATTATCAGGGCACTGGAAGTCTATTATACAACCAACAAACCTATATCCGAACATTTCTCCAAAACAGAATCTTTTCTGAAAAACTTCAATGTCATTAAAGTCGGATTAAAAATAGAACGAGCAGAATTATATAATAAAATAGAAAACAGAGTGGATAATATGTTCAGCCAAGGAATCATAAATGAGGTTCAGGACCTGCTGTTAAACGGCGTCAGCGAAGACTCCCCCCCTTTCAAAGCACTTGGTTACAAGCAAGTGTTATTGCACCTTAAAGAAAAAATAAGCCTGCAGGAAGCTATATACTTGACTAAAAGAGACACCCGCCATTATGCCAAAAGACAAATAACGTGGTTCAGGAAAATGGAGGGCATCAAATGGTTTTCTCCAGCAGATATTTCAGGCATGAAAAAATATATTAAGAGCAAGCTGATCTAACCTGGATTATTCATAAGAAATGTCGATTACAAATAGAGATTATATTGTGAACGAAATGTTAAATTGAGTTACTGTAGGAATCAATGTAAGATACTGATTAAAAAAGAGGTATTATACATATCGCCATTTTTTATGAATAGTCCAGGTTAAATGGAAAAAGCAATACTTATACACATCGCAACCGACAAACACAAGAAGTTCGAAGCACAGGATTCTATGCAGGAGCTGAAAGGGCTGACCAAGGCTGCCGGTGCCAAAGTGGTGCGGGAAGTCTTCCAATTCCGTTCCCGAATCAACCCTAAATACCTCATCGGCGAAGGAAAAGTCAATGAAATCATTCAATTAAAAAAAGACCTGCAAACTAACTTGATAATATTCGACCAAATACTAAGCCCTGTTCAGCAACAAAGCCTGGAGGATAAAATTGACGGAAAAGTGCTCGACAGAACCCAGTTGATCCTTGATATATTCGCACAACGAGCCCGCAGCAACGAGGGGAAACTTCAGGTTGAACTCGCTCAGCTTAATTATCTACTTCCCCGCTTGACTGGCAAAGGCATAACTCTCTCCCGACTGGGAGGGGGTATCGGCACTCGCGGCCCCGGAGAAAAAAAGCTCGAAGAAGACCGCCGCAGAATCCAGAAAAGAATAACTAATATAAAATATTCCATATCAAAAATTCAGAAAAGACGTTCTCAACAAAGGAAAAGCCGCAAAAAAGGGCCTGTTCCCGTCGTCTCTTTAGTCGGGTATACAAATGCCGGCAAGTCTACTCTGTTCAATCTACTGACCAGGGAAAAAAGGCTGACCTCTTCACAGCTCTTTTCAACTTTAGACCCGGTCATCCGCAGGGTATCCTACTCTGACGGCCTTTATTTTTTCCTGAGTGATACAGTTGGGTTAATAAAAAAACTCCCCCTTGAACTTAAAACCGCTTTTAGAGCAACCCTGGAAGAAGCCCAGGATGCAGATTGTATCGGCCACATCATTGATATCACTTCGTCTCAATATATGGACCAAATCAAAGCTGTTGAGAATATTCTTTCCGAACTCAATACTGCAAATATTCCCATAATAAAAATTTATAACAAAATCGACCTGCTGACTAACAAAACCGGTTTGCTTAAAAAAAACCTTAGTTCCGACAACAAAACAGTTTATGTTTCTGCAAAAACCGGCGACGGCATTCAACCGCTAAAAGAAAAACTGCGCCGGGTTTTATTTAAAGAAAAGCAGATTTTCTGTTTAAAAATCCCTAAATCTCATAAAAAAATAATTCATTCTTTCCCTAAATGGCTAATTGTGTTAAAAAGAAGGGAAAGCAATGAATATTATGAACTTAAAGTTATGGCTGAGCCAAAATTAATGATAAAATATATGGCTTACATACAAAGAGGAGAATCAAATTGGTAAAAAAAATATCCGGTTTAATAATTTTGTCAACTTTGATACTCTGTTCGTGCGCTACTTTTCAGCCGCCTCCACCAAATCTATACATAGGAAACCTGCCTCAAAATACAATAGCCAGATTATCCCTGGATGAACGGATTATCCTTGAAGATGCCTGGGAAAATCTAAAAACGGGAAATGGAAACAAGGCCCGCAAGATCATTTCTAGATTAAGCAGAGAAAACCCTCTCTATTTTTCAGCTCTGGGATATTCCTTTTATATACTACACGACCTGCAAAATGCAGAGGACTATTTTAAAGCATCAACCCGGGAATATCCGGATATTTCCCTCGGCCACATCGGGCTGGCGCAATTATACCAGGAAACAGGACGCAGTGACCTGGCATTCACTGAATACCGGGAAATTTTAAAACAGGAACCAGAGCACCCCTGGGCAAAATCAAAATACGGAAAAATAAAACAAAGAAAAACCAAAGAAGCACTAGACGATGCTAAAACTTTATTTGCCAGAGAAGAAATCGAAGCCGCAAAAACTTCTTATTTGAAAGCTCTTTATTATTCACCCCAAGCAACAGAGCCTCATCTTGCTCTTGCAAAGATATATAATGCTGAAAACAAACCCAAAAATGCATTGGTCCACCTTAAGGCAGCCTATTCCAATAAAACAAAGGATAAAGAAATACTTGAAGTTTACGGAGAAACTCTTTTTTTAGCAGATGAACCCTCCAAAAGCCTGGAAATGTATGAAAATCTCCTGGAACTTGATCCGAAAAACCAGAAAGCCAAGGATAGGATTGAAATACTAAAAAACCGGCTGGGAATATTTGAACTGCCCAGTCAGTATAATGCCATTCCTTTATCCGATGCTGTAACAAAAGAACAAATGGCAGCTCTTCTGGATATAAAATTTAAATCCATCATAGAATCTCCCCCCGGAAAGCCTCCTATTATTATTGACATCTCGACTTCATGGGCATCAAAATATATCGTCAAGATATCCTCTTTGGGAATTCTTGATGTATACCCCAACCACACTTTTCAACCTAAAAAAATAATCAACCGGGCAGAAATGGCTGAAACTATTTCTCGCCTTATAAACATCCTGAAGAAAAAGGGATATCGTTTCATCCAGCAAATACCTCCTGAAAAAATTCAGATTTCAGATATATCCAGAGACAACTTCTATTACCAGCCGATCATTAAGCTGATCTCTTATAATTTTGCAAGCCTCTCTCCAGGCAGAAAATTTAATCCAGATAGAGCTATATCAGGACAGGAAGCAATTAAACTGCTGGACATCATTCTAGCTCTCATTAAATAGAAATGAATAGTCCAAATAGGAAACGAATTATCAACATCCCTAATTTATTAAGCATATCCAGAATTCTCCTTATTCCTGTATTTCTCTATATGATATTAGACCGGAATTACATAGGAGCTCTGATCGTTTTTTTTATCGCAGCTTCCACTGATATGTTGGACGGAATGGCGGCACGTCTTTTAAACCAGAAAACAAAATTAGGCGTACTGCTCGACCCTGCGAGTGATAAAGCTTTGATCTTAGCTGTTTATACTATTCTCTCTATTTCATCAATAGATCTGTTAAATACTATCCCCTCCTGGCTGACGATTGCTGTGATCAGCAGGGATTTATATATTGTGACCGGAGCTTTTATCCTCTTTAAACTGATAGGACAAAAATCCTTCTCTCCGACCTCTCTGGGAAAATATTGTACATTTCTTCAAATGGGAGCATTGCTATTTGTTCTCCTCTTCAATGCCCTCGCCAGCAAACCTGGTTTCCTTATCTGGTTATATCTACTAACACTTATCCTCACCGTTCTCTCAGGTTTACAGTACACCTATATCGGCATTACCTGGTTTAAGGAATATAAAAGCTAACCTGAAGTCAAATACTTTTATCAATAAAACCTTTACGGAGAGTCTTCCAGAGAATCTTCATGTCAAGAACCCAGGACCAGTTCTGAATATAATAAAAATCGTATTCAAGACGCTTGTCAAAATCAGAATCCTGCCGCAGTCCATGTACCTGGGCCCAGCCGGTTATTCCGGATTTGACTTTATGCCGGAGCATATATTTTGGGATCCGGTCACGGAAATCCTTGATAAAAACCGGCCTTTCCGGCCTGGGGCCAACCAAACTCATTTCCCCTTTTAGAACATTATAGAGCTGGGGTATCTCATCAATACTGAACTTCCGCAGCAAACGGCCGATCTTTGTGATCCGCTCATCTTCAGGAAAAGACATCACAGGTCCGGTTTTATCTTCTGCATCAAATATCATGGTTCTGAATTTGTGTATAATAAACTCTTTCCCATCCAGACTCACTCTTTTTTGATGGTATAAAATCGGCCCTCTGGAAGTCATTTTAACCAGCAGAGCTGTCATCAGAATAAAAGGTGAGAGAAGAATCAAGAGGAAGGCCGAAGCAGCAAGGTCCGCAACTCTTTTAACAATTAACATTATACCGCGCATAGGAGGTTCATCCACGCTTATAACAGGAAATCCATCAAGGTCTTCAATCCTGGCTTTTAGAGTCAAAAGCTGGAAAAGGTCAGGGATCAATCTCACATTGACAATGAATCTATCAACGATCTTCAGGGTCTCTAGAATGCGGGGATAATTATTCAGATCCAGGGCTACATAGACTTCGCTGATATCCTCCTTTTCTAACACGTCTTCAAGGTCACACAGGGGGCCAAGGACCTTTACTCCACCATTTACGGCAATCTCTTCACCTTTTCTTATCTCGTCATCCAGAAAACCTTTCACTATAAAACCAAGGTCCTTATACTGAGCAAGTTTCTGAGCAACTGATCTCCCCATCTTTCCAGCACCTACAATAAGTACGCTTTTAAGATTCAAACCACGAGCATAACGTCTTTTTATAAAAAAATATATCTGGTGCCTAAGAATAGAAATCACTAATATCACACTTATAAAATAGAGTACCAGAAACCAATGTGATAAAGTAAAGGACATCCGGAATAAAGGCGCATCTCCCTGGCTATAAGCATTTAAATACCCCATAACAGCCTGAACAAACAAAATGGATAAAACTGTATTAAGGGATATATAAATGAAATCATCAATCCTGGTTCGTTTCAGGCGGGTCTTATAAAAACCTTGCAGGAAAAAAATCGTCAGATGGGCGACAAGGAATAAAGGAAAAACCATTATGTATGGATTTAAAGGAGGAATTCCTTTTACCGGGTCAATAGGCAAAATGTATCCATAGAATCTAAAAGCATAAGACCAATAATAGGATATAAAGATAGCAATAATATCACTTAGGATATACAAGCCGACAAGGCCGCTTCTCTGTCTTCTAATCATCTTGCTCTCTAAACCGCATCCATTTTTCCCGCAGATATGCAGAAATCGATTCTTTAAACTTCTCGCGGGAAAAATTTAAGGCATTCTCTCTTATCAATTTTTTATTAAATGAAAGATGTTTGAATTTGTCAAGAGCAGCAAGCAAGCTTGATGCTTTAAGTTCAGGGAAAAAAACACCTGTTTTCTCAGCAATAACCGTCTCTGTAGCGCCTCCCCGCATATAAGCAATAACCGGAACACCACAGGCCTGTGATTCCAGAACATTTATTCCAAAATCCTCCTCTCCCGGCAATATAAGAGCACGGGCGCCCCTGTATACCTGCAGCAGGCCAATCTGATCTAATGACCCCAAAAACTTAATATTGGCCTTAGCTGTTTTTTTAAGTTTCTTATAATCAGGTCCCTGTCCGACAATTTTAAGTGCATCCTCACTCCGGTTGAAAGCCTCTATGGCAAGTTCCAACCGTTTATAAGGTACCAGGGCTGAAACAATCAAAAAATAGTTTTCCTGCTTATCCCCAGGTTTAAAAAATTGTGTGTCCACAGGAGGATGAATAACTTCTGCAGAACGCCGGTAATATTTTTCTATTCTTTTAGCTACCGTTTTTGAATTAGCCACAAAATGATCTACCCTATCGGCAGATATGGAATCCCAAAGCCTTATTTTATGAATGACGGGAGGAATAAGAAAACGTGAGAATATCCCAAGTTTGTCTTGCGAAAAATACGAAAAATAATGGTTCCAGACATACCTCATAGGAGAGTGAATATAACTTATGTGCAGGGCATCAGGCCTTGGGATGACTCCTTTTGCAACACAATGGGAACTTGAAACTATCATGTCATATTCCTGCAGATCGAACATCTCTATCGCCAGCGGATACAAAGGAAGGTAAGAACGGTATTTTTTTTTGAGAAATGGGAATTTCTGGATAAAACTGGTGATGATACGCTTATTTTCAATATCTTCGATCTGGCTTCCGGGAAAGTGAATTAGAGTATAAATAGGCGCATCCGGGAATATCTCGGAGAAAACTTCAAGCACTTTTTCTCCTCCCCTCTGGCCTGTCAGCCAGTCATGCACAAGGGCGACTTTAATGTTTTCCATTAAACCTGATTATAAAAAGCAATGCAAAGATTGTCAAACCGGAACATCTACAGGAGTTCCTCCAATTTTTTAAACTTGCAGGAGATGTAAGGCCTAGATACGGGTAAGTCCCTTCGAAAGACAGGGATTTACCAGTATCCATGCCTGCTCTTTTCCTGCATTATTCACGATATGAATAGTTCAGGTTACTTAGTCGCCGGGTGAAAATTGGAGAAGCATTAGCAATCACACAGCTTTTTTAATAATACAGACATATCTTCCGCTGCTTTCCGCCAGGAAAAACGGGATTTAATTTTCTTGAACCGAGCCAAGATTTCCTCCCGTTCCTTAACTTCAGTCAAAGCAGCTTTTAAAGTATTTTTAACCGCTTTAACATCAGGATAATCAACCATGAAAGCAATATTACTATAGACCTCCTTTAGAGAAGTCCGGTTCAAAAGCACCGGAACAGTACCGCAAGAAAGGGCTTCAAGAGGAGGCAGGCCAAAGCCTTCATATTCAGAAAGACAGGCAAGTAGATCCAGCGACGAAAAAAACACCGGCAATTCATCATCAAAGATGCCGGATTCCCATAATATCCATTCCTTATCTAAAAGCTGGGGGATATTTTGAGGGGGATAAGTTAAGTCTTCCCCAATAACATACAAAAACACTTCGGGAAATTCCTCCCTGAGAAGCCGGACCGCATCCACCAGTTCAGGGATATGCCGCCGATTGAATATCGAACCAAGGAACCCTATGATCTTTTTTCCCTTTAAGCCTTTGTTCTCTTTCCATTTCTCAATTTCTCCGGCTGAAGACTTGCGGAAAATGGAATCTGAGCCGAGCAGAATAACTTTGACTTTCTGGGGAGATATATGAAAATATTTTAAAATCTCAGCTTTAGAAAAATCCGAACCAGTAACTATTCTATCGGCTTTTTTTAGACTCCTTTGAACCAACCAGCGTTTTTTTTTAGTTTCCCTTCCTGGAAACCATTCAGGATGAGATATAAAGGATATGTCATATTCGATCAGAACGGAAGTGTAAGGGGAAAAAACAGGCAAAGTATAATTAGACGCAATCAGAATATCTGGGCAGACAGCCTTTAATCTCTTGCGAAAGGGTCCATTCTGCCATCTGAAATAACCGTTGTCAGGGAGGACTATATGCTGAATTATATTCGTCTTTTTGTATCCCTCGTATTTTTCACGCGATAAAGCATAAAACTCATCCTCAGGCATAATGTCGGCAAGTTCTGTTAAAAGATTACTTATGACCCTGCCAACCCCGGTCACAGGGCGCTTGACTTCATAGCAGTCTACTGCAACCTTCATGTTATTCTCCCTGACTCGCTATTGTTTGGTAAAAGTCCAAGGTATTAACAGCGGTTTTTTCCCAATCAAAGTCCTTGCTTCTTTCCACCCCCCGGGCGATTAATTTCTTTTGTAAACTTTTATCTTGCAAAGCCTCAACAATCTTGCCGGCTATTGATTCCGGACTATTAGGGTCAAAATAAAGGGCCGCATCATCTGCAATTTCCGGCAGAGCTGAAACTCCGGATACAACCAAAGGCAAGCGGCCGGCCATCGCCTCAAGCAAAGGCAGCCCGAAACCCTCACACAAGGAAGGAAACACAAAAAGCGAGGCCAGACTATAAAGACAGCGCACCTCTTCCCTC
This sequence comes from Candidatus Aminicenantota bacterium, assembly GCA_030603565.1. Classification (GTDB taxonomy): domain Bacteria; phylum Acidobacteriota; class Aminicenantia; order Aminicenantales; family Aminicenantaceae; genus JAUVXM01. The sequence goes on from JAUVXM010000015.1 coordinate 24,644, forward strand.
GGCAGGTAATCAAGGGTCTTCACCCAACCCTCCAGCTGGTTTTTTAAAATCAAGGCCTGTACCTTAGGGAAATCACTGCCTTTCCGGCCGGCTATGACAAGCGAAATCTTATTGTGTTTCTTATGGACTATTTTTAGGGCCTTAATAAGGCTGGTGAGGTTTTTCCGAGGCTCAATCGCTCCCACAAATAAAAGAAAATCTGAGGGGAGTGCGTGTTTTTTTATTGCCCTATCCAGTCTGTTGGCAGGAACCTCGGAATAAAAATCCGGGTCAGTTCCATGATAAATTACTTTAATCTTTTCTTCGTCAATAACAAATCTGTTCAAGAGCTGATCTTTGACAAACTTGGAAACAGCAATCACTCCGTCCGCTTTCTGAATAGACGAAGCGACCCTTTTGAAGAAATTCTTTCTCGTACCTTTATCGGTCAATTCCGGAGAATCCACAAAAAATAGATCGTGGACACTAATAATTTTTTTTCCCCTTGTGGGAAGGATCAAGGGTGTGGGTGAATGAGTCAGATCAAGGTTTTTTTTAAAAAAAAAATCCAGAGGCGGAAATAACAATCTGTGCCAGAAAAAATTAATTGCCTCCACTGGATAATGGAAATCACGAAAATTCATTCTGGCAAAAGCTGGGATCTTGTTCACAGAAAATCGGTCCTTTAAAGAAGAAGAGAATAAAAAGTACTCATTTTCCCGGTCGATTTTTGCTAAAGAAAACAGCAGGTTTCTGAAATAGACTCCAATACCAGTCTCTTCCTTGAGAAATGGACGCAGGTCTAATCCTATTCGCATTTTGTGTAAATGTATGCTCTGGAAAATAAAATGTCAAGAATCAGGGCACAGGCTCTGCCGACGATTAACTACACATAACTATAAAATCAGTCTAGTTTTCCTGAAGTTCCTGATTTTTCTGAATTTTCTGTTTTTACTGGTTTCCGGCTTGCTTATGGAAAAAAACGGTGTTATTATTGAATCACAGGGAGAAAAGCTATGGATGAAGCAAATAGAATCTATAAAAGGATCCAATCATCCCGGAACGAAATGATAGACATGCAGGTGAAACTATGCTCGCTCCCTGCAATATCTCCTTCCATCGGAGGAGAAGGAGAAGCACAAAAAGCAGAAGTCTTACTTGATTTTCTAAAAGAAAACGGATTTCAGGACATCAATTTAATAAAAGCCCCCGACCTGGATGCCCCCTCCGGATACAGGCCTAATATTCTGGCAAAATATAAAGGAAAAAACGCCTCAAAGACCATATGGGTCATGACACATATGGATGTAGTCCCTCCCGGAGAACTGTCTCAATGGCAAGGAAATCCCTATAAAGCGTGGGTAGAAAACGGGAGGATCTACGGCCGGGGAGTTGATGACAACCAGCAGGACATGGTCGCCTCTCTCTACGCTCTTAAGGCTTTTAAAACCGAAGGAATAATACCAAGCTACAACATCGGCATAGCTTTAGTAGCAGACGAAGAGATGGGAAGTAATAAAGGAATACAATATGTGATTGATAAATTCAATCCATTTCGTAAACAGGACCTGATAATAGTACCTGATGCTGGAAATGTAGAAGGGACAATGATCGAAGTAGCAGAAAAAAGCATTCTCTGGTTAAAAGTAAAAACTCTGGGGAATCAAACCCACGGATCAACTCCGGAAAAAGGCATAAACAGCCTGAAAGCAGCTTCTTACCTGATTACAGAATTATCTTACCTTTACCAGCTATTCGCTGATAAAAATCCCCTGTTTGACCCGCCCATCTCTACATTTGAACCGACTAAAAAAGAGACAAATGTTCTCAATATAAACACCATCCCCGGAGAAGATGTTTTTTATATGGACTGCCGCATCCTGCCAATATACAACATCAGAAAAATAAAAGATGCTATCCGTCAAATTGCAGAATCGGTTGAAAGCCGGTTTAAAGTCAAAATCATCCTGGAAGATATTCAAAACAATCCCGCCTCCCCTCCGACTTCCCCCGATGCGCCGGTTGTAAAAGCACTGCAAAAAGCTATTAAAGAAATCTATGGAGTGGAAGGAAAACCTTATGGAAGCGGAGGATTAACCCTTGCTGCATTTTTACGGAAGTCACATTACCAAGCTGCCTGCTGGTCAAAAACATGCGATACAGCCCATCAACCTAATGAATATTGTGTCATTGAAGATATGATCGGGGATGCCAAAGTATTCGCAAATATATTCCTTCAGGATTAGACTTGACCCCTTTCTTTAGTTGGCAGGATATTTTCGTTGTGCTTTTTGAGCGACCCTAATAGTATTCATGTGAATAGTAACGGTATCATCAATGTCATATGCATATCCGCCAGCCAGGACAACAACTACCGGTATCCTTAGCTTGCGGGCATTCTTTAAAACAATATTATCCCGTTCTTTAAGCCCCAACATGGTGATCTTTAGTCCTCCCAATTGGTCTTTTTCAAAAGGGTCGGCCCCGGCCAGGTAAAATATCAGATCCGGCTGGTATTCATGGTAGATCCTGGGAATGTTAGAATTAAGCAACTCCAGATATTTTTCATCTCCATCTCCTGACCACAATCCGACATCAAGTGAGCTCTCCGGCTTGATGGCAGGATAAAGGTCCATCTGATGAATGGAAAATGTAAAAGCATGCTCTTTCCCGCTTAATACAGAGGCGGTCCCATTTCCCTGATGGACATCACAATCAACCACCATTGCTTTCTGAATGTCGCCTTTTTGTTTTAAATGTTCCAGGGCTACAGCTGTATCATTCAATACACAAAAACCTTCTCCATGATCATAAAAGGCATGGTGGAAACCTCCCCCTATATGAATACAAAGCCCCTCCTTTAGAGCAAGCTCTGCTGCTTTAATAGTACCTCCCACATTTAAAAAGGCAAATTCAATTCCTTCGGCACTATATGGGATCTCAAGAGCCTGGAGTTCAGATGAAGAAAATTTCCCTGCCTTTATCTTTTTTATATATCTTTGCGAGTGAACTAATAAAAGGGCTTTATCATCCGGCATTAAAGGGGAAATAAATTTTTCTTTTTCTACTCCTGATCTCAGCAGCCTTTCATAGATAAGACGGTATTTTTTTATGGGAAACACATGCTCCTCCAAATCGACCATCCAGTAGGAATCACTGTAGATAAATTTGAAGGGAAATTTTTCGCGCCATAAATTTTTAAGGAATTTGCTAAAATCAGCCATTGATAATTTAAAATACCAGAAAACAGGCGGAGATACAAATGGCAGAAAAATCATTAAGCATCCTTATTTCCTTTATGTATTAAGAAACAATATATCGGCTGAATCTGAGGATAGGGATACGCTCGCTTCAGATTTTTAACGCCATTCCTCTTCGTTTTTCTCGGCGCCTGCGCAACTCCCCCCGTCCGTGGGTCAAACATGCTCAACGTCCGACTGCGTCGGATTCCCTCGAAAAAGCTCATCAGAAGGCTAAATCTTCAATGTCGCTTAATCCCTATCCTCAGATTCAGCCTAATAGCTTGTATCTCCTTTCTCGCTTATCCCGGTTATGGAGATGCTTCTGGAAAATCAGGAGGTTCAGAAAATACAGGAAAATCAGAAAAATCAGCATGATTATGCAATTCTATATCGCTAATTCCAAGCAGATCCAGTATTATTTGAAATAATCATGAAACACAATAACTATCTCTGCTTTTCCTGAAGTTCCTGATTTCCCTATTTTTTTGTTTTTCTATGCTTTATATCTGCTTTTATTCACCATTTACCATTTACCATTTACTATTTTCTGCCTTTACCCTGGATTTTCTGCCTTTACTGATTCTCCTGCAAAGTAACCTGAGCGGCAGCAAGTCTGGCAATGGGGATCTGATAGGCCGAGCAGCTGACATAATTCAATCCAATCTTGTGGCAAAAGAAGATCGAGCGGGGATCTCCACCATGAACACCACATATACCTACTTTTAGATTCGGCCGGTTTTTACGGCCCTTTTCTACAGCCCACTTCATCAGCTCTCCTACGCCATCGACATCCACGGTCGTAAAAGGATTATCTGTCCATATCCCATGAATCAAGTAGTGGTTAATAAATGCCGTCCCATCATCCCGCGAAATACCAAATGCTGTCTGGGTAAGGTCATTGGTCCCAAAGGAGAAAAATTCAGCCTCTTCAGCCACCTTATCCGCTGTAATTGCAGCCCTGGGTATCTCTATCATAGTCCCGACCGTATAATCAAGCTCAACCTCATATTTTTTGATCACATCTTCTGCAATTTTTACAATTATCTTTTTCTGGTCTGCAAACTCCTCTACCGAGCCAATCAACGGAACCATGATCTCAGGACAAACCTTAGTTCCTTCCTTTACCAGCTGACAGGCAGCTTCAAATATGGCTTTGGCCTGCATCTCTATTATTTCGGGAAAAGTCACGCCTAAACGGCATCCCCGGTGCCCAAGCATAGGATTAAACTCGGATAGAGACCTGACTCTTTCCAGCAGTTTCTCCAGTTCCTTTACTTTTTTATCATCTCCGCGTCCGGAAGCTTTAAATTCAGCAATCTCCACCATCAGATCCTCTTTTTTGGGTAAAAATTCATGCAGGGGAGGATCAAGAGTGCGGATGGTTACAGGATTTCCATGCATGGCCTTAAATAATTCAAAAAAATCTTTTCTCTGAAAAGGAAGTAGTTTATCCAGATATTTACGCCTGTCCTCTTCCGTCTCCGAGAGGATCATTTCTTTTATAAAAGGAAGCCTTTCTTTCTCAAAAAACATATGCTCGGTCCGAGTCAGGCCTATGCCTTCAGCGCCGAAAGCAAAAGCTATTTCAGCGTCTTCAGGAGTATCAGCGTTTGCCCGGACTCTCATCCGCCTGACTTCATCCGCCCAGGAAAGAAGCTTAGTAAAGTATTGATATATTTCAGACTCGTCAGGTTTAAATTCACCTTTTATTACCTGGATGATCTCGGAAGGTTTGGTTTTAATCTCACCCAGTAATACTTGCCCGGAAGTTCCGTCGATCGAAATAGCTTCACCTTCTTTAACTTTTTTGCCTCCAATCTGAAAAAATTTCCCCTCTTCATCCAGGACAAGATCTCCGCATCCAACGACCGTAGGTTTACCCATCTGACGCCCCACAACCGCAGCATGAGAAGTCATTCCTCCGGTAGCAGTCAGTAAGCCCTGAGAAGCGCTCATCCCATGGATGTCATCAGGAGAAGTTTCTTCCCGTACCAAGATTACCTGTTTTCCTTCTGCTCCCCAAGTGACTGCTTCCTCAGAACTAAAGACCACCTGACCGGCCGCAGCTCCGGGCGAAGCTGCCAGCCCTTTAGCCAGCTCTTCCGCTTTTGACTTCTCATCAATATCAAAAATCGGATGGAGAAGTTGGTCTAAAGCCTGAGGATCGACCAGCATGAGCGCTTCTTCCTTGCTGATCAATTCTTCTTCTACAAGGTCAACTGCTATTTTTACTGCTGCCTGGCCGGTTCTTTTCCCGCTGCGCGTCTGGAGCATATAGAGTTTTTTCTCCTGCACTGTAAATTCAAAATCCTGGGCATCTCCATAATGTTTTTCCAGTTTTGAAGTGATATCACTTAACTCTTTATAGACTTCAGGCATTCTATCTGCCATTTTTTTTATCTGAAAAGGTGTACGGATTCCAGCGACAACATCTTCTCCTTGGGCATTGCGCAGGTATTCACCAAAAAGCTCCTTTTTACCGGAAGCTGGGTTTCTGGTAAAACCGACTCCCGTAGCCGAATCTTCCCCAAAGTTACCAAACACCATTAACTGTACATTAACAGCAGTTCCGAGGTCATCAGGAATATGATTGAGGCGGCGGTAAGTTTTCGCCCTGGGATTGTCCCAAGAGCTGAATACTGCTGAGATTGCCATAAACAATTGTTCTTTAACGTCATGGGGAAATGGGAGGCCTGCTTTATCCCGGATAATATTTTTGTAGCTTGTGATCACATCCTCAAGGATTTCTTGAGTCATCTCTATATCGGCAGCAATATTGTTTTCTGCCTTCTTTTCTCTTAAAACTTCCTCAAATTTCTTTTTTGGAATTTCCAGCACAACATCACCAAACATTTGAATCAGGCGGCGAAAACAGTCCAGAGCGAAACGCCGGTCTCCGCTTTTAGCAGCCAATCCCTCAAGGGTTATATCATTCAGCCCGAGGTTTAATACTGTGTCCATCATACCAGGCATAGAAAATTTAGCTCCTGATCGAACCGAAACCAGGAGAGGATTATTATTATCACCGAATTTCTGACCTGTCTCTTTTTCAAGGTTTTCAAGGTGAGTTAAAATTTCCTTTTCAACTTCAGACGGCAGTTTATTTCCTTCCTTAAGAAATAAACTGCATACATCGGTCGAAACTGTAAACCCAGGCGGAACAGGAAGGCCGATCCCGGCCATTTCTGCCAGATTTGCCCCTTTTCCGCCCAGCAGGTCGCGCATTTCTCTATTGCCTTCAACATTGCTCTTTCCAAAAAAGTATACGTATTTTTTATTCATGCAAAAACTCCTTATTGATTTATAAACAATTCAGAAAAGTCTCGTAATAATTCTAAATTTAATAGAATAAACTATACACTTAATCAAGGCAAATATCAACTGGAGTTCCCAATTTTTTCTTAGTTCCTTAGCTTTAAGCAAGAATCAGGTCAATTGATTAAGAAAACCGTGAGCAAGGATGAGCGGGCATGGTTCTTCTCCTTTAAGGAGAAGAGAGCGAAGACTGTATCCGAACGGATTTTCCACGCTGGGGAAAATACGCGTGTTTTCGTATCAACTGACCTGATTCTTTTTACCGCTCTTTAATCAAAAAATTGCGAGAACAATCTGAAGAGAGCGCCATGTATCATTTCTGCCGGCACTGCTGGATATAGGCTTCAACCTGATGACGTTCTTCAGAAGATATATTCTCTCCACTCATGTCCAAGTATTTCAAAAAATATTTGAGAGCCAAAGATTTATTTCCTTTTTTCAGATAAGCTATCCCCAGGTTGTAAACAGGGAAAGCAAAATCCGGATCCAGCTCTATTGATTTCTTCCATAAAACAAATGCTCCTTCAAGGTTACCGCTTATCTCGTTAAGACTGCCCAGGGTGTTGTAAGCTGAAGCTATACCCGGATCGAGTTCAATGGCTTTCTTGAGATATTCTGTAGCTTTAAAATAATCACTCCGCTGGCGGGTTTGCCGGAAAATGGAAAAATAGAGCACACCAAGATTATTATAGATGACCGCATTGCTGGCATCCAGCGAAAGCGCTTTTTTAAATACTTCCAGGGCTTGGGAAAAATCCCCTTTGTTTCCATAGGCGGTTCCCAGATTGGTCCAAACATCCGGATCAAAATCAAGCATATCCCGCGCCTGTTTCAAGATGGTTATGCCCTTATCCGGTTCCCCGGACTTTACTAAACGAATACCATACTCTAAAACAACTTCATAGTGATGGGGATTGTGCTCGAAACCGGAGGCTAAAACATCGGATGCTTCCTGCAGTTTTCCCTGCGATTCATATAGGGTAGCCAGATGAATATAAGCAAAAGCCAGGTCCGGCTTCTCCCGGATGAGAGCCAAAAGCAGCTGCCGGCTGCCTTCAATATCTCCAGCGGAAAACAGATTTATGGCTTCAGTCATTTTCTGCTGAAAAGGAAGCATGGTCTTCAGGTCATCTTCCGGGCCATAATGCTGCTTCTCCTGGGGAATAGTAGCGGAAATATACCCCAGACTTCTGAGTTTCTCCCGAGCTGCCCGGTCGATCACAGGCCGCTGCTTTACCCCAGAAGCGGTCAATCCCGCCATGATGTTTTTTAATCTATCCCGGTATTTACCCGGCTGGACATGCTTTATAAGATTTTGCTCTTCGTTAAAATCATTTTTGAGCTCATAAAATTCCGGCAGAGGGGAGTCTATGAATTTCGCTTGTTTCTCAATAAATCCCCTCAAGGGAGCGTAACCGCTGTTATAATATGCATCCAGAGATTCGAAATATATGGCCCGGCTTTTTATTTTTTCCCCTTTTATTAACGGCATCAGAGAAATTCCCTGAAGAAAATCGGGCCGGGAACTCCCCAGCAGCTCACAAACAGTCGGGAAAATATCAATATGACACACATACTCTTCGACCTGGTTCGTTTTTATTCCCGGACCAGTGATAATCAAAGGTATCCATAAGGTAGTATTGTAGGCAAAGTAACCGTGCTTGTCTTCTCCATGCTCGCCGAATGCTTCCCCATGGTCCCCGGTCAGAATAATAATGGTATTGTCCTGAAACCGGTTCACTTTCAGGAAATCCATCAATTTCCCCAGTTCCGAATCTGTATAGGCTATTTCTCCCGAATACGGGTCCGTTTTATATAAATCGAGAAATTCACCGGGGGGCAGGTAAGGCGCATGGGGATCCCAAAGATGCACCCAAGCAAACCAGCGGGTACGCTGTTTTCCCAGCCAGTCCATAGCAGCGGCTATTACCTTATCCGCCCTTCTTTCCGCCAGAGTAAAAGCCTCTCCGGCCTTGGAAGGATAGGATTCATCATATACATCAAATCCCTGGTCCAGGCCAAAACGGGAATCCAGGGGAAAAGCGCCAATAAAGGCCCCGGTAGCATAGCCTTTTCCCCTTAAAAATTCAGCTAAAGTCATAAAATTCTCAGCAACCACCGCCTTGGAATTCTCATGCACTCCATGATAAAGCGGGGTTGCGCCTAAGAGAATATTGGTATGCGAAGGAAGTGTCATGGGATTATGGGCAAAAGCACGTGTGAATAGAGCCCCGTTTTCGGCCAGGGCATCAATATTAGGCGTCTTCACGCGGTCTGACCCATAACAACCAATCCCGTCTGCTCTTATGGTATCAATGGTGATAAGCAGCACATTAGTATCTTCTGGTCCAGCAGCCAGATCAGGCAGGCAGGGGCTTACCATAACAGTTCCGACCATCAATACTAGAATGCCAATAATGTTCTTCATACTATAGTGCTTTACCTATTTTATCTCCTGATTCCTTTTTCTGCCCTTAAAAAAGCCTGTTATATTCTTGTATTCCGGCTTTCAGTACTGTGATAGCGCGTTTTAGGTCTTCCTCTTTCAGAACATAGGCTATCCGGACTTCATTTGTACCTCTGCCTGATGAGCTGTAAAAGCCCTGAGCAGGCGCAACCATTGAAGTTTCGTTATCCAGGCGAAAATCAGTCAGCATCCATCTGACAAAATGCTCGCTATCTTTAATTGGCAGCCTCACGATAATATAAAAGGCTCCCTGTGGTTTATGCATTATAATTCCGGGAATGTCTTTAAGCTCTTCACAGAGAACATCCCGCCTTTTCTGATATTCCTTTCGCACAGACTCAAAATAACCCTTTCCCATCCTATATGCAGCAAGGGCCGCTCTTTGTTCCATCGTGGGAGGGCAAAGCCTGGCCTGCGCGAATTTTAGGGCCGCTTGATAGACCTCCGGATTCCGGGTTATAAGTGCCCCGATGCGGGCTCCACAACAACTGAAACGCTTTGAAATACTGTCGACAACTATCGCTCTGTCATGAATATCATCATATTCCAGGATACTTTTATGGGTTGCGCCATCATAGACAAATTCTTTATAAACCTCATCGGCAATAAGAAAAAGGTCGTATTTTTTAGCAAGGTTTACTATTCTATCCAACTCTTCTGCCGTATATACAGTACCGGTCGGGTTATTGGGAGAACACAGCAGGATCGCCTTTGTCTTATCTGAAATTTTTGCTTCGATCTCTTCTGCCGGAGGCAGGCGAAAGCCGTCAGCCACATTTAAGGTCAAGGGAACGATCTTTACATTGGTACTTGACTCATAACCGTTATAATTTGTGTAAAATGGCTCTGGGATAATAATTTCATCCCCCGGGTCAGATACTACATTAAAAGCAAATTGAATGGCCTCGGAACCTCCAACGCTAATTAAAACATTTTCAGAATTTAGGTCTATATTGTAGCCCGTAAAATAATCTGCGATCGCTTGGCGCAAATCCAGAAAACCCTGCGCCGGTCCGTAACTCAAGACTTTGTCCTGACAGTTTTCAAATGCGTCCCAAACAGGCTGGGGGGTGACAATATCCGGCTGCCCTATATTAATAAAATACACCCGTACACCTGCGGCAATTGCCTTATCCGCATAGGGCTTTAGTTTTCTTATGGGAGATTCCTGAATCTCTTTGCCTCTTTTAGAAATATTCATTTTTTGTCCCTCAAAATACATTCTAATGAAAAGTTTATTATTTCAAAAAGTAGATTTGCTGTCAAAGTTTTTATTGCCTTCCGGTTGAGTATCTGATATTTTTTTGAGGATAACTTCAATCTGCCAATATTCTATATGAAAAAAGCTAATCAAGTAATAATAACAGACAGAAAAATGTGGAAGGATTATGTCCTTTTATCTCTCAAGTCTCCCCAAATCGCCAGTAAGGCACTTCCTGGCCAGTTTATAATGATCCGCATTACGCCGCATTCCTATCCACTGCTGCGCCGGCCCTTCAGTATCCACGCTGTTGAGGGAGAAAGCATCGCGATATTCTTCCAAAAATCAGGGATAGGCACCAATATTCTGGGCTTGAGAAAAATAGGAGAAATGCTTGATATTCTGGGTCCATTGGGAAATGGTTTCGGCCTGAAAGGGGATTTTTCGCATAAAAAAACAGTACTTATCGGCGGAGGCAGGGGAATCGCCCCTTTATTCTTTTTGGCCAACAGCCTTGCCGACCGCAAAGCAGAAATCAGGACATTTTATGGAGGAAAAACATCTTATGACCTGCCTCTTAAAGAAAATTTCGAAGCAAATGGCTTAAAGGTCTTTTGTTCTACAGAAGATGGTTCCCTCGGATATAAAGGCCTTATTACAGATTATTTCAACTTGGAGATGCGGCAGTTCAGGCCTGATAGAATATTTGCCTGCGGCCCGGATGCCATGCTTAAAACGATTGCAGATATCGCTGCTATAGAAAATATTCCAGCCGAGCTTTCTCTGGAATCGATCATGGGCTGCGGAATCGGCGCCTGTTGGGGATGTGTAAAGCGCTTAAAAAAAGACGGCGTTACAGGCTGGTTTAGAATCTGCCAAGAAGGACCGGTTATCCCTGCAGATCAAATTATTTGGGCGGAAAAGGACAAATGACTGACCTATCAATCGACCTGGGATTTATGAAACTGAAAAACCCGGTTATTGCTGCCAGCGGCACATTCGGGTATGGGATCGAGTTTGCCCCCTTTATCGACCTTAACCATCTGGGGGGATTCATTGTAAAGGGACTTTATTACTCCTCCCGGGAGGGCAACCCCCCCCCCCGGCTCGTTGAGACTTCCAGCGGCCTCATCAATGCCATAGGGCTGCAGGGAATCGGAGTCAAGCGGTTTTCAGAGGAAATCCTTCCCTGCCTGATCGATTACGATACTTCCATCATCATAAATGTATGCGGAGAACATGAGGATGAATACGCGGCAGTTGTAGACCTACTCAACCATCAGCCCGGCATATCAGCCTATGAACTCAATATATCCTGCCCTAATGTCAAGAAAGATGGAAAATGCCCCGCACTTGACCCGGAAACAACATATTCGGTAGTCAAACTTGTAAAAAAAAGCAGCACCCGACCAATAATAACTAAACTTTCCCCTAATGTGACAGACATCACAGAAATTGCCTTCAGCGCCCAGGAAGCCGGATCAGATGCCGTCTCTTTAGTCAATACTTTTTTAGCCATGGCAATCGATCCCAATACCAGGAAACCCAAACTGGCTAACATCTTGGGAGGGTTGAGCGGCCCGGCCATCAAGCCAATAGCGCTGAGAATGGTCTATCAGGCGGCCGGCCGGCTTAAAATCCCGGTGATCGGAATGGGGGGTATCTGTACCGGCGGAGATGCACTCGAATTTCTAATAGCTGGTGCTAGAGCCGTTGAAATCGGGACCGCTAATTTTATCGATCCTGAGGCAACAGTAAAAATCATCGACGAATTAGACAATTTCTGCAGGGAAAGAAAAATAGGTAAACTGGAAACAATAATCGGAACAATGAAATAACCTATTGGGGAATTAACATGAACAAAAAACCCGGGCTCGCAAGCAAAATAATTATTGCTTTAGATGTAGGCAGCAGAGAAAGTGCTCTTTCTTTGGTCAAAAAGCTTCCGGAAGCAGAAGTTTTTAAAATCGGCCTTAAACTCTTCACTGCGGAAGGGCCTTCCCTCCTGCGGAAATTACATACAGCAGGGAAAAATATCTTCCTTGACCTTAAGCTGCATGATATTCCCAATACAGTGTCTGGGGCAGTAGAGATGGCAGTAAGACATGAAGTAGCAATGATGACTTTACATGCCTCAGGCGGCAAAGAAATGCTGGCAAGAGCGGTTAAAACTGCTGCCCAAGCAGCCAAAGATACAGGCCGACCCAGGCCAGTGCTTTTAGCTGTAACAGTCCTAACCAGCTTAAAAGATGCCCAACTTAAAGAAATAGGATTCCAGGCTGATACTGCCGAACAAGTATTAAAACTGGCAAGACTGTCCCGGGAAACAGGAGTGGATGGAATTGTCTGCTCCCCTCTTGAACTCGATCTTTTAAGAAAAGAGTTCCCCAGCGACTTTCTTATAGTCACTCCGGGAATCAGGCCTCTATGGGCAGCAGCCCAGGACCAGAAACGGATAATGACACCTGCCCAGGCTCTTGCAAAAGGAGCGGATTATATAGTTATAGGACGCCCTGTGATCAAAGCTCCTTCACCTCAAAAAGCTTTCTGGAAGATAATGCAAGAACTATATAGCGCGGAATCCGGCTCCAACAGCAAAAATAGCCCCTAATATAACTCCAATAATAATGTACAGAACTATCGTGACTATGATTACAACAACCAGATACCCAACGACCTTATCTTTCGGGGTATCCATGATACCACCAGCCAGCCCCAGATAGAACAGGTACAGCCCATAGAAAGATGCAATGATCGCCAGTATCGCTAAAGGCGGAATAATATTGAGAGCACCGGCAATCCAGGCGGGAGTCATACTGAAAACCGCAAGTTTCATAGCATTATCTTGATTTTGTTTCGAGGAAAAAGACGGGGCCAGAGCGTTTATTATAATACCAAGCACATATACAGATGCTAGAGTTAAAATATAAGAAAGGATCGAGCGTGCAAGCGCAGTCCCTAATCCCATCCTTATCCAGCCGACAAAGGGTACTCTATACCCTACAAGCCCATATCCAATAAATTGAGCAATTGCAGGAATAGCAACTAACAGCATCGCATATGAGGTAAAAAGTTTAGATACTGATAGGGTTTCGCCTTTTATTTTATCCCATTCTTCCTTTGGTTTTAACAATATCCCCTGTATTCGAGGTACTAAGTCCATCCACATCCTCCTTTAAAAAGATTTTTTTCAAATATATATTGTTTATTTCAGAATGTCAACACGGGGGCAGGCCATAAGTTCCTCCATTTTTTATGAATTTAAAAAAGTTGTAATGCATGGACACGGGCAAGTCCCTGGGGAAATAAATTGCTACATTGTTCCATTGCTTCATTGTTGAAAACCGGAGAACAGTTAATAGTAAATGGTAAATGGTAAATAAAACCAGGAGAAGCAGGGCTATAAAAGCTAATCGTCATTCCGGTGAGTTTAAGCATCGTCATTCCGTCCCGGATCGGAGTCCGGGATGACGGCCAAGCCGGAAACCAGGATAAAGGCAGTTAATAGTAAATAGTAAATGGTGAATGGTAAATGGTAAATAAAACCAGGAAAGACAGGGCTATAAAAGCTAATCGTCATTCCGGCGGAAGCCGGAAACCAGGATAAAGACAGTTAATAGTAAATAGTAAATGGTAAATAAAACCAGGAAAAACAGGGCCATAAGAGCTAATCGTCATTCCGGCGAGTTTAAGCATCGTCATTCCGTCCCGGATCGGAGTCCGGGATGACGGCCAAGCCGGAAACCAGGATAAAGGCAGTTAATAGTAAATAGTAAATGGTGAATGGTAAATGGTAAATAAAACCAGGAAA
>JAUVXM010000077.1 GCA_030603565.1 Candidatus Aminicenantota bacterium
TCCTTCACCGCAAGTACCCTGTAACGAAGCAGATGCAGCAACATTCGGCTCGCCTGTGGTAAAAAAATGGCGATTAAAATTAAAAATAAAAACAAGAAAAAAGTTTCAATAATCGTTCTCGATGAAATCTTGCATATCACTGAAAAGAAAATAATAATAAGCACATCGCCATTTTTTTATGAATAGTTCAGGTTAATTCTTGTTTAGGCTCATTGCAATTATAAATATCTTTGCTTGTGTGTGATTTTTTCAGTCTCTCGTTCGTCTTCTTTTATAGGCGGGCACAATGACAGAAGACAGGCGAGGACACAGGTTCAGGCTGCGGGAAAAATTTCTAAAAAACGGCCTTCACGCTTTTCTGGACCATGAGATAATCGAGCTTCTTTTAACTCTCGGGACTCCCAGGCAGGATTGCAAGCATGCGGCCAAAGATGCCTTGAAGCAGTTTAGAACCTTAAGCGGTGTCCTGGAAGCTCCCTCTGGCGATCTCCAGAAAGTCAGAGGTATCGGCCCCCATAATGTATTTGGAGTCCGTTTTATCCAAGAAGTATCCCGCCGGTACCTCAGAGAACGGATGATGAGCAGGCCGGTATGCCATTCTTCCAAAGAGGTTTTTGATTACCTTTACCACAGCCTCCGGGATGCCAAGCGGGAAAAATTTAAAGTTTTATTCATGGATGCTAAGAATCGCATAATCGAAGAAAAAACAATTTCAGAAGGAACTGTGGATTCAAGCGCTGTATATCCCCGGGAGGTCATCAAATCAGCCCTTAAATTCGATGCTTCCTCTTTAATATTTGTCCACAACCACCCTTCAGGAGACCCCACCCCTTCAGAGAGCGACCGCGAGATAACCAAAGAGCTGGTATTTGCCGTCCAGGTCATGCAGGTAAAGGTGCTTGATCATATAATAATCGGCAATAACTGCTTCTTCAGCTTTGCAGACGAAGGGCTGATCGAGGATTATGAATTTATGTACCGTAATTTTAAGTAAATTCGACAGGTGTAGACATTTTTGTTAAAATCTATTCAGACTGCAATCAGCCGGAAAAAAAGGAGAATACAATGCCAAGTGACTGGGAAATCGCTAAAAAATTCAGATTAAAACCGATAGAGGAGATCGCTGCCAAACTTGATATCAGCGAAGATGAGCTGGAAAAATTCGGGAAATATAAAGCCAAGATAAACAGGAAAGACAGTTATTCTCCAGACAGAAAAAGAGGGAAACTGGTTATGGTCACGGCTATGTCACCTACCCCGGCCGGGGAAGGAAAAACCCTGACATCGATCGGGCTTTCTGATGCATTAAACAAACTGGGCAAGAAAACAGCCGCTGCCCTGCGTGAGCCTTCTCTGGGCCCGGTCTTTGGGATGAAAGGCGGGGCTACCGGTGGGGGTTATGCTCAGGTAATGCCCAGAGAAGAGATAAATTTGCATTTTACAGGCGACATGCATGCTGTAACTGCAGCCCATAATCTGCTCTCAGCTATGGTGGACAACCGCCTGCATTTTGATGGGCCCGGAGGGCTCCTGGACTGCCGCCGGGTGACCTGGAAGAGGGTCCTGGACATGGATGACCGGGTCCTGCGTGAGATCGTAGTCGGGATCGGCGGCCCTCTCCGGGGAATAGCCCGGGAAACCGGCGTGGATATAACAGCTGCCTCTGAAGTTATGGCCATCCTCTGTCTTTCCCGCGATTTAACTGACCTTAAGGAAAGGCTGGGAAATATCCTTATCGGATATTCGCCGGAAAAGAAACCCGTATTTGCCAGCCAAATAAAAGCTCAAGGGGCAATGGCGGCCCTGCTTAAAGCGTCTTTAAAGCCTAACCTGGCCCAGACTCTCGAGGGGACACCGGCTTTTATTCACGGCGGGCCTTTTGCCAATATTGCCCATGGGACCAATGCCGTGATCGCCACCCGGATGGCACTTCAGCAGGCGGATTATGTAATAACGGAAAGCGGCTTTGGTTCCGACCTTGGGGCTGAGAAATTTTTTGATATCGTAGTAAGGACCGGCCATATCCCTCCCCCTGATGCCTGTGTTATGGTAGCCACTGTACGGGCCTTAAAATACCATGGCGGAGTCAAGCGTAAGGAACTGAATGAAGAAAATATCCAGGCCCTGGAAAAAGGCTTTCCCAACCTCCAAAAACACATGGAGAATATGAAATATTTCGGGATTCCCTTTGTTGTGGCTGTCAATAGATTCAGCTCTGATACAGAGACTGAGATTGCCCTGGTCAAAAAACTGTGCAACAGCGAACATGCCAGAGTAGCAGAGAGCAATGTGTGGGCAAAAGGAAGCGAGGGCGGACAGGAGCTGGCCCAGGAGCTTCTCAAAGCGCTCGCAGAAGACAAACATGATTTTCATTTTACGTATCCCTCAGAAATGCCGCTTCTGGAAAAGATCGAAACTGTGGCAAAAAATATATACGGAGCTTCAGCTGTGGCAATGGAAGGAAAGATCAGGCGGAAAATCCGCAGGATGGAAAAGGCAGGCTTTGCTAAGCTTCCAGTGTGTATTGCCAAGACCCAATATTCCCTCTCGGATGATGCCGAGCTCCTGGGCAGGCCGCAGGATTACACGCTTATTGTCACAGATGCCTCTCTAAGCTCAGGGGCAGGCTTTGTGGTAGTTTTATGCGGAGACATCATGACAATGCCAGGCCTGCCGAAACATCCCTCAGCCGAGAATATCGATGTCACAGAGGATGGGGAGATAACCGGCCTGTCGTAATTTAATTCTAGTGTCCCTCGAATTCTAGCCTGGATTATTCACGAGCCCGGAGATTTAAAAATGGTGATTAAAATTAAAAATAAAAACAAGAAAAAAGCTTCAATAATCATTTTTGAAAAAATCTTGCATGTCATTGAAAAGAAAATAATAATAAAAACATCGCCATTTTTTTATGAATAGGTCAGGCCAGTAAATTGTTTACTATATCCCCCAATTATGATAAAAAAATATAGTGAATTTCAATCTAACCAAGAGGAATAACCAATGTGTGAATTAAGAGAGGTTTTTATTGTCAGTGCGGCCCGGACTGCCATAGGCAGCTTTCTGGGAACGCTGAAAAATTTTAACGCATCCGACCTGGGTGGTTTTGCTATTAAGGAAGCGCTTAAAAGAGCCGGGATCACAGGCGAAGATGTCGGCGAAGTGATTATGGGAAACGTTGTTTCTGCGGGGATGGGTCAGGCTCCGGCCAAGCAAGCTCTCATCAAAGGCGGGATCCCGGCAACAGTAAACAGCTTTGCCATAAATAAAGTCTGCGGCTCTGCCTTGAAAGCAGTAGGCCTGGCGGCCAACTCCATCTGGCTGGAAGAAAATGAGATCGTCGTAGCCGGCGGCATGGAGAGTATGAGCCGGGCGCCGCATCTTATGTGGGGCGCTCGAAATGGCGTAAAAATGGGTGATATCAAATTAAAAGACGCCATGATCTTGGATGGGCTGTGGTGTGCTTTTGATAACCAGCATATGGGTATCACAGGCGAAGTGATCGCAGAAAAATTCGGGGCCACCCGGGAGCAGCAGGACGAATATGCTGCCAGCAGCCACCAGAAGGCCATTCGCGCTATTGAAAAAGGTTATTTTAGGGAAGAAATCGTCCCGGTCGAGGTGCCGCAGAGAAAGCGGGACCCAATCATCTTTGCTACGGATGAAGGGCCGCGAAAAGATGCAACTTTGGAAAAATTATCAAAACTTCGGCCTGTTTTTAAAAAAAGCGGGACAGTTACGGCCGGAAATGCGTCTTCTATAAATGATGGGGCTGCGGCTGTCGTTGTAGCCTCTGAGGATGCTGTAAAGGAAAAAGGGCTTAAACCGCTGGCCAGGATTATAGGCTCAGCCTCAAATGCCCTGGAACCAAAAATGGTAATGTATGCGCCCAAGGGAGCGATTGAAAAGCTTCTGGCTAATGTGGGCTGGAAAATAGAAGAGGTCAATCTTTTCGAGATAAACGAAGCGTTCGCCTCCCAGCTTGTGGTTTTGATAAAGGACATGGGTCTGGACCGGGAAAAGATCAATGTACACGGCGGAGCAGTAGCTCTGGGACACCCTATAGGTGCGACCGGAGCCCGGATATTGACGACTCTGATCTATGCTCTGAAACACAGGGGGCTTAAAAAAGGCATTGCATCTCTCTGCCTGGGCGGCGGAGATGCTGTGGCTATGGCTATTGAAATTGTTTAAAAGGAGGGATAATGGCTGATATAAAAAAAATCGCAGTTATAGGTGCCGGGACTATGGGAACAGGCATAACCCAGGTTGCGGCAGCTTCAGGATTTGAAGTAATTCTAAACGATGTTGATGACAAGTTTCTCCAGCGTGCTTTAAAGGTCATGGACAAGAGCCTTTCCAAGCTGCAGGAAAAAGGCAGGTTAAAAGAGGATAAGGATACGGTCCTGGGACGGATTAAAACTACGACCGAGCTTGACGATGCTAAGGATGCAGATTTTGTTGTCGAGGCGGTTTTTGAAAGCTTTGAAGCAAAAAAGGAAGTGCTGGTCAAACTCGATAAACTGCTGCCTCCGGAAGTGATTTTAACTTCCAATACTTCGTCTATATCTATTACTAAACTGGCAGCTCTGACCGAACGGCCGGATAAATTTATGGGCATGCATTTTATGAACCCGGTCCCCTTGATGAAGCTTGTTGAATTGATAAAAGGGATCGCCACATCCCAGGAAACATTCGACCAGGTCAGGGCCCTGGCTGAAAAAATGGACAAAGTTCCGATCGAAGCGAATGATTATCCGGGCTTTATTGCCAACCGGATCTTGATTCCTATGATAAACGAAGCGGTATTTGCCCTTATGGAAGGAGTAGGTACAGTTGAAGCGATTGACCAGGTCATGAAGCTGGGCATGAACCACCCCATGGGACCACTGGCCCTGGCTGACCTTATCGGTCTGGATGTATGTCTGTTTATTATCGAAGTTCTATATGACGGTTTTAAAGACCCGAAATACCGGCCCTGTCCTCTTTTAAGAAAAATGGTGGATGCCGGCTATCTCGGGCGGAAAACCGGAAAAGGATTCTACGACTATTCTTAGTAAATTCACAAGGGAACTGTCCCGCTTTGTAAAGGGACCGTCCCCTTACAACACATAGGAGAATAAAATGAGCAATAACTCAAAGGATAAAGAAGCAAAAGGCAAAGCTATAGAAGCGGCTCTCTCTCAGATAGAAAAGCAGTTCGGAAAAGGGGCGGTTATGAAAATGGGGCAGAAGGAAGCGGCCGATGATGTGCCTGCTA
The DNA here is from genome assembly GCA_030603565.1 of Candidatus Aminicenantota bacterium. Classification (GTDB taxonomy): domain Bacteria; phylum Acidobacteriota; class Aminicenantia; order Aminicenantales; family Aminicenantaceae; genus JAUVXM01. The sequence goes on from JAUVXM010000077.1 coordinate 5,261, forward strand.
TCCCGACCGGGTCTATTGCTTTTGATCTTGCTCTCGGGATCGGGGGATTTCCCCGGGGAAGGGTAGTAGAAATATTTGGCCCGGAAGCTACCGGAAAAACAACCCTGGCAGTCCATGTGATCGCTGAAGCCCAGAAACAGGGAGGCCAGGCGGCTTTTATTGACGCCGAACACGCAATGGACCCGAAATATGCTGCCAGTATCGGGGTAAACGTTGATGACCTGCTTATTTCTCAACCTGATTATGGAGAGCAGGCGCTCGAAATTGCCGAAGTTCTGGTACGCAGCGGTGCAGTTGATGTAATAGTGGTTGATTCAGTGGCCGCTCTTGTGCCCAAGGCCGAACTTGAAGGTGATATGGGGGATGCCCACATGGGACTTCAGGCACGCTTGATGTCTCAGGCCTTAAGGAAGCTGACCGCTATAGTCAGCCGTTCCAAGACATGTTTTATCTTTGTCAACCAGATCCGCCAGAAGATAGGTTTTTTTCTAGGCAACCCGGAAACGACCAGTGGAGGGCGGGCTCTGAAGTTCTACTCCTCCCTCAGAGTGGATGTGCGCAGGATCGCCACCTTAAAGGACGGAGATAAAGTCATCGGCAACCGGGTTAAAGTCAAAATAGTGAAAAACAAAATGGCTCCTCCTTTTCGCTTCGCCCAGTTTGATATTATCTTTGGCGAAGGGATCTCCCGGGAGGGTGACCTTATCGACTGCGGTGTAGATGTGGGTTTAATCGAAAAATCCGGCACCTGGTATTCTTACAAAGGAGAAAGGCTGGGTCAGGGAAAAGAAAACGTGAAAAAGCTACTACAAGAACAAACAGAGCTTGCCGACCAGCTTGAACGAGATATTAGGAAAAAAGTCGGCTTGATTAAAGACGAAAAACCTGAACCAAAAGATCAAGAATCATCCTGAATAATCCCGGCAAGGTGACCTGATTCTTTTTGCCGCTCTTCTGTCAAAAAATGGCTTTCCTCTTGCCACATTTACCCCTGGCATATTTGAGCAGGTCGACTACTGTGGAACGCACCCCGCCACCAGCAAAACGGCATGAAGTATACCGTTTTTAATCCGCAAAAGGCTGTTCAATAGAGGGGCTGGGAGTCGAAAAATATTTAGGCCCTTCTTCAGTGATGTATATGCAGTCTTCCAGCCGGATACCGAATTCACCGGGCATAACAAGCATGGGTTCATTGCTGAAGCACATCCCGGGTTCCATGGGGCGTTTGTTTCCTTTGACCAGGTTTACCCACTCATGGCCGTCCAAGCCGATGCCGTGGCCTGTCCGGTGGGGGCAGCCTGGGACCTCGTATCCCGGACCGAAACCATAGTCTATATACACCTGACGTGCGGCCGCATCAGCATCCTCACAGGGCACGCCGACGCCTGCCTTGGCAAAAACGGCTGATTGTGCTTTTTTTGCCAGGGTCCACAGTTCACGCTGCCGTTTTGAGGGTTCGCCGAAAACAATTGTCCGGCTTATGTCTGAGCGGTATCCCTCCACACCACACCCTCCGTCCATCAAGACAATATCGCCTTCTTTCAGCTCGATGTGTTTGATGCTGCCGTGAGGATTAGCTGAAGCTTCAGCGATCTGGGCTCCGATGCCGCCTGCTGCTCCCAAGGCTGCGTGAGCTCTCGAAGAGATCGCGCTGAAATCGTCTTTGGTCATGCCTTTCTCAATCATGGCGACAGATGCCTTGTAGGCTTCAATAGTAATATCACTGGCCTTTTGCATCAAAGCGATCTCGCTCTGAGACTTAATCACCCGGCATCCTACAGTTATGGGGTCGGCACTGACATATTCGAGCAAGGAAGCTTCCTTGCGGATGCCATCGAACAGGAAAAACCGGACCCTTTCCTCTATCCCGATCTTCCCGCTGTTGATCCCCCGGTCTTTTAATATTTGTGCTACCCGTTTGTATGGGCTTTCATGCTCTTCCCAACTCCGGATGTCATCACCGAACCGGATCAATTCGCGGGCCCTGTCCTCTTCAAATGCGGGGCAGACCCAGGCAATTTCACCGCTGGCCGGGATGACCGCTGCGAACATCCGCTCGCTGTTCCACCAGCTGACGCCGGTAAAATAAAAAAGGCTTGATCCCCCTTCCAGATAAATAGCCTTGATGTTGCTATCCTTCATCAACCGTCTGGCTTTTTCTATGCGCCCTTTACGCTCCTCATCTGTGATTGGAACAATATCCCCGGTCATAGGGCGAAGCTTGCTGATGTGTTCGGAGCTTTTAAGGCCGTCCTGTGTCTTTGGTGAACAGGCTGGTATGATTAGGGCGGCACCTGCCGCTCCAGCAGATAATTTGATAAAATCCCTTCTTTTAATGTTCATATTAATTTCCTTTTTCAATCTGAATTATTTATAAAAAATGTCGATATTTATGATCCTTAGAAAATTGTAAATAGTAAACGGAAAGATGAAATTTGGGGGAAGGCCGATTTGTTAAACTTGTTGACCTGGATAGTTTCATATGATAAATGTAGCATAAAGCAAGGTGATGGAAAATTAAAATAAGCAAAGAAGAGTATGATGGAAAATGACCAAGAAATAGCCGCACAATGGGCTCGTTCGCTGCTTGAGCGGGAGGATTGGGTTATCTTGGATACAGAAACAACAGGATTATCCCAGATAGATGAGATAATCCAGATCGCCATCATTGCCTATGACGGGTCGCTGCTGCTTAATACATTGGTGCGCCCTAAACAGCCGATTTCAGCTACTGCTATTGCCATTCACGGAATTACAAATGCAACTCTGGAAGAGGCCCCCTCTTTTCCGGAAATATTTGAACAGTTTAAAGCTGTGATCTCAGAAAAGACTATGGTAATTTATAATGCGCCTTTTGACCTGCGGCTTATAAATCAGACTATAAAAAAATACCATCTTCCCCAGCTTGAGATCGATCCGGAACAGGTTGAGTGTGCCATGCTGAAGTATTCAGCCTGGAAGGGCGAGATCTGGTCTGACGGCAACTACAAGTGGCAAAAGCTTCCAGGGGGAGATCACACAGCCTTAGGCGACTGCAAAGCTACTCTTGAAATAATAAAAAAGATGGCAGGATAAATGCAATTACTCTCTGTCCTTCTCTTTCAACAACTTGTTTATTCTGTCTTTCAAATCATGCAGATCCACTGGCTTTCCAATAAAATCATCCGCCCCGCTTTCCCTAATAATATCCCTGTAGGTGATTTTTTTATAAACCGCTGACATCAATATTACCCGAGTATGCTTAAGTTCCTGGGATTCCTTAACTTTCTTGCACAAATCAGCACCATGGATCTTAGGCATCAGCATGTCGCTTAATAAAATATCCGGTTTTTCCCGCTTAACCAATTCTAATCCTTCCTCCCCATCTTGTGCGCTGTAAACCCAGAACCCATCCAGGATCAAAGCTTTTTCAATAACAGCCAGAGTAACCCGGTCGTCATCAATAAGTACTATTTTTGTTGCCACTTTCCTTCCTTATTTCACTTCCCAGCCGGCCCGGCCTTTTATTTTGAATCTTTTCGCATATTCCTTGTCTCTCACTTTAAGCACAGCCACATATTCACCCGGCTCTACTAAGGGCCCTCTCGCCCAGCGGCCTATTCGGGACTTTTGTTTTGCTGTTGGTTTTTGCCGCATATTCCAGAGTGCCCGGTTTATCCCGGCAGCGGAATCCCCATTTAATTCTTGCAATACAGATCCATAAGGATCCATGATAGTGATTTTTGCTTTTTCCGCTTTTTTCTCTTTCAGATAGTAATTGATAACAATGGCATTGGGCTCATTGGGTACGGAGTGATGCCTGTCACCGTAAAGATTATAGTTCCCTCCATACGTGTGGGCCAAACGCTGCACGCCCGGCTCGATATTAAACAAATACACCTCTTCTGTCAGGACCCTGGCATTCAATTCCTGTAGAGGAGTTATGTCAGTAATAAACAGACCTCGGCCGTAAGAGCCGACCACCAGATCGTTTTCCCGGGGATGGACCAGCAAGTCATGGACTGCTACTGTAGGCATGTTACTGCGCATATACACCCATTTTTCCCCAGCGTCCAGGCTGACAAAAACCCCTTTATCATTGCCTAGGAAAAGGAGCTCCGGATTTTTCCGGTCTTCAATAATGACATTAACCGGTTTTTCCGACAGGCCGGCTGTGATCGAGACCCAATTTTTCCCATAGTCTTTGGTTTTAAAAACAAAGGGACGGAAATCATCTCTCCGATAGCCTGATTTGGTCACATATGCGGTTCCGGTATCATGACTCGAGGCAAAAACCCGGCTTACCCAATAATTTTCCGGCCCTCCGGCACCTGCGATCTTCTGAGTCATATCAAGCCAATCCGCACCTCCGTCTCTAGTAAGCCACACCTTTCCATCATCCGTTCCTGCCCATATAATCCCGGGAGTAATAGGACTCTCTGAGATAGTAGTGATGGTACAGTACTGGATATGCCCTTTACCGGCTATTTTAACCGCATCATCAGTAGTTAAATCAGGGCTTATCTGCCAGTTGTCTCCGCGGTGCATAGAGCGCAGTAAGAACTGAGTTCCGGTATAGATGACCTCACTGTTGTGAGGAGAGATATGAAGGGGTGGGCACCAGTTAAAACGGTAAGGAGCCTTACCTTCTTCTCTTTGCGGGACAATGTTTGTCCGGATGCCCAGCTTCTGGTCAACCCTGTGGTGGCCTCCGAACTGTGATGTATTGTAGAGCCAGCGGCTGTTTTTGGGGTCGACTTGATTGTACATGCCGTCGCCGCTGCCGACGGTCACACAGTCTTCCAGAGTAATACTGCCCGACCAGCTGTTGCTCGGTATCTTCCATGATTCATGACACTGCAGGCCGCCGTAAACATTATACGGGTCTTCCATATCCACGCCGATGGCATAATACTGGGCGATAGGAATATTGTCGTAATAATCGCAGGTCTTTCCCCGGTCATAGGTGACATGTACCCCCCCGTCACTTCCCATAAGCATACGGTCGGAATTTTGCGGGTCTATCCAGAGAGTGCGTACATCCCCGAATGAGAGAGTAAACATCTTTTGCGGCGGCCAGTCTATATCATGCCAGGTCCGGCCTCCATCCTGGGAGTTGGCAACACAGATGCTTGTGACATAGACATTCTGGTCATTATTGGGGTCGACCCGAATCTGACAGAAGGAATAGGCTGCTTTTCCGCCTACATTGTCTTTGATTGAATTCATCTTAGTCCATGTTTTCCCGGCATCTTCTGTGCGGTAGACTTCTCCCCCAATAAGCCTATCTTGGGGTTTGAGTCCCCGCCTGCGGTCCTGTTCCGCTTCCTTTTCCGTCGGCTTTCGCTTATTCGTATTTTCGACCACAGCGTAGACAATATCAGGGTTATTGCGAAAGATGTCGATTCCAATGCGCCCGATCTTACCGGAGGGAAGGCCGCCGCTCAATTTTGCCCAGGTCTTTCCGGCGTCATTGGTCTTATATATGGCGCTTCCCGCCCCCCCTGCTTCAAAGTGCCAGGGAAGCCTCTGTTTTTCATAAGCAGCAGCATACAGTATATCAGGGTTGTCCCGGTTTATGGCGACATCTATTACTCCAACTTCATCACTTATATACAGCACTTTACTCCAGGACTTTCCTCCGTCTTCAGTTTTAAATACACCCCTCATCTTATTTCTTGAAAAAAGGTGCCCCATAGCTGCCACATATACAATATCAGGATTTTCGGGATGAATTACAATCCGACCGATATGATGCGAATCTTTTAACCCCATGTTCTGCCAGGCCTTGCCGGCATCTGTCGATTTATACACTCCGTCTCCCCAATATGAACTGCGGGCATTAGCTGCCTCTCCTGTTCCTAGCCAGACGATTTCAGGCCTTGACGGAGCCAAGGCAACATCACCTATTGAAATAATATCCTCGTCATCAAATATCGGCTTAAAAGTGGTTCCGTTGTTGGTGGTTTTCCAAAGGCCGCCATTTCGAGTGGCGACATAGAAAGTATAAAGATGGGCTTTATCTGGATACTCAGGGACAGCAAAGTCGCTTATCCAAGCTCCGCTGCGAAAGGGTCCGAGGTTGCGGTAAGTAAATTTTTTTAAAAATTCCCGGTCTATTTGTTTATTAATTTCAGCAAAGGTTAAACTTGTGGATAATAAAACACATAAAGCAAGGATAAATCTGCCGGTAAGTTTTAATTTTTTCATTTACTCCTCATTATGCTTTCATTTAAATCATAACACAAAACGCTCCCTTGTTTAATCTTAAGTCTTCTCGGGAGATAAAAAAAAAATAAAATAATTTAAAAATATCCTTGAATTCAAAAAACTTGAGTGATAATATAGCAAAGCTCTTGTGATTCCAAATCAGCAGTAAATAGGATAACTTTTCCACAGTTGTGGATATATCTGTGGAAAAATGGTATTCTGAGATAAATAATGACGGAAAAAGAAAACCCCTGGCTTCATATCAAACAGTCTGTAAAAAAGAAAATTGATAAAAATAGCTTTGAAACCTGGTTCGATCCAACCGTCTTTATCGGCCAAGAAAAAGGGTCTCTCTATGTTAAAGTCCCTAATTCTTATTTTAAGGATTGGCTTTCCTTTCATTATTCAAGATTAATAAATACCTGCTCCATGGGTATCTACAATAAAGCTTACAACATAAAGTATATATGTGATGACTCCTCTTCTTCTTTTATTCGGAACTCGCCTCTGGAGAGGAAATCCAAAAGTGGTCCCTTATTAAACCCCAACCTGAATCCAAATTATACTTTTGAAAATTTTATTGTTGGCTCATGCAATCAGTTCGCTCATGCTGCAGCTTTAGCTGTGGTAAAGAATCCTGCTAAATCTTATAACCCCCTTTATATTTATGGCGGAGCAGGTTTGGGAAAAACTCACCTAATGAATGCTATTGGGCATTATAATCTTACAAACAATAGCAGGCTTAAAATCCTTTTCATCACCACAGAAAAATTTATGAACGATCTTATAAACCATCTCCAATACGGGAGGATTCTGGACTTTCGCCATAAATACAGAAGTGTTGATGTCCTCCTTATGGATGATATCCATTATCTTGCAGGAAGAGAGCGGACTAAAGAAGAGTTCTTTCACACCTTTAATCACCTTTATGATCATCAAAAACAGATCGTTATCTCTAGTGATTGCCCTCCAAAAGAAATTCCAAAACTTGAAGAAAGGTTTAGTTCAAGATTTGAATGGGGTTTATTGGTTGACTTAAAACCCCCGGACATAGAAACAAGAATCGCCATTCTGATGAATAAATCGGCTCTAGAAAATATTAAACTACCTGAAAGCGTTGCTCTGTATATTGCAGACAAAATCTATTCGAATATAAGAGAGTTAGAGGGATACCTGCGTCGTGTCATAGCATTTGCATCCTTAAAAGGGGAGCCGATCGACCTTGACATTGCAAAAGAAGCTCTAAAAAGCCTTTTAGATTCAACGGCTCATGTCGTCACAATTGAGAAAATCCAAAAAATAGTATGCCACCAATTTAAAATAGCACTCTCTCAAATTAAAGCTAGGAATAATTCACCTAAATTTGCCTTCCCTCGTCAAATTGCCATGTATCTTTCCAAAGAACTTACAAAATCCTCCCTCCCGGAAATTGGGAAAAAATTCGGTGGAAAACATCATACAACAGTCCTGCATAGTATTCGGAAAATTGAGAAACTAAAAGCAACTGACTCAAAATTCAACAGTAAAATAAACAAAATAATCAATTACATCCATTAAGGAATCAATGACTTATATTTTTTTTTCACATTTTCAGTGCAATTATTATTATTATTAGCACTTTACCTTTTATTAATAATTAATAATAATATATATATTTAGGATAGGTGGAAAAATGAAATTTATTACAAAAAAAGAAGATATTCTCAACGAACTTCAAATTTTACAGGGAATTGTTGAAAAGCGAAACACTATGCCGATTTTAGCAAATATTCTAATCAATGCGTCACAAGATAAAGTAGAGCTGATAGGTACCGATCTTGAAGTTGGGATGAAGACTCATTTTTCAGCTGAGGTTGAGGAAACCGGCGCTGTTACAGTTTCGGGGAAAAAAGTATTTGAAATAGCAAAGTCGCTTTCAAGTAGAGATGATGTTTCTTGTGAGAAGATAGATGAAAAAATGATGAGGATCACATCTGGAGCCAGTGAATTTAAAGTCAATATACTTCCAAAAGAAGATTATCCTCAAGTTCCAGAGCCTAAGTTTGAGAAGGACATCAACCTCCCTCTTGAGAAATTCAAGGAGATGATAGAAAGGGTTTATTGTGCGATTTCTCATGAGCAAAGGTATTATTTAAACGGAGCTTTGATGAAACTAAAGAATAACAGTATTGAGTTGATAAGCACTGACGGGCATAGACTTGCTTACACTTGCTCTAAAATAGAGGATTTGAATATAACAGAAGAGATCAAGGGAATTATTTCAAAGAAGACTTTGAGTGAGTTAAGAAAATTCGAGGATAAAACCATTGCATTTGACCTTGATGAAAACAATCTATTTTTTAATATCACAAATAGAACCATTACTTCAAGGATTATTGAAGGGAAATTCCCTAATTATGAAGCTGTGATTCCAAAAGATAACTCCAATACTTTAACCCTTTCCCGGGAGAAAATATCTAATGCTGTTAGTAGGGTTTCCTTACTTTCTTCTGAAAGGTCCAGAGGAGTAAGATTTAGTATTAAAGGGAACAAAGTCAGCCTTTTTTCATCAAATCCAGAGTTGGGAGAGGCTAGAGATGAGGTTGAAGTAGAGTATTCCGGAGATGAACTTGAAATTGGCTTTAACTCTCAATACATACTCGATTTTCTTTCCACAGTAAAAGCAGAGGAAGTTTGTTTTGAATTAAAAGACGAAAACAGCGCGGTGCTAATGCGGACCAAAGAAGAAGAAGAGATAGAATATAAGTATGTTTTAATGCCGATGAAGATTTAAAGAAAAACTTTCCCAAGAGTTGATATTTCTCCCTTTACATCTATCAAGATCGCCCCATATTCTGGGTATTTCTTTAGGATCTTTTCCGGTGTTTTAGAGACAAAAAGAGCGGTTGAGAGAGCATCACAGAGGCATGTTTCAGGCCCGATCACAGTAACGCTCTGTTTTCCCTGGGAAGGATATCCGGTATAGGGATCAAAGACATGGTGATATCGAATGCCTTTTTTTATAAAATATCTTTGATAGTCTCCGGTAGTGGCAGCGCTCTTATCGGAGAGATGTATGATTTCCACAAATCCCGCTCCTCTTGGATCTTTAATACCAACCTGCCAGGGTTTACCTTCCGGGTTTTTCCCCCAACAGCAAAGGTCGCCGCCGGCATTGATAAATCCTTTGGAAATACCCATATCTTTTAATTTTTGCGCGGCCAAGTCAACCCCATATCCTTTAGCGATTCCTCCCCAAGCCAACTCCATACCAGCAGTTAGCATCAGGGTGCCTTTGTTTATGCGGACTTTTTTCATACCTGTCCTTTTAAGGACTGATAAGATTTCTTCAGAGGAGGGAACCCTGTGCTTACCTGATTTAAAGCCCCAGAGTTGAGAGAGAGGTGCTACTGTTATGTCAAAACTTCCGGAGGAGCTGCGGTTTACTTCTGCGGCTGTCTTAAAAAGATATAATGTCATAGAGGAGGAATAATCTTGGACGCCTGGAGAAAAATTTCCTTCTATAAGAGAAAATATGTTTTTAGTTTCTTTTAAGGCGGCTTTAAAGGCAGAAGGAGGACAGAATAGATTAACTTCACAGAGGGTGTCAAAGTAGAGTAAAGTAGTTTTTTGCCAGGTTGCCGATATATTGCATCCGGTAAGGGAGAAAAGCAGAGGAAGCAGGTATAGATAAAGGCGTTTATTCATTTT
>JAUVXM010000038.1 GCA_030603565.1 Candidatus Aminicenantota bacterium
GCCTGTCTTAATCGAATTAACGCTTCTTTATTCATTGTTATAATATATCCTTTTTCTAAAAACCTTAAAAATTAAATCTATCATAATTGAATATAAATTGCTAAAATGAGTCTCTGATTTCATTTGGCATATAGCCATTAAGGGTTAAGTAAAAGCCTTACTGCCATATTGCTAAAGATGCTGAAGGACAGAATGGTTCTTTACTGAGGAATTTATATTTATGCAGTACGCAGATGAATGGGATGAAATATTAAGACATGTCCAGAAGCCAGGACGTTATATCGGGGGAGAGTGGAACGAGATAAAGAAAGATCCAGGCAGGGTGAAGACTAAGGTAGCTCTTGCTTTTCCTGACCTTTATGAAGTGGGGATGTCCTATCTCGGACAAAAGATCCTGTATCACATTTTAAATGCTAACGATTCTATCCTGGCCGAACGGGTGTTTGCCCCCTGGATAGATTGTGAAAAGGAATTAAGAAAGAGAAGAGTAACTTTATGTTCGCTTGAAAATAAGATCCCTATTTCTGCATTTGATATAATAGGTTTCTCTCTTTCATATGAGCTGAATTATTCCAATATATTAACTATCCTTGATACAGGGAAGATACCATTACTTTCGTCAGATAGGAGCCTCAAATATCCTTTAGTTATTGCTGGGGGCCCAGCTGTTTTTAACCCAGAGCCGGTAGCAGATCTGTTCGATGCGTTTTTAATCGGAGATGGTGAAGAAGCTTTTTTGGAGGTCATTAAGATATTCGAAGAATTTAAGGGTAAAATCACAAAAAAAAGACAGCTGTTGCATGAATTGTCAGGGATCAAAGGGGTTTATGTTCCCTCATTATATAAACCTTACAGACCTGCCGGTTCTTTTCTGCAGGCTGTGAAGCCGGAAGGAAATGCTCCCTCTCAGGTAAAAAAGAGATGTTTTTTCCCTTTGACTAAAGCTTCGTATCCGGAAAAAATAGTAGTTCCAAATATAAAAGTAATTTTTGAAAGGGTTGCGGTTGAAGCAGTGCGAGGATGCCCTCAGAATTGCCGTTTTTGTCAGGCAAGAACACTTTATTTCCCAGCCAGAGTTAGGGAGCCCGGAAATGTTTATAACAAAGTTTTAGACAGTCTCCGGAATACCGGATATGAGGATGCTTCCCTGGCTGCCCTTTCTATAGGAGATTACCCGTATCTTGAAGAAGTTATGAAGTGTCTGATGGAAAAGCTGGAGGAAAATAAAATTTCTCTTTCTCTTTCATCTCTGAGACCGGAGAAATTAACTTCAAAAGTAGTGGAAAACATCCTTAAAGTCAGAAAAACAGGATTTACTATTGTTCCGGAAGCCGGTACGGAAAGGCTGCGGCGAGTAATAAATAAACATCTGAAAGACAGTGATATTTGGAAAGCTGCAGAGAATGCATTCTCTCATGGCTGGAAAAAAATAAAGCTTTATTTTATGGTCGGCCTCCCTACAGAAAAAGAGGAAGACTTATATGGGATAGTTAAGACAGTAAAGGAGATTATCAGGATAGGGTACAGAATAATGAAGAGGCCTCCTAAGATCAACCTCAGTGTAGCTTCCTTTATCCCTAAATCGCATACCTCTTTCCAATGGATAGGGATGGAAAATGAAAAAGACCTGTTGGCTAAACATCGATTCATAAAGTCAGAATTGAAGAAATATTCCTTTGTAAAGTTTAAAGCACATCCTTTAAAAAATGCTATTCTCGAAGCTGTGTTTTCTAGGGGTGATAGAAGGCTTACACAGGTGTTGATTAAGGCATGGAAAGAAGGAGCTCGCTTTGACGGCTGGAACGAGCAGTTTGATATCTTGGCCTGGGAGCAGGCTTTTGAATCTGAAGGATTGGATTTCAGCCGTTATCTTTCTAAAATAGAATTGGATGTTGACCTCCCCTGGGACCATATTGACACTGGAATTAATAAAAGCCATTTGGCCAAAGAGCTAAAAAATGCTGTGGATGAAAAAAATACGCCTGTATGCCAAAAAAGCCGGTGCATAGAATGTGGGGGGTGTTCGATTGGTTTATTAAAAGATAAGAGCTTTGACAGAGAAATCCAAACAGCTGAACCGTCAATATTATATTTTGGAAAAAAGTCTGAAAGAGAAATACGGTACAGGATGAAATATTCGAAGGAACAAAAGGCCAGATATTTAGCTCATGGTGATATAAATAATGTGATTAAAAGGAGCTTTCGCAGAGCTCTGGTCCCGGTGAAGTTTACCAAGGGATTTCATCCTAAAATGGTTCTGGTTTTTGCACCCGCGCTTCCTTTAGGTATGGAAGGAAAAAATGAGATACTGGAGTTCAAATCCGCATATGAATTTTCTAAGGATGAGTTTGTTTCGCATGTGAATGCTTTTGTTCCCTCCGGATTTAAAGTCATAGATCTGGAGAAGATAGAATTAAACCGACCGTCGCTTAATAATGAAATAGAATGTTTGGAATATTCGCTTGAAATGAGCCAAGACATAATTAAGACCATGATACAGATAAATATCCAGAAGAAGGAGAACTATGGTAGTACTGATTGTTTTGAGATCATGGAAAGACAAATAAAGGACTATAAAGCTATCCACAGGAATGAGCTTATTCAGGAAATTAAAGTCGACAAGGAAGAAAATAAAGTTATGTTTATTTTGAAATTTACTTATAAAAAATCTATCAGACCACAGGATATTGCAAAGGATATTTTTGGAATAGAAAATCCGGTATATTATATGGCAAGAGAGAGGATTGTATTAAAGGCGGTAGGGGAGCTCCTGTGAAGATTTTTCTTGACGGCGGCTAACCTTATTTATTACTATCAGAGCGGTTTAAATTAAATGCAAGGAGGAAAAATTGATCGATTTTAGTTTGACAGAGGAACAAAAAGCGCTCCAAGAGATGGCACACGAGTTTGCTGAAAAAGAAATGAGGCCTAAAGCGGCCAAATATGATAAAGGGGAAGAATTTCCCTGGGATATTATGGAAAAGGCTTTTGAAGTAGGGCTTATAAGCTGTGAGATTCCTGAGGAATATGGAGGTGGAGGATTAAGCCATTTGGATATAGTAATTCTTAGTGAAGAACTGGCATGGGGTTGTGCCGGAATGTATACTACAATAATGGCCAGTTCTCTTGCATTTACTCCAATAATACTTTTTGGAACTGATGAACAAAAGAAGAAATATTTAACTCCTTTTACTAAAGAAGCATTGTTAGCGGCTTTTTGTTTAACTGAAAGAGAAGCTGGTTCCGATGCTGGGTCACTTAAGACTAAAGCTGAAAAAGTTGGAGATGAATATATTATTAATGGTTCCAAATGTTTTACTACAAATGGGGGAGTAGCCGAACTCTATATTGTATTTGCTTTAACAGCTCCTGAAAAAGGTGCGCGCGGTATGAGTGTTTTTATTGTTCCTAAAGATACACCGGGAATTACTGTAGGAAAGGAAGAAGATAAGATGGGACATAGAGCATCAAATACTGTTGAGTTGTTTTTTGAAGATGTAAAGGTACCTGCTGGAAACCTGTTGGGAAAGGAAGGCATGGGATTTGTGATTGCTTTGAAAACGCTGGATAAAACCCGGGCTCCGGTCGGAGCTGGTGGATTAGGGGTAGCCAGAGCTGCGCTTGAATATGCTGTTGATTATTCAAGGACAAGGGTCCAATTCGGAAAACCTATTGCCTTGTTTCAGAAGATCGCATTTAAAATTGCTCAAACAGCAGCTGAAATAAATGCAGCTCGCTTTTTGGTATGGAATGCAGCTTGGAGATTAGATAAAGGGATGAAAGTTGGGAAAGAATCAGCTATGGCCAAGTTTTTTGCCTCGGATGTAGCTATGAAAGCTGCAAATGATATGCTGGAGATCTTTGGCGGGTATGGATATATGAAAGATTACCCTATGGAAAAGCTTATGCGGGATGCTAAGCTGCTTCAGATCTACGAGGGTACTAATGATATTCAGCGCATGATTGTAAGCCGCGAAGTGATCGGGCCAATCAAGAAATAGGTTTGAAGTCAATACTTAGGTTGATGGCACTGAGTGCAATCGATATTTAGATCAGCGTGATAGTTTGATAAATAAAAATCCAGATCTATATCGACTTGGTTTGTAGAGAAGATCGAGATAATATCCAGAATATCTTCTTCAAGGCTTTTTATAGGGTGCTCAATGATCCTGCCTATTTCTTCTCCATTGATGAAGATAATAAAAGTTGGGATTTTTTGAATATTTTTTCCTTTAATATATGGCTCACGAGATTCCTTGTCTTTAGGTATTCCTGTATATATAGTCATGAAATAGGGATTATCGACCATGTCCATAATCTTAAAATACTCACTGACATGTTGAACGCTATCATGGCACCAAGTCCCGAGAAAAATCTCAATATTGACTGGAATATCAAATGTTTGAAGACCATATATTATTTCTGGATCAGGTGAATAAGATGTGACAGTTTCTTGCCATTCAGGGAAACTGTTAAGTATATCTTCTTTTTCTATTTTTCCGCAGAAATCTTCGCTGCCATAGAATAAAGAGGAAACAAACACGGTTAGCAGTAAAACAATAAATCCTCGCTTGCCCATATAAAATATCGCTTTAATATAGGTTCATTGAGGCTAATTTTCTGTGAAGTATTCAGGGATGATTCCTGTAGTTTCTATTCCAGCTGATTTGGCCAAATCAATAACGTCAATAACATGGCTATAGGGGAGTTTAGCATCTGCCCGGATAAAGATTGTTTTATCCTGGCGAACTTCATAAATAGCTCTTAATCTTCCTTCAAGCATATTGAGTTCGACCTGCTCCTGATTGATGTTAACGCTAAGATCTTTATTTAAGGTTAATACGATCAATCCTTGAGGAGTGGCCGAGGTGTCGTGGGTGGTCTCAGGAAGCTTAACATCGATTCCTTTTTGAACCATAGGAGTGATGACCATAAAAATGATAAGTAGGACTAATAAAACATCGCATAAAGGAACGACATTAGGTTCTGCTTTAGACATTGCTACCTCCTAACAACTTCATTTATCAATTTAGAATTGTAGACAAAAGTCTAATAATTGTCAATGTGTTAATTGATTTATTTCCTGATTTTAAAATACAGAAAAGCAACTAGACCTATAAATGCTGCTAATGCAATATATTCTCCCAAAAATCCCGGGTATACAATTCCCAGGCCTATAGGTTTGGCTTTTTTAATAAAGGCATACAATGCTACCAGTACCATACAAATGCCTTCACCGGCAATAAAGCCTGAACTGAGAAGTATGCCTTTCTCTGATTTTTTGGTTTTCAGTTCCTTATTTTTCACGGCCTTTTTTTCTATTAATAACCTGAGCATTCCACCCACATATATCGGGGTCATGGTTGAAAGAGGAAGATAAATTCCTACTGCCAAAGGTAGAGATGGAATTCTGAGAAGCTCTGATATTATGGCGAATGAACCACCTATCATTACCAATCCCCAAGGAAGATCTCCGCCCAGTACGCCTTCAATAACAGTTTTCATCAGTACGGCTTGGGGAGCAGGGAGCGCTTCGGAGCCGAAGGTAAAGGTTTCCCCCAACAGCCATACTGCAGCTGCAATAGCAAAGGCAGATGATATTACCCCAATAAGCTCTGCGCTTTGCTGTTTCTTGGGAGTGGCTCCGATAATATATCCTGCTTTCAAGTCTTGGGAAATGTCACCTGCTATAGAAGAACCGACACATACGACGGTTCCTACAGTGAGAGCTGTTGCCATTCCAATAGCATCGGTCCAGCCCATAGCCACGAATAAAAGGCTGGTGCCAAGAAGAGTGACGATCGTCATACCTGAAGTCGGATTGGATGATACCCCTACCATTCCTACAATCCGAGATGAGACAGTAGCGAAACAGAAAGCGAAAAAGATAATACAAAGAGCGGCAATGCTGCGGATGAGCAGGGAGGCATCAATGCCTACAAGTTTTGGTATTAGTACTAAAACAGCTGTAATTATAAGAACGCCTATTCCCAGGACAGTGATGGGTAGGTCGGTCTGGGTTCGTTTGTTATGAGATTGAGGATTGTAATCCTTACCGAGCTGGATTTCTTTTATCCCTATTTTCAAAGAGTTATACATAGTTGGTATTGATTTAAAAATAGTAATAATTCCGGCAACTGCGACCGCACCTGCTCCGATATACCTGATATAACGGTTCCATATCTGATAGGCAGTCATCTGAGCAATGGTTAGGTCAATTTCAGGAAAAAGAGGTGAGGATATGCTTTCTCCAAAATAAGCGATCAAAGGTATTATTCCTAGCCAGGAAAGGATTCCTCCTGCAACCATGATAGCTCCGATGCGGGGGCCCAGAATAAATCCTACACCTAAGAGTGCCGGAGTTGGCTCCATACCTAGTTTAGCTTTTTTTAATATAGGCAGCGAAAGGTAGATTTTTTCCGGCCAGAGATGAAAAAAACTAATCAGTGCTTTTAAAAAAGCGCCGATTCCCATTCCCAGGAATATATTTTTAGCTTTGGCACCTCCTTCTTCTGCGGAGATAAGAACCTGAGCAGCAGCAGTTCCTTCAGGATAGGGGAGGGCTTCATGTTCTTTAACGATTAAAGCTTTTCGCAGTGGGATCATAAAGAGCACTCCAAGTAATCCTCCGAGCATGGCAAGGGTTCCGATCTTTGCAATACTGGGGCTATAACCCCAGAGGAATAAGGCAGGGATTGTGAATATTATTCCCGAAGCAAGAGAAGAACTTGCTGAACCGGTTGTCTGGGCAATATTGCATTCTAAAATAGAACTTTTCCCGATCAATGGGGTTAAAATCCTTAGAACAGCTACGGATATAACGGCTAAAGGAATTGCAGTTGAGATCGTGAGCCCGACCCTTAAGCCCAGATAAGCATTGGCAGAACCGAATATAACCCCAAAGACAGCGCCTAGGATTACAGATTTAATACTAATATCTTTGTATGTGGTATTATCCGGAATGTAACTTTGGAATTCTGTCATTTAACTCTCCCAAATAATTTAGGGAAAGTCTATCATATTTTTTCAATTAAGCAATAGATATTTCTCCCTGGTAATTTTTTGCCATTTAATATTTGCTATTTACTATATACTTAGTATTATATAAATTGATATCTATTTTAAATAGTTCAGGTTAAGTCTATGGAACGTAAAGAAATTTTAAAGAGAATCGAAGATATTAGAGAAGAATTGGCTAAGGATCAATTTGAAATAATGTGTGAGAAGATAATGGAAAAGAAATTTCACTTACACAGATCTGATCGCAAATTCTTTGCAAAAAAAATAATCGAAAAATTCAGAAATCGTTTGATATTGGAGCTGGAATTGATTCTTGAGCCGATTTTGGAAAACCAGAAACAGATCAATATGAGATTTTTAGTTGAGATAGACAGATTGAAAAATGAGTGCTTGTCACAAAAATCCGAATCCTCGCATAAAGAAAAGGAGGATAAGGATTAATAATCTTTTTGAAAGCGTAAAGAATAAAATGAACTTTCCAAAGAAAAAAGGAGAGATAAAAACAGTTGCTGTGTGTGCGGCCCAGGTACCTTTTTTTCGGGGAGGGGCTGAAGCTCATGTTAATGCTTTAGTAAGCAAACTTCAGGAAAAAGGCCTTGAGGTAGACCTGATAAATATTCCTTACAAATGGTATCCACATAAACAGTTGTTAAAGACAATTGAGATCTGGAAGCTTATTGATCTAACGGAATCAAATGGAAAAAAAATAGATCTGGTGATTTCCACAAAATTTCCTTCTTATTTTGTAAATCATCCGAATAAAGTGTTATGGCTGACTCATCAATTTCGGCAGATATATGATTTATTTAACACAAAATACTCTGGATTTGATCCTAAGAGCAGAAAAGATATGAGGATGAGAGACAGCCTTATCAATATGGACAGTAAAGCATTGAAGAGCTATAAGCGCATTTACACTATTTCAAAAAACACAGCTGAAAGATTGAAAAAACATAATATGCTTAGTGGTATACCCTTATATCATCCACCAAGATTAGCTGGAAGATATTATGCTTCAGATAATGGGGATTTTATTCTTTCTGCAGGAAGGCTGGATAAGCTAAAGCGAGTCGATCTGCTGCTTAAATCGTTACAATTCTGTGATTCGCGCATTAAGTGTAAGATTGCCGGTACTGGCCCTGAGTATGAAAGGCTTCAGGAAATCACCGCAGAATGCGGGATATCAGAAAGAGTGGAATTTTTAGGTTTTGTATCTGACGAAAAGCTGCTCTCCCTTTATGCAGAGTGTTCAATGGTTTTCTTTGCTCCCTTGGATGAGGATTATGGATATATAACTCTTGAGTCTTTTCTATCAAAAAAGCCAGTTATAACCAAATATGATTCAGGAGGGCCATTGGAATTCGTAGAGCATGAACGAAATGGGATAATATTGAAATCAGATTCACTGGAAGAAATGGCAAAAAGTATAGAGAGCCTATTTTTTGACAAGAAAAGATGTGAGGATTTTGGAAAAGCTGGTTATCAAAAGGTAAAAAATATAAACTGGGATAATGTTATTGAAAATTTGGTCTATGGAGAGAAGGCATGAAAATTGCTATTTTCAGCCCGCTTAATCCAATAAAAACAGGAATATCTGATTATACTGAAGAAATGTTGAGTGCACTTAGCGGTCATTTTGATATAGATCTATATATAGAAAAGGGATATCAGCCGGAGAATAAAAATATATTATCCCAGTTTAAAACAATTCCTTTTGATGCTGATTCTTTTGATCCTTCTGTTTATTCCGAGATTATCTATCATATTGGCAACTACTATGACGGACACAGATATATTTATGAAAGTTTGAAAAAATTTCCTGGAATTGTTGTTTTGCATGATTATGTTTTGCAGGGATTTTATGCTGAAAGATATGATGCGACGGGAGATTTTGAACAATATAAAAAACTGCAGATCAAATATTACGGGCAAACAGGAGAAGAAATTGCCACTTGGATCTCAGATAATTCTAGGATTCCTATCTGGGAATCGAATGAGGCTTTCGATTTTCCTCTGAATGAGGAAATTGTAGAATATGCAAAAGGTATTATAGTGCATTCCGATTTTATAAAGCAGAGAATTCAGGCGAAATCGGGTAAGCCAGTAGTAAAAATCCACCATCATGGTCATGAAATAAGAGAATTTGATAGGAATGCCATTAGGCAAGGATTAGGAGTTAACCGGAATGAGATTCTTCTATGTTCAGCGGGATTTGTAAATAAAAATAAGCGGTATAATAAAATATTCTCAGCATTATCTAAAGTGAAGGGCTTCAAATTCAAGTATGTTATTGCCGGCCTGGACCGTGGGAATATTCTGGAAAATTACATTTCTGGGGATTATGATATCATCCGTAAGGGGCATTTGCTTATTAGGGAACTGGAGGCTCTGATTTCAGCTTCAGATATCTGTATTAATCTTCGCTACCCGACGATGGGGGAGAGTTCAGGTTCTTTGCTGAGAATGATGGGGTATGGGAAGCCTGTTCTGGTGACAAATTATGGTTCTTATGCAGATTTTCCAGACTACTGTGTACTAAAAATAAATCCTGATATTGATGAGGAAGAAATGATAAAAAGATTCATTACTACTTTGGCAGGTGATGAGGATTTCCGTATTTCAATTGGAAAGGAAGCCAGGGAATATGTTAAAAAGGAATGCAGTATAGAAAAATGTGCAGTCGAGTATGCTGAGTTTATAAATAAAATGATGTTATTTTGAGAAGGAATCCAAAAAATATGGAAAATTTATCTGATTATAGGAAAGCAATTCAAAATATCCGAATAGAACTTGGCAAACAAAAAGAAACAGTTAACAATATTGAAGATCTTGCTATGAAGAAAATTGAAAGAGAAGCAGGCATATGGGAATATGATTTTGACGAATTGGAAGCTGAGATATGGAGACGCTTTTCAACTTTGGAAAAGAATTGTGATTGCATATCGGAAGAAAATCAGTTTTTTGACAAGCGGAAGCCAAATTCTCGTTTTTATAAGGTGAAAGAGCGTTACAGAGCGATTTCAGAACCTTTTATAAGAATAAAAATGGAAGGGGATGGGCGATTCAACCTGGATAAACAAAATTCTATTAATAAAGAATATATCCCTTTTAATTTAGCTGTTATATTGACTTTGCAAAAGATAAAAGACCGGCTTAATACTCTGGAAGAAATGACCCGGAATCTCATTAAAGATCAGGAAGAGCTCTTAAGTAAGTATTTTAGGGACAATTTGTGTATTAAGGAAGAAAAAGAAGGGGATACAGATGAATGAGATAAACCCTGCCATAGTAATAAAAACAGTAGAAGGGTTTTTAAAGATAGATGACGTATCATCTGAAGATTTGATATGCAGGCATTTGTTTACTAAGATTAAAGAAGGTTTTTTAAGTACAACTCCGGTTCTTCAGGAAATAGCATCTCTAGTATCTCAAAAAAGAGGGCTTCAATCTGCATTCAATATTTTCCTGCGTATGGAAGTCGCACTTGGTCTGCGAAAACCTGAAATAGGAATTTATGATAATGCCTTTCATTTTATTGGAGGTGCACAGAAATACGGCTGTACTATCGCAAGTACACTGCAGCAGGATTTTGATGTAACCCTGATAGCAAATAGGGATATTTCTATTAAACAACTGCAGGAATGGTATGATCTGGATTTATCAAGATGTAAGTTAAAAGTAGTAAAAATTCCCTTCTTTGAAGCAAGGAAAGAAAAAAATGATATATTTGATGCTGGTCTTGTAGACTTGAGAGAGAATAATCCGTTTCATGTTATTAGCAAAGAAAGCGGAAACTATGATATTTTTGTGAACAATTGTATGTTGGAGATGGTTTATCCTTTGGCAAATATATCTGAATTTATATGCCATTTTCCGGAAAGGGAAATAACAAGGTTTTTTCATGTGGATGAGTATTCCCATATTATTTATAACAGTCTTTATACTGCTGAGTGGATAAAAAAAAGGTGGAAACTTAATCCACATAAGCATATTTATCCTCCGGTTGATATGGAATCGTCCTCTACGAAAGGCAAAAAAGAAAATATTATACTTTCAGTGTCAAGGTTTGAATTAAGTGGGAATAAAAAACAAAAGGAAATGATCAAAGCTTTTATGCTCCTAACCAATAAGTACCCGGATGAGATGAAAAAGTGGAAACTGGTTCTTGCAGGTGGAAGTACAGAGAAAAATGTTTACCTCGATAGTATTAGAAATCTACTTACAGGTATCCCTGAAAACAAAATTGAATTAAAGGTTAACATTTCTTCAGATGAACTGAAAAATCTTTATAGGAAAGCAAAGATATTCTGGCATTTTTGCGGAATCGGTCAGACTGACCCGGCGTGTGTTGAACATTTCGGCATGACAACTGTCGAAGCTATGCAAAATTATTGTGTCCCAGTTATTTTTAAGGGGGGTGGGCAGAAAGAGGTTGTTAAAGATGGAGAATCAGGATTTTTATTTAAAGATTTTAAGGAACTATATAACAAAACACTCAGGCTTATCAGTAGACCGGAAAAGATGCACTCCTTAAGCGAAGGTGCTTATACACAAGGAAAAAAATTTACTAAAAAAGATTTTTCTCAAAAAATCAAAAAGCATTTCAAACAATTACTTGAAGATTATTCCTTTTCAGCTTGAACGAAAGGAAAATCAGATTAAAACTACAAGCTGTTTTATTATTTTAAAGTATCATAGGCCCTATTATTGTCATCTGTATTAATAACGAGAAGAGCTTTTCCAGTTCCTGATGATGATATATAACAATATTTAACATTGATTACGGAATTTCCCAAAAGGGCTCCGATTTCGGCTCCGGCCCCAATACGGTCACTCAGCATAACTGTAATGACAGAATTTGTTTTGATTTCATATCCTAAAGATTTTAAACATTTTGTTGCTTTTTTATTGTCTGTAGTTATTAGAAGAAAGGTTCCTTTATCCTTTTCTGTATATACATTAAGTGCTAAAAGATTTATTCCGGAATTCGCTAAAGTACCAAGGACTCTTCCCAGTATGCCAGGTTCATTGGGTGTAGTAACATGTAATTCAGTTTCGATCTTTACATTATGCAATGTCTTTTCTCTCAATCCAATATTTTATTCCTAGTGCTGTTTGTAAAATAAAACTATAAAAATAGTATTAAAATTAATAAATTATTATAACAGAAAATGGGATAAAATTCCAAAAAAAAAATTGAGTGCCATTTACTATTTTAAATTTTCTAAGTATCATTCATATTGACATTTTTTATGAATAGCTCTAATTGTTTAACTCTTTTGGTTATGATGATATGAAAAAAAGAAAAATTAAAGTTGCTATAATAGACAATTCAATTAATCCGGAGATATATTCTCCTGTACAACACTGGAGGACATATCTAAAGGTCGAATGGGAAACATTTTCTGCGAAAAAAGGAATGTTTCCGGATCTGTCAGAAGGATACACCCATTTGATTTTGACAGGGTCAGAAGCTTCAATCATAGAAAGAGATATTTGGGTTTATCAGGAGGTTGAGTTTGTCAGGAAAGCGGTAGCGAAAAATTTTCCCGTTCTTGGAAGTTGTTATGGACATCAGCTTCTTGCTATCGCCCTAGCGGGCTATAAAAAGGTACATAGGTGTAAGAAGCCTGAAATTGGCTGGATCCCGATTAAAATAAGGATGGACAATCCTTTATTGGGGCCCAGAGGTCTTTTTTATGCGTATACTCTTCATTTTGATGAAGTCATAGATCTAAATGATCAGTTTGAAGTTTTGGCGTCAACTGAACAATGTAGGATTCATGCTTTTAAATTGAAGAACCAACCTTTATGGGGACTACAGGCTCATCCGGAAATAAATATCCCAGGAGGACGGCAGCTTTTTAATAATTTGATATCTTTGGAAACTAAAATGACCCCTTACTTTAAAGAAGGTTTAAGCTCAAGATCAAGAGATTCCAATTTAATTCACCGGATCATTGCTAATTTTCTTAAGAGTGGAGAAAAATGAGGAAAATACTGTTAAATTAATTTTATCATTAATATATTTTTTTTAATATTTATGATAGAATAAAAAAAATTGGAGATTTTTAAGGAGGTTAGATGAGAAATAAAAAAATATTGTTAACAACAGTTGTTTGTATTCTTGCTCTTAGTGTAATTACTTCATATGCTGAGACAAAGAAGCTAAAACAGATCGGCCGTTATACTTTGGTTAGAATAAAAGGGCAAGTTCCTACCTCAGAAGTAATGAAGACTCTTGTAGATAGGTATGCCGGAGATATCAAATATGGTTTTGATTTGGCAGGATACGGAGATCTTTTTCTTCCTTTTCTGGAACAGTTGAAAAATGAATCTTTCAAAGAAAGTGTACTAGAAATTGGGGACAAGTTGATGTGGATGCTTTTCCGCTCTCATGGCAAAGTTAAGATCGTTGAAGATTTAGAATGGGCAGGGAAAAAGCCGGTACCGATATTTTCTTTTATAGTAAAAAAAGACTATAAACAATATGAGATCATTATGCCCAGAGCGTGTGGCAATATCTCACTTCGTAAGGTCGAAGAGGTTATCCCCCCGGCAATATGTGATATTGTAGTCGACCCGATCAAAGCAAATATAAATGATCCAATTTCTGTAGATATGAGCGGCTCTCAACATGCCAAATCAATGGAGGTAGAAGTTGTTGGCCCTGATGGAACTATCATCTCTACAAAATCCTTAACTCCCGAGTCTCCTAAATGGCAGACTAAGTTATCTGACCCCGGAGAATATGTATTTAATGCAAAAGTAACAAATTATGAAGGAAAAATATCTGCCGAACCATGTCAAGCTAAAACCTATATTAATTTTCCGCCGATCTGCAAACTCTGGACGTCATGTCTGCTATGCAAAGATTTTGTTGGCCGCCCTATTACATGTGATGCTTCCAATTCAACCGATCCCGATGGCGAGGTTGTAAAAGCTTATTTTGAGATAAAGGATCCTGAGGGAAATGTAATTGATACTTATTCTGATACGTCTAAACCTTTTGCTTGGGAAAAAATATTTGAAAAACCGGGATTTTATACAATAACTGCAGTTGTAACTGATGATTTTGGAGCTATTTCCCAACCAGAGAGTCTTGAAATTGAAGTTACCCAGAAGAAGATGTTCTTTCTGGCAGAGGCCGGTCCTCTCTTGGCGCGCGGAAGTCACGGACCCTTTGCAGGTGCTCGATTGGGTATTATGTATAAGCTAATACCTGATACTTTGGACTTTGTTGTCTCTGGAGGAGGATCTCTTGCCTTAAAGGATGAGCCTTGGACATCTTTCTTAATGGCAAATGTTCTCATGAATGTGCATACTGGCCCTGTATTTTTTGGCGCAGGTGCTGGCTTTACATCTAAAGTCAAAGAGAGCAGAAGTGCTGACGCTGAAATTATAGGAAATGTAGGATTTGACCTATTCAACAATTATACTCTAGCAGGTCAGCTTCTCTTTGAAACCAGAGTTCCCATCGGAGAAGGACGTTCATTCGCAGATAATCATAAATTGTTATTTGGTTTCAGGCTTTTATTTTAACAAAAAGAGATATCTGAAATTAGAAAGGCCGGGGGTAAAATACCCGGCCTTTTTTTTTAAATTAGATACAAATAAAAAAAATGAAACTTGTTTTAATTGGAGCAGACGGACAACTGGGGACTGATCTCCTAAAAATACTACAGAAAAAGCATAACAAGGTTATAGTACCACTATATTTTCCTGATTTTGATATCACAAAGCCATATGAAGCTGAAAAAATACTCACAAATATAAAGCCAGAGATAATTATTAATACAGCAGCTTATAATTTGGTCGATGAAGCTGAAGTAAAACCCATATCTCCTTTTCGTATTAACGCAATAGCTGTGCGTGATCTTGCTTTGATATGCCGGAGTATCGGGTCTACATTAGTCCATTTTAGCACTGATTATGTTTTTAATGGTAAAAAAAAGT
The DNA here is from genome assembly GCA_030603565.1 of Candidatus Aminicenantota bacterium. Lineage (GTDB taxonomy): Bacteria > Acidobacteriota > Aminicenantia > Aminicenantales > Aminicenantaceae > JAUVXM01. Next base: position 14,977 of record JAUVXM010000038.1, read on the forward strand.
CTCCTTATATAGAAGATGACACCCCGAAGCCAATTAGCGTTTATGGAGTTTCTAAGCTCGCAGGAGAGTTGTTTATCCAGGGTATTTTGAAGAAATATTTTATAGTAAGAACTTGTGGGCTTTATGGTATAGCGGGATGCTGGGGAAAAGGAACAAATTTTGTAGATACAATGATATCTAAGGAAAGAAAGGGAGATGAGCTAAAAGTTGTAAACGACCAGTGGATAACACCTACATCAACCTGGGAGTTGGCAGGGAAAGTAGGAGAACTTTGCGAAAAAGATTTTTATGGAATTTATCATCTTACAAATGAAGGTTATTGTACCTGGTTTGAGTTTGCTGTCGCGATATTCTCCCTGCTAAAGATAAACCCGAAAATTTCACCTCTAGCTTCCGAGTCATTTAATTCTAAAGCCAGGAGACCTGCTTACTCAGTGCTTGAAAATAAAAAAGCAAAAAAAATTGAAATAACTGCTTTTTCCAACTGGAAAGAAGCACTCAGGGAATATCTTAAAAGAAAAGGGCATTTGAAAGGTGGGGAGAGTTAAAAAAATTTGCTGAGCTTGGAGATCTCGTCATCGTAGTATTTGCGGAACAGAATCTCCCATTCCCTGCTTCCTTCTTCTATAGGTTTTTTTTGTGATTCGATTTTCTTAATAGCACGTTTTTCAATTGTGTCAAATAGTTTCAACTCTTCTTCAATGCTTCTGAAAATTGAAAGTCTGATTTCATTTGGTTCATCTAAAAATTCTACTTCATCGTCATGGAATATTAATTCCAGGATTTTTCTGGACAAATGATTAATTTTTTCACGAGATATTCTGGCGTTCACAGTACTATCTCCTTTTCTTTGGCCAGTTTTGTCTTTATCATTCTAAACATTGTCTGATATTCAATATTTTCAGTTCGAATTTTTTCGATATGTTTATTTAGGATCTCTCTAACTTCCTGGTCAAGTTTGTCTTCGATTAAAAATTCGTTGTTAATAAGGTTATCTAAATCAGCAACAAGTTTACTTTTATCTTTGGTAAGAATTTTTTCTTCTTTTAACATATTACGGATTATAGAAAATGCCATGTGTTCTATTTGGTTTTTACTTAATCTCATTTCCAAAATAAAATACAATAACTTGGAGGAAAATTCAAGGATTGATTGCTTTTTTTTCGGTATTTGAGATTCCAGCTACGGATTAATCCAAGCGAATTAGTCCTGAATTATTCATGAATAGTCCAGGAGAACCTTGATTAAAAAAGATCTATCTTTCATATCGACATTTTTTATGAATAGTCCAGGAGAACCTTGATTAAAAAAGATCTATCTTTCATATCGACATTTTTTATGAATAGTCCAGGTTAGTTTTCTTTTGAAGATAGATAAAGCGAATAGATAAATCCGCCTAAACAAAGTCCGCAGACAAAAATCATAGTTATTATGGTTTCAATTGTCATTTTTTTTGTTAAACAGCTTTTTAGTAATAATTTTATTAAATAGAATGAAAACAGATAGGGCAATAGCCCATTGAAAAAGTACTGCACCTAAGGTATTTTGGGAAAAAGGGTTAAGCCAAGTGTCAGGGTTGCTCTTGTAGCTGTCCCAGAACCACCAAGCAAGTATTGCAATCAGTTGAATAGGCAGGAGAAATTTGATCAGAATATCAAACCCTTTTCCCAGTTTAATCTTGTGCTCAGGATCGGTAATGATTTCTTCACGGAATTTCTTAGGGCCTATTTTAAGAACAAGGAATATAAAGAATGCACCGCTGATTAATAGTCCCATACCCCAGACCCAGTCCTGGTTATGGAAAAAACCGATGTACAAGGCAGAAGGAAGGCCTAAAAAAAAGCAGGCCAGGCCTACGATTGTAACGGATTTTTTTCTACTGAGCCCGGAATCCATAAAAATTCGCGATATTAGCTCAAGCTGGGCAATGAGTGAGGTGAAAGCAGCAAAGCATAATGCCAAAAAAAACAGGGCTAAGAAAAGGGAACCAGAAGGGATTTTTGCAAATAAAGTGGGTATCCATTTAAATGTAAGCCCCACGTCTCCCTCTTGCATTACTCCAAGTACTTTTTGTTGGGCAGAATCTTGTCCATAAAAGAAAGAAAAAACTGCAGGAATTACAATGATTGCGGCCATTAAAGAGGCGACATAGTCTCCGAATCCTAAGGTGGCGGATGTGAGGACAGGATTTTCCTTTTTCCGGGAGTAAACAGCGTAGGTAAGCATCAATCCCCATCCGGCTCCGGTTGACCACGCAGTTTGGCTTAAGGCATTTATCCACATTTCAGGGTCTTTAAATTGAGCAAGGTTTGGAGAAAAAAGAAAGTTTAATCCCTGGAAAGCACCTGGCAGGGTTAAAGAACGGACTACTGCAATAATAAGAAGGATAAAGAGAGAAGGAATAAGGATTTTATTTGCCCTTTCTATTCCTTTAGCGACGCCGAAAAAGATAATGGAACATCCGATCAATATTGCTGCAAAATGAAATCCTACAGGCTCCCATGAGGAGTTGAATACCTGCCAGAATTGATTTGGCTCTTTATGTATCAGATCCTGAAAGCAGGTGGCATAGAAATACTTAATGCACCATCCGGTGACAACAGTGTAATAAAAAGTTATTGCTGCTGTTACAAAAGCCACCCATGTTCCCATCCAGGCAAAGTTTTTCCCGATCATGGAGGTGAAAGAGCCGATTAATCCTTGACGTGTCTTTTTTCCGATGGAGAGTTCTATGATAAGTAGAGGCATTGACCAGATTAAAAGGAATAGTATCCAGACCAGCATAAAAGCACCGCCTGCATATTGTGAAGCAATACGTGGAAAACGCCACAGATTGCCTGTTCCGACTGCCATTCCCAGGCCTGCGAATATAATCCCCCAACGCGAAAAAGATTCTTTGTTTTTCATTTTATTTTCTTCACTTTACTGATTGGCTTATGTATTGTCAATAACTAAGAAAGGGTGTAGTCCTTTTCCTTTTTCACATCTTTTAGCAAGGGCCATAAGTTTTCCTTCCGGGCTGAATAATCTAAAGATATTTTCTTTATCTTCTGAGTTTGAATTGATTATCGTTTCTGAAGAAGTGATTTTTAAGATATTTTCCGGAAAGATAAAATTTCCGTTTTTCGCCATAGTTGCACCAGTCTCATTTAAAATTAATTTTGGAAATTGTGCTAGAAGTTGCTCCAAGGGGATTATAAATTTTGTAAATTTATTTTCATGGAATAGAATTTTTATTTCTTCCAAGGAAAAACTGTTTGGGAGCTTATAAGGACCGACTTCAGTTCTTTTTAGGTTAAACAGATGAGCTCTACAACCAAGAGATTGACCTAGATCATGGGCGATGGACCGTATATAGGTTCCCGAGGAACATTTGATCTCTACATCGACCATTGGTGGTTTATAAGATAAAAGGTCGATATAGTGAATGAATATTTTACTAGGCGGAAGATTGATCTCGATATTTTTTCTGGCAAAGGAGTATAAAGGTTTTCCTTTATATTTTTTGGCTGAAAATGGGGGAGGGACTTGGAGTAAATCTCCATCCATCTTTGTTAAAGCTCCTAAAAGATTTTTTTCAGAAGGATAGTTGGGATTAATTTGAGAGGAGGGATTACCAGTGACATCATAGGTATCTGTGGAATAGCCAAACCGGATAGAAGCTAAATAAACCTTATTCAATTTTGATAGGAATGGAGAGAGCTTGGTTGCTCTCTCTATGGCTATGAGCATCAAACCTGTAGCCATTGGATCAAGAGTCCCGAAATGGCCGATTTTTTTTATTTGAAAAATATTTCTTAATTTTGAAATAATGCCATGGGAACTAAGACCTTTTTCTTTATCGACTAGGATCATTCCATCCATAATAGATTGCCTGGACTATTCATAAAAAATGTCGATATGAAAGATATATCTTTTTTAATCAAGGTATTACATTGATTCATATATAGGTTCGATTTACCATTTCGTTAATAATATAAGCTCTATTTGTAATCGACATTTTTTACCCTACGGGCAAGCCGATCTTACCGCATCTAATTCGTTACAGGGTATTCACAGTAGAATCTACAGCTTCATCCCCTCTGCCTCATATCTGCGGCAACCTCGACTCGTGCATAGTCCAGGTTAATAAGTTTTCGGTTCATTTTTTTTACTGTTTCCTGAAGATTGTTTTAGAAGTTGGTTTGTCTTAGCTGGTATTTCTTTAAGTAGTTTTTCATATTTTCCAGAAATAGTAAATCCTGCAGCATGTATATGCCCCCCACCGCCGAAATACTCTGCGATTTTGGCTGCATTAGCTTCTCCTTTCGACCTAATGCTGACCCTGAATATATCCTGCTTGATCTCTTTAAAAAATAGAATTATTTTTGCTCCTTTTATAGAACGGGTTAGGGTCAGAATATTCTCTGTGTCAATTTCCTTTAAGTTAAGATCTTTTAAGTATTTCTTAAACATTGTGATAATAGCAATATTTTCTTCCTTATTCATGCGGAGCGTTGAAAGAACTAGTCCTAACAGTTTGATTTTTTCAGGAGGATTGTTATTAAATAAAAGCTCAGACACATTGATAGGTTTTGCTCCATAATTTACAAGTTTTTCGCATATTTGAAAGGCTTTAGCATTAGTATTAGAGAATTGGAATGATCCGGTATCGGAAACTATTCCACTGTAAAGCTGAGTAGCGATTTTAGGAGTGAAATCAATACTCATCTTTTTACCTAGAGCAAAAACCAGACATGCAACCGCAGCTGCATCCGGATTTACCCAATTTATATCACCGTAATAATCATTTGAGTGATGATGGTCTATATTAATCTTAAAGTGATTTTCCAGATTGTTAAAGCCTGATCTTGAGATATTGGCACATTCGAGGAGAATAAGCAGGTCATTTCCTTCTAGGGAGATCGGGCCTGAATTAACTATTTCAATATCGGGATAGTGGTTAAAAGGAAATGGGATATTATCCTTGATATGTATCGACATGTTCTTGCCCATTTGTCTACCCATGAAATAAAGAGCAAGGCTAGTGCATATCGAATCTCCATCCGGTCTCAAGTGGGAGGTTATTGCGATGTTCTTACTTTCAATTATTTTGTTTTTTATGAAAGTTATTGGATAATTTTTCATCTTTTGATATTTTATCTAATACATCATCAATTTTTGCTTCCTGGGCTATACTTGGATCAAGAAGAAAAATAAGTTGAGGATTATACTTTAATTTTGTATGAGTGGCAATATATTTTCTCAAATGTCCTTTTTTTTCTTCAAGTTTTTTAAAAATCTCGTGATATTCCTTGTTTCCGAAGAAACTGAGATAAACATAGGCGGTATTAAGGTCTTTGGACATCTCTAATCGTGTAATGGAAGTTAAACAGGAAAAGGACTCTTGGGTGATATCGATCAAGGGGCGGCTTAAAGATTGTTTTATCAAACTAGAGATTTTTTCTTGACGTCGTTTTGGGCTCATTTCTGATTTTAATAATAATCTACATACTTATTGATGATTTCTCCATCTAAATTTATTTCAATTTCCTGGATGATCTGTTGAAAAATTTTATCAATAATAATTTTTTGATTATTGATTGTAACCAGCCCGATTCTTGTTCTTTGCCATTTATCAAGAAATTCCAATTCGGAGTAGGAAACATTGTATTTTATTCTTAAACGGTCCTTCAGGCTTTTCATTCGCTTCCGTTTTTCTTTTAGGGAATGAGAATATGGGAGGTAAATTTCAAGGTTTAAATGTCCAATAATCATTTAATCCAGCTATTCATAAAAAATGTTGAATAGTTATACTATTTATAAAATGTGAATATTGTTCAATATTCATAAAAAATGTCAACAATATATTTAGAGTGATTCAGGGATGTTCTTTTCTGAAATAAACGCTTCAATAGTATCTCCTACTTGAATATCTTTGAAATTTTCAATTCCAATTCCGCATTCATAATCACGTTTTACTTCTGTGACATTGTTTTTTAAATGTTTTAAAGAAGAAATATGCCCTTCATGGATGACATCGCCTTCTCTGATAATTCTTATTGAAGCCTTTCGTAATATTTTTCCTTCTTTAACCAGGCATCCTGCGATGGCCCCAATGCGTGGGATGCGAAAGGTTTTCTTGACTTCAGCTTTTCCAATGGTTTTTTCTTTAATAATCGGATCAAGAAGACCGATCATGGCTTTTTTGATATCCTCAGTCAACTCATAAATAATATTATAACTTCTTACTTCAACATTTTCTTTTTTTGCTTCTTCGAGAATAGTTGAACTTGGCTTGGAATTATATCCAATGATTATGGAACTTGAGGCGGAGGCAAGGCTAATATCTGATTCTGTTATTTTCCCACTGGCGGAGTGGATTATTTGTATTTTTACTTTATCAGTACTGAGGTTGGGAAGGATGTCGCAAAGGACATCGACTGAACCTTGTACATCAGCCTTGATGATCAGGGGAAGATTTTTTGTCTCCCCATCTTTCATATTTTCAAAAAGTTGATCCAGAGTTAAACTCTCTTTTTTTTGGGTATCAACTTTCTTCTCTTGTGAAAGGCGATATTGAGAAAGCTTTTTGGCTGTTTCTATATTCTCTGTTACTTGAAAGTAGTCACCAGCTGCAGGGACATTGGAAAAGCCGAGGATTTCTACCGGCATTCCCATTTCAGCCTTTTTCATAGCTTTTCCGTTCTCATCGAAAAGGGCTTTTACTTTTCCATAACAGGAGCCGGAGATAAAAGCTTTCCCATTAGCGAGTACCCCATTTTGGATAATAACAGTTGCCACCGGACCTTTTTTGGAGTCTAAATGAGATTCCAGAATAATTCCCTGGGCCGGGACTTTGGGATTTCCTTTGAATTCGTTCATGTCACTTAATAGAAGTATCAATTCAAGGAGTTCATTAAGGTTTGTCTTTTCTTTTGCTGAGATGTCAATACTGACGATGTCTCCACCCCAGTCTTCAACAAGAACTCCTGCCTTGGATAACTGTTGTTTTGTCTTGTCGGAATCTGCTTCAGGTTTGTCGATTTTATTGATTGCTACGATTATGGGAACGTCTGCGGCTTTGGCATGGTCAATTGCTTCTTTAGTCTGAGGCATAACTCCGTCATCAGCTGCAACTATAAGGATGACAATATCAGTTAAATTTGCGCCTCTAGCTCTTAACTGAGTAAAAGCTTCGTGACCGGGAGTATCAATGAAGGTAATTGGACGATTGTTATATTTGATTTGGTAAGCTCCGATATGTTGAGTAATCCCTCCTGATTCTTTGTTTACAAGATTTGATTTCTGGATAGAGTCGAGAAGAGTTGTTTTTCCATGGTCGACATGGCCCATGATCGTTACTACAGGTGCTTTTATGATCAGTTCCTCCGGTTTGCTTTCCGCTAGGGTTCTGATTTCATCTTCTATTGAAATTATTTCAATATTTCGGTTTATAATCTTAGAAATAGTATCTTTCAGGTCTTTGTTTATTTCGGTTTTGACTGAGATAGAAAAGCCTTGAGATTCTATTTTTTCAATTAGGTCTCTTGCTTTTAGCCCGAGGTTTTCACATAATTCCTTGACAGTAGAGCCTTCTCTTATCTGGATTTTTTTAGGAGGCTTTTTCGCTTTATTTGATGCGGTTTTTTTGGTGTTTGGATTCATAATATTGATATCTCCATGTTCAGAAAACGGTTTCATTCGCTGTTAATTTCAATTTTCCATCCTATCAGATGTGAGGCTAATCTGACATTAGTGCCTTTTTTCCCTATTGCAAGAGAGAATTGATCTCTTGAAACCTTAGCTTTTAAGATTTTATCCTTTTTATTTGAAATAGAAACACTATCAACTTTTGCCGGGTTTAGGGCAGATTTTGCATAGGTTGTAGGGTCTTCCGACCATTCTATAACATCGATTTTTTCGCCAAACAATTCTTTGCTGATCGACAAGATCCTGTTTCCTCGCACTCCAATACAGGCCCCAATAGGGTCAATGTCTTTTTCTCTTGACAAAACTGCTACTTTTGCTCTTTCGCCTGGTTGGCGGACCATATCTTTTATTTCAATATTTCCGTTTGCTATCTCCGGTATTTCTGTCTCCAGGAGTTTAGCTAAAAATCTATTATCTGTTCTGGATACAATAACCTGAGGACCATATGTTTCCTTTAATACTCGGATAACAGCAGCTTTTATCCTGTCTCCTCTGACAAATGTTTCTCCGGGAAGTTTTTCTCTTTCCGGAAGCAATATTTCTGTTTTGTTAGACTCAAAAATCATACTGTTGTTTGGACCGAATCTTCTTAAAACTCCAGATACAATTTCACCGAGTTTGGAGGTAAAAAAAACATAGTTTTTTTCCTGCTCGGCATTCTTTACTTTTTTAAGAATGACTTGTTTTGCTGCTTGAGCTGCAATGCGGCCTAAAGTCTGGGGGGGGAGATCGATTTCAATGTAGTTGCCATAAGCAGCGGCTACATCAATTTTTTTTGCTTCAGAGAGAGAGATTTCGGAAGATGGATCTTTCGGATTTTTACTGATTATTTTAACAGTAAAAACTCTAAGTTCACCATTTTCAGGATCAAAATTTATAGTGATTTCTTCATTATTTGTAAAATATTTAGATGAAGCCACTTTTAGTGATTCTTTTATTGCATTAACTATCACATCGGTGTCTACTCCGCGCTCTTTGCTGAGCTGTTTGATAATGTTCAATACATTGACTTTCATTTTAGATTCAGTAATGGAAGATTGATTTTATAGGGGAGAATTATAACTGAAATATTTAAGAATAGCAAATAAACTAACTTAAGGATTAAGGATTAGAGATTAAGAAAGAAGATGCATCCAGGGAAAAGCTTAACTATTCACAAAACAGTGATTTTTTATGTAGACCTTAAAGAATCAAAGGAGCAATTACGAGTGAAATGACACTCATAAGTTTGATAAGAATATTTAAGGATGGCCCGGCTGTATCTTTAAACGGGTCTCCAACAGTATCACCTGTGACCGCAGCCTTATGGGTGTCTGAACCTTTTCCTCCGAAAATTCCGCCCTCAATGTATTTTTTGGCATTGTCCCAAGCGCCTCCTGCATTTGACATAAAAAGAGCCAGCATTACCCCGGAAACAGTGACACCGGCCAGAACTCCACCCAGCATCTCTGGTCCGCCTACAAAGCCGACGATAACCGGGGTTGCTACTGCGAGTAGCCCGGGAGTGATCATCTCTTTAATTGCGGCTTTGGTTGCGATATCAACACATTTTGCATACTCTGGCTTGGATTTTCCCTCAAGAAGGCCGGGAATTTCACGGAACTGACGGCGGACTTCTTTTATCATAAAAAAAGCAGCCCTGCCAACAGCTCCCATGGCAAATGATGAAAAAAGGAAAGGAAGCATTCCACCTATAAAAATACCCCCCATTACAGTTGGTTTGGTTAAATCGATTGTATTTATTCCGACTGTCGTACGAAATGCAGCGAAAAGAGCTAAGGCAGTCAACGCAGCGGATCCAATGGCAAAGCCCTTGCCAATAGCAGCAGTGGTATTTCCAACCGCATCTAATTTATCAGTTCTTTTTCGAACTTCAGGGCCTAGCTCTGCCATTTCAGCAATACCGCCGGCATTATCTGCAATAGGTCCGTAAGCATCAACTGCGAGTTGAATTCCTGTTGTAGCCAGCATACCGAGTGCGGCGATAGCAATGCCGTAAATACCGGCGAAATGATGAGCTAATAAAATTGCTGAAACCAGGCAGATTGTGGGTAATGCTGTGGAGCGCATTCCTACTCCTAATCCGGAGATGATGTTAGTTGCTGCCCCTGTTTTTGAGGCTTCAGCAATTTTTTGGGCTGGTTTTTTATTCTCTGCAGTATAATATTCAGTAAGTTTTCCAATAGCTATTCCGGCTGCGAGTCCACTGACAATTGCCAGGAATATTCCTGTGGAATTAAACATTTTTCCTGAGGTTTCATATGTTTTTGGAGCAAGATTTATTACTATCGGATAGGTGAGTATTGTCATTATCACACCTGCTCCCCAAGTCCCGATGTTTAGGGATCTCTGAGGATCACCTCCTTCTTTTGTCTTAACGAAAAAGGTTGCGGCTATGGATATGATAATCCCTGCACCAGCGATTATCAGAGGAAGAATAACAAGCATTACATTACCGGTAGTAGCACCCAGGACCATAGAACCGATAATTGAACCTACATATGATTCGAATAGATCAGCCCCCATCCCGGCAACATCACCGACATTATCACCGACATTATCTGCTATAGTAGCAGGATTCCTTGGGTCATCTTCGGGAATACCAGCTTCTACTTTTCCAACTAAGTCAGCACCAACATCCGCTGCTTTTGTGAAAATACCGCCTCCTACTCGAGCAAATAATGCAATTGATGATGCGCCCATGGCAAACCCGTTGATTATTGGAAGAACTGTTAAAGTAAGATCTGTGACTTCAGAGCCGAAAGCTTTAGTGTATAATAAGAAAAGGATCGATAAACCCAGCACACCAAGTCCCACCACACACATTCCCATAACTGTGCCGCCAGCAAAGGCAACTCTTAAGGCAGGTTGGAGTCCCTTGCGAGCCCCATTTGCGGTTCTGGTGTTAGCTGAGGTTGCCACGTTCATTCCGAAAAAACCAGCCGTGGCAGAGCATAATGCACCGATAACAAAAGAGGCTGCAACCCATTTCAAATTGCCCTCGTACCCAATAATTAAAAGCAAGGCAACTGCAATAACAAATATTCCGATAACCTTATATTCACGAGACAAAAATGCCATAGCACCTTCTCTGATTGCAGCTCCGATCTCTGTCATTTTATTACTGCCAGGATCCTGTTTGTTTATCCAGGTGGATTTCCAAAAAGCAAAAACAAGAGCACATATACCTGCACCTATTGAAAACAAAAGATATGTTTCGTTCATCCGATCCTCCAGCCAAGTTAGAAAAAAGAAGATAGCAAGTGTTTTTGTATATCATATGTGCCTTATTTAGTAAATGGAGAAATGTGACTGGAGTTCCCCTATTTTTTTATGAATTGAAGCTCTGCAAGCAAGAATCAGGTCAGTTGATCCGAAAACACGCAGAGCACGGGCCGATCTTACCGCATCTCAGGCTGTGTCATAATAATACAGGGAGGTTATTATAAAAATCAACTGAATAAAAGTAATAGAAATGTTAAAATAGAGGGCGAGAAAAAGTAAGGAGAGAGAAGATGTCCTTTCGCTATGGATGGAAAGAGGGAGCAAATAACATTATTCCGCAAAGTGTAGAGGAATATGTAAAGGATACTGATCCTGTCAGAGCTTATGATGCTATCGTGGAATCATTTGATTTTTTTCAGATTGGGATAGATTTAGACACGGATAAAGTTGGCAACCCTCAATATGATCCTAAAGCCATGTTAAAACTTTTATTGTATGGATATTCTTACGGGATACGGAGTTCACGGAAATTAGAGAGGGCAATATATCATAATATATCGTTTATTTGGCTTA
>JAUVXM010000042.1 GCA_030603565.1 Candidatus Aminicenantota bacterium
TTATTTTGAGATTTTACAATTATTTTGTTGACAAAAAGAATTAATTGTATATATTATAGAATTATAATGATTACAAATATGGAATCTATTAAAAATACCCTACAGGTAAAAGGGATTAAGCCTACTTATGTCAGGTTAAAGATTTTAGATTATCTTGAAAGGAACAGATTTCATCCTACAGCAGAAGAAATATTTAAATCTTTGGAAAAGAAGGTCCCTACCCTATCCAGAACTTCCGTATATAATACTTTAAATATCTTTAAGGAAAAAGGGCTTTTAAATCCCTTATTTATAACCGGTTCAGAGGTACATTTTGATCGCAATACCACTCCTCACCATCATTTTTTTTGTAAAGAATGCAAAAAGATAATCGACCTAAACATCGAATGTGCTTATTTTAAGGAAGGTGATGTGGAAGGGCATAAAATAACTGAATTACACGGCTATTTTAAAGGCATATGTAAAGATTGCCTTAAAAAAGGAGCAACTAATGGATATCACAACTCTATTTAAACTAAGTTACGGTTTGTATGTCGTTAGTTCCAAAAAGGGAGATAAAAACAACGGGCAGATCGTTAATACAGTAATGCAGGTAACAGCTGAACCCGTAAAAATTTTAATCTGTATCAATAAAGATAACCTAACCTACCAATACATCAAGGAGAGCAGAGTATTTTCAATTTCTATTTTGGAGCAGAACACTCCCATGCAGTTTATAGGCCATTTCGGCTTTAAGTCTGGTAGGGACATAGATAAATTTAAGGATATAGATCACAAAATTGGCCAGACAGGCACTCCAATTGTTACTTCAAATACTCTTGGGTATTTAGAATGTGAAGTTGTCGGGGAACTGGATGCAGGCACCCATGTTGCATTTGTCGGAAAACTTACTGATGCCCAAACACTCCAAGCAGGAGAGCCGCTTACTTATGCGTATTACCATGAGGTAAAAAATGGGAAAGCATCCAAAAATGCCCCCACATATATAAAGAATGATAAAAAACCCATAAAGGAGGGGAAAAAAATGAAACTTTATAAGTGTATAATCTGCGGTTATATCTACAATCCGGAAACAGGTGATCCTGATAATGGAATCGATCCCGGGACCGCCTTTGAAGAACTGCCCGATGACTGGGTATGCCCGGTTTGCGGCGCTGACAAAGATTCTTTCGAGGAAGCATGAATAAAGGGAGAAAAAAATGACAGAAAGATATCAAGTTTACAAATGCGAGGGTTGCGGAAACATTGTTGAAGTCTTACATGGAGCTAAAGGAATACTCAAATGCTGCGGCCAGCGGATGATTCTCCAAAAAGAAAAAAAAGAAGACCAGGGCAATGAAAAGCATGTTCCGGTTGTGGAAAGAACAGAAAAAGGAATAAAGGTAAAAGTAGGTTCAGTTGCTCATCCCATGGTAGAGGGACATTATATTGAATGGATAGAGGTTATGGCTAATGGCCAAGTTTACCGCAAATTTTTAAATCCAGGCGATCATCCAGAAGCAGAATTTGACATCGGCGCCGGAGAAGTTCAAGCCCGGGAATACTGCTCTATCCACGGCTTGTGGAAAGGTTAATATCATAAGTAAGGAGAAATTATTATGGAAAGTTTAAAAGGAACTCAAACGGAAAAGAACATTCTAACTGCTTTTGCAGGTGAATCGCAGGCAAGAAATCGTTATGTGTATTTTGCCTCTAAAGCAAAAAAGGAAGGCTATGTCCAAATTTCCAACGTTTTTCAAGAAACAGCAGCTAATGAGAAGGAGCACGCCGAGAGGTTGTTTAAATTTCTGGAAGGCGGAGAAGCTGAGATCTCAGCATCCTTTCCTGCTGGAGTTATTGGAAGCACTGCTGAAAACCTGAAAGCATCTGCCGCCGGCGAAAATCATGAACACAGCTCCATGTATCCTGATTTTGCCAGAGTCGCAGATGAAGAAGGATTTCCTGAAATCGCAGAAGTCATGAGGTCAATTGCAGTAGCAGAAAAGCAGCACGAGAAAAGATACCTCGGACTTTTAGGAAACATAGAGAAGGACAGGGTTTTTAAACGGGATAATGTAGTACGGTGGAAATGCAACAACTGCGGTTATATCCATGAAGGCGAAGAAGCACCGGATGAGTGCCCTGCCTGCGCCCATCCCCAGGCACATTTTGAGCTTTTAATAGAAAACTGGTAATGAAAAAAATTTTCACATGGACGACAAATTTATGCCTTATATTTATTTCTGCCTCCGCTCTGACATACACAATACATTATCTCATTTTCCATGACTCTCACCACATTTTTATTTACATGCTCGGGGACATTGGCTTTCTTTTCCTGGATGTATTGTTAGTAGTTATTATCATAGAACGAATCCTTACTCACAGAGAGAAAAAGGCTAAAATAAATAAGTTGAATATGGTCATTGGAACATTTTTCAGTGAAGTTGGACTGGACCTGCTCAAAAAGTTTTCGAGCTTTGTACATAATGCTGAAAAGTTAGAAAAAAAGGTGAATATTTCGCCCCAATGGACAAAAAAAGACTTTAAGACCGCAATTACCGCTGCCCAGAAATTTTCTTATGAAATTAAAATTGAAGAAAATAAATTGTGCGAACTCCGCGACTTTCTCATTGGCAAACGTTCCTTCCTGCTGCGATTGTTGGAAAATCCTTACCTGCTCGAACATGAAAGCTTTACAGACCTTCTCTGGGCAGTTTTTCATCTCACCGAAGAGTTGGTTTTTAGAGGGGACAATTTAAAAGTTCTTGCTAAAGAGGATTACAAACATATAGGCATTGATATAAAGCGCGCTTTTTCCCAGATCACCAGTATTTGGATCGCTTATACCGGGCACCTTAAAGAAAGCTATCCATTCCTGTTTTCTCTTGCATCACGAATAAATCCAATGAACCCAAATGCCAGCCCTTTTATCTCCAGCTGATGTTATGCTGATAGAAGAGAGTTAAGGTAATCCTTTAATGCCACGGATTGTGTGAAAGATAAAATAAAATATATTAACCTGGATTATTCACGAGTCGAGGTTGCTGCAGATGCGAGGCACAGAGTACACAGCTGTGGTACTTCACCGCAAGCGCTCTGTAACGAAGCAGATGCAGTAAGATCGGCTTGCCTGAAAGGTAAAAAATGGCGATTAAAATTAAAAACAAAAACGAGAAAAAAGTTAAAATAATCATTCTTGAAAGAATCTTACATATCACTGCGAATAAATGAATAATAAAAACATCGCCATTTTTTATGAATAGTTCAGGTTAAAAAAGGAGAAAAAATATGAAAGAAAATGAAGAATTGGGAATGCCTTTACTCGGGGAAAAACTTCCTGAGTTTGAGGTGCAGACAACCCATGGAAAAATGAAGCTGCCAGATGATTTTAATGGGAAATGGTTTGTTCTGTTCAGCCATCCCGCTGACTTTACACCAGTATGCACGACGGAATTCGTAGCGTTCCAAAAGAGATACGACAAGTTTAAGGAGCTTGGCACAGAGCTAATCGGACTAAGTATCGACCAGGTCTTCAGCCACATAAAGTGGGTGGAGTGGATAAAGGACAAACTGGACGTAGAGATAAAATTCCCGGTGATAGCTGACGATACGGGCAAGGTTGCTGGCAAGCTTGGAATTGTTCATCCCGGCAAGGGAACAAATACAGTCAGGGCAGTATTCATTGTTGACTCTAAGGGCGTAATGAGAGCCATGCTATACTATCCGCAGGAGTTGGGAAGAAACATGGATGAAATACTGCGGATGATTAAGGGTCTCCAGATCGTTGATGAGAACAAAGTGGCGATACCGGCGAACTGGCCTGAAAATGAAATCGTAGACGATCACGTTATAATTCCTCCTGCCAGTGACGAAAAAACTGCAAAGAAAAGACTGGAATCTGCCAAGAAAGGGGAAATAGAGTGCTTTGACTGGTGGTTATGTCATAAAAAATTGTAAGGGAGTATGATGGAAAATTTTAAGCAAAAAAATGGAAGAAGCATTAAATGAACAGATAAACAAATAAGGAATTATCTGTTGACGAACTATTTGGTCTTAATATGAAAGGAATAAATGCCCTGCTTTATCGCGCTTTAAAAAAAGTTTAAAAAAAAATGAAAAACACTTTTTATTAGGAGATTCTTATGTCAGAGATAAGTCAACAAATTAAAGATGCGATCAAAGGTGCCATATTACTGGAAATTAATGGCCGTAACTTTTTTAATCATGCAGCGGATATCACCCAGCATGAAAAGGGGAAAAAGATGTTCCGCTTTCTGGCCAAAGAAGAGACAAGACACCTTGAAGTCTTCAGCCAGCTGTTCAGCCAAATCCTTGAAGGTGAAGATTGGAAGAAATATGTTAGAAGCCATGAATTAGAAGGCGAAGTCCCTCTGGTTGAAAAATTAAAAGAGCGGATGAAAAACTCAGAAAGCAAAGGAGAAACCGAGGCACTGAGTATCGGCATGCAGCTTGAATCGGATGCTATTAACTTTTTCAAGCAAGCCGCAGCTAATACAGATGACCCAAAAGCAAAAAAAATATTCCTAGAGATCGCAGAGGAAGAAAAATTTCATTATGACCTTTTACAATCCCAGCATGATTCTGTGACTAACTCCGGTTTCTGGTTAGGGGGAGCAGAATTCCAGATGGATGGCAAATGGTAATCTATTATCCTAATCTTGGGCAGCCAGGGTCATAATCCACCTGGCAAAGGAAGCCGCATCTTCCAGGTCGTTTTCGTCCGGGTGAGTATCGGCTGAAGCAGCCATCTCAACCCAGGCTTTATGCTCCGGCGATTTCCCCAGAACTTCAAGAGCCTCAGGCGAGACTTTTCCCCTGCAAGTAAAAGTTCCCAACAATTTTGTTTTTGATGTCATAACAGTCGCGTATTCCAATGCCTCCCGGGCAAGACGGCTTCCGGTAAGTGACCCATGGGTAGAAAAAAATGCGGTCTTTTTATTGGGGGGAATATTTTTAAGTACCGCTTCTACCGGAAAAGGGATGCTGTGAGAGTAGACCGGAAACCCGATAAAGATAAGGCTGTATCCTTCAAGCTCATTATCCAGCAGTTCTTTAACCGGTTTAATAGCTTTTTCGCCATCTACGGTTTTGAAGATAGCCTCAGCAATGATTTTTGTGTTTCCGGTTTTACTGAAATAGGTGATAAGAATTTTAGACATAAAAACCTCTCTCCTTATTACTGCTTTTCTTTTAAGCGCTCTTTTTTTTCATAGTTTTATTCTATCAAAAATCAGATGATATACCAATCAAGGTTTCAGAAATACTTCCTTCAGAATCAAGATCCAGCATAGATTAGCCTATCAAATCCTTAAGGGAAAACGAACTGTTAAAGTAATCCGAATGTGGACGCATTATGAATAGTTCAGGTTAATTAAGCGTAAACTTATCCGAATACTGCTCTGATCCAAGTCCCGACATAATAAGTCGCAACTATAACAAGTATGGCAATTATCAGGTGCTCAAAAATCACCTTCCAGGGTTTAACATTTTGTCCTTTGGCGATAAAGTAACTAAAAATGCCTAACAATGAAAGGCCCCAGATCACACTTATAAGGATTGCTGTCCCACTTTGAAACAGCAAAAGAGGGATGACAAATGTTAAAGCAAAAACAAATTTGGATAAAAAAGTAGATATTGTTGCTTCCCAGATTTCTCTGGTCGTGTGCTTGTTTTCAGATTCCACTGAAATATGAATACCCAAGGCGTCTGAAAATGCATCTGCCACAGCTATTATCAGGATGCCCCCGATAACTACTATTTTTGACTGAGTCCCTGCATGTAAACCAACTATTAATCCCAGGGTTGTGATTATCCCGGAAGTTAAACCAAAGCTGAATCCAATTTTCAGTGAATGTTTCATTATATCAAACTCATAACCACCTATTCCATCCGTAGTTTACCAATGACCAGCCCCAGAATCAAGTTCATAACAAAATAAATAAAAAGTCTTTACAAAAATAGCTAAAAAGCATACTATATAATTCCTATAGGTTTTATTGCTAAAATAATGAAGGTTTATTAAAAACAGGACCAGGAGGAAGAAATGGATAATCTAGTTTATCTTGACCATAATGCAACCACACCGGTTGATGAGAGAGTTATCAAAGTTATGCTTCCATATTTCGGGAAAAAATATGGCAATCCTTCCAGTATATACAAACTGGCAAATGAATCAGATAAGGCAAAGGAAGAAGCAAGAGAAAAAGTTGCAAAGCTATTACATGCCAACTCCAATGAAATCGTCTTTACCGGAAGCGGGACAGAGTCGGATAATTATGCTGTAAAAGGAGCTGCTTTTGCTAACCGGAAGAAAGGTAACCGGATAATAACCTCTTCCATAGAACACCATGCAGTATTAAATTCCTGCAAATGGCTTGAGAAGCAGGGATTTAAAGTGACCTACCTCGGGGTAGATAAACATGGCCTGGTGAATTTAGACGAGCTGCGTGATGCAATAACAGATAAGACAATCCTAATATCTATTATGCACGCAAATAATGAGGTGGGTACGATAGAGCCGGTAAAAGAGATTGCAGAAATATCCAGGCAGAATGGTATTTTATTCCATACCGATGCAGTCCAGACGGTGGGAAAGCTTCCCATTGGTGTTGATGATCTTTCAGTTGATCTCCTCTCTCTGTCCGGGCATAAATTTTATGGGCCTAAAGGTGTTGGCGCTCTTTATATTCGAAAAGGGACCAGAATCGATTCTCTTCTCCACGGCGGGCATCACGAAAGCAACAGAAGAGCAGGAACTGAGAACATTCCCGGAATTGTTGGCCTCGGCAAGGCTGCAGAGATCGCCGCAAAAGAATTTTCAGAAGAGGGAATAAAAGTTAGAAAGTTAAGGGACAGATTGGAAAATGGATTAATAAAAAAAATAGATGATGTTTTCATAAACGGCCACCCGGATAAAAGATTGCCAGGTACGCTTAACATTTGTATAAAGTACATCGAAGGGGAAGGAATGTTACTTCACCTGGATCATAATGGAATAGCTGCCTCCAGTGGTTCAGCCTGTACCTCAGCTTCGCTTCAAGCATCTCATGTCCTTATTTCAATGGGGCTTTCACATGAAGTAGCCCATGGTTCACTCCGTTTTAGTCTGGGGAGAAATAATACCGAGCAGGACATAGATAAAGTAATAGAAGTCCTGCCTCCAATTGTGGAAAAACTTCGTGAAATGTCCCCGATTAAGAAAAGATAAAAGATCAATCTTTAATCATTATTAAAAGTATTTTAAGCTTTCAATAGTCATCTTGTCACCTTATTTTATAATATGTCCCCTTTAATTGAAACAAGGCTGTGTTTTACTTCCATATCTTTCCCTGCCTTTTCCAGCGCTTTCTGGATGATAAATTCGATCCCGCCGCAACAGGGCACCTCCATGCGGGCAACAGTAATGGAATTTATGTTCTGGGTTTTAAAGATCTGGGCCGGCTTTTCGATATAAAGGTCAGTCCCTTTATCCAGTTTCGGGCAAAGTGTGATAACGATCTTGCCCTTCATGAAATGCTGATGAAAGTTTGGAAAAGCAAAAGGAACACAATCGGCTGATATGAGCAGATCCGCGTTTTCCAGATAAGGGGCGCTCGGATTTAAAAGATGTAATTGTACCGGCCACTGGCGCAGCTCTGAGCTTAATCTTATAGACTGCGGTTCTTGAGGCTGCTCGGGCTCAAGGGCTTGAGCTTTAAACCCGGGACATTCAGCGGAAACACAGGCAGGTTCTGCTTCATCTTCAGGCACAGGAATTTCTTTTCCTATTAAGATCTTAACCGCCTGTCCATAATATTTTCTCTGGTCATGGTCCTTTAAATGTTTTAAGTGAGCCTTGATGGTATTCGGTCCCGCCTTGATGATATTCTCCATAACTTTGGCTTCATCATAAGGCTCAGCTTCCCGCTCAATGGTAGAGATAGCTCCTTCCGGACATTCGCCGATACAGGCGCCCAAACCGTCGCAAAACAGGTCGCTTATGAGGCGGGCTTTCCCGTCTATTATCTGCAAAGCGCCTTCCGGGCAGTTCGGAATACACAGCCCGCAGCCGTTGCATTTTTCTTCATCGATCTGAATTATCTGTCGTTTCATTTATTTCTCCCTACTTTTTTCGATTTTAAATCCTTTAGATTTTTATCTTCATGTTGCCATAGAGTTTGCTGTCTTTTGGTTTTATAATGATTTTATGTATAAGTGCATTTAGCAACAATCCGGATAGAAGCAGAGCTGCAGGCCTTATAACTGCAAATAAGGGGCCAAGCAGAGAATAGGTGGCCATAATAGAATCGATCCCGGTTGTGGGAGTGGAAGAAAGAAAAGAAACAGTGGCGCCTTTTCCCGCTCCTTTGTCCCGAAGGTAGGCAGCGACCGGGATTACTCCGCAGGAGCATATGGGCAAAGGCACCCCAAAGAGGGCGGCTTTAAAGCTCGCCTTAAGATTGTTACCTGCAAAATGTTTATAAATCTTATCTTTGGGTATGAGGAAGTTCAGTATACCGGCCGCTAAAAAACCTAAAAGAAGATAGGGAGACATCTCAAGCATCAGGTCCCAGGCAGCAGTTAAAACGCCGCTAAATACATTTAACATATTATAATATCCATCTTGTTCTTATTTCTTAGTAATTATATAGGAATAGTATAATCTTTATTGCAATAATAGTCAATAAAATCTTACCACATATTTGACATCGTTTTTTCCTTCTGATATACAAGGTTTGAATCTGGAGAAGCACTCTGATGAATAAAAAGACAAGCGATGTGATCTGGGTCGGTATGGCTCTTTTCGCCATGTTTTTCGGCGCGGGAAACCTCATCTTCCCCCCGTATATGGGATTTTTGTCCGGCTCAATGTGGCGTGTGGCCCTCCTTGGCTTTTTAATAACAGGCATAGGCATGCCTCTGATGGGCATTATCGCCGCAGCCAGGGCCGGCGGAACCATTGAACACTTGGCAGGCCGTTTAGGCCCGAGATTTTCCAGGGTCCTAAGCATCATCGTTATCCTGGCCATTGGGCCGCTACTGGCCATCCCCAGAACAGCCGCCACCACATTCGAAATGGGCGTCAGGCCCAACCTTCCCTGGGTCAGCCCGGCAGTCGCTTCAGTTGTCTTTTTTCTCATCACCCTCTTTTTCGCCTTTAATGAATCTAAAGTCATAGACAAGATCGGTAAAATATTAACTCCTTTCCTGGTGGCCATACTGGCCTGGATCATCCTCAAGGGCATCTTTTATCCCCTCGGCCCGACCCCTGTTGAAAACCTCCCCAATCCGTTCACCAGTGGTTTCCGGGAAGGCTATCAGACGATGGATGCCATAGCCTCCATCGTCTTCGCTGAGATCGTCATCGCCACTTTGATCTTCAAGGGCTACAAAAAAATATCCGACCAGGTAAAAATGACCTCTATGGCCGGGTTGATCGCAGCTTCGGGATTGGGCCTTGTCTACGGCGGGCTGATGTATCTGGGCGCGACATCCCGCACCCTCTTTGCGCCCGACATCGAACGAACCACCCTGCTCATCAATATCACTCAAGGCATCCTTGGGAGCGCCGGCAAGGTCGCCCTAGGACTGGCCGTTTCCCTGGCATGTCTGACCACTTCCATTGGATTGACAGCTACAGTAGCTGATTATTTCAGCACTCTCTCTAAAGGAAAACTCAAATATAAAACTTTATGTGCAGCTACTGTTATCTTCAGCGGGGTGTTTGCCACAGTGGGTGTCACCAAGATCGTGCAGGTCGCCATACCTCTGCTGGTTATGGTCTATCCTGTGGCCATCATCCTGATTATCCTGACTATAATCGGGCGGAAGGCGATACACAGGGCGGTCTATATGGGAGCGGTAACCGGTGCCTTAGCTGTCAGTGTATTCGATGCTCTCACATCAGCGGGCCTGCCTATTGCTGCAATAAATAATTTGATTGCCTATATTCCCCTGGCAAAAGCCGGTTTCCCCTGGATCCTGCCGGCAGTTGCGGGCGGGATCTACGGGGCTATATCCATAAAGCGAAAAAACCGGGCTCAAATTTCCCCTTAGTATCATTTTTACTTCTCACAAATATCGAAAGTTGATTTAATCTGCGCTCACGGTGTAAAATTGAGAAAAGCATTATTGATAAAAACATATGGATAAATCAGTTATCAAAAAAATCGGAGATGTTAGGATATACGGAAAAGGGTCTACAGGGGGGAAGGGCGCTGGAATAATAAAAATCAATGAGAGTAATATCCCCAAAGTACATAAGTTAAGCACCCGCATCCTTGCTACTTCATTTTTCTTAAAGTTTATAGATAACGGCAACAGGCTAGATAAAGAAGACTTGGAGATTCTCTGCGGCATTCTTGAAACACTGGGAAATTTCCCGATCAGCGTCCGCTCATCAGCAACTAATGAAGGTTTCCTTCCCGCCAGCCGAGCAAGAAAAATCCGGGCCGGCGAGAACACATCCTTTATGCTGCCTAATAATCATGCCCATTTTCCCTGCCGGGTCAATCAGCTGAAGCAGGCCATATATCATATCTATAATGATTTTATCACCCAGCAGCCGCCGGAGAGCCAAGAGGAAATGGCTATTGTAATTAATCCGATTCCAGGTATTTTCGAAGATACTCTTGCTGGACCGGTTTATTATCCCCTGGTGTCCGGAGTTGCAAATTCCTTTTCTCCATATGCTCTAAAAACACAAGATCCCAATGAGGGCTTTGCCAGGGTAGCTTTTGGTCATGGTTATGCCACAGTCTTGGATGATTTTCCGGTCATTTCCATGTCTACAATCAAGAAACCCATCCCCTTGAGATTCCTCAAGTATGGAAACAGCCAACATTTCTTTTACGCCATTGATATGACAAAAAACAAGGAACTAAAAGGATATGAGATGGAGACCATGAGAAAACTGCATATAAAGTTTGCAGATTTCCATAAAATCAGTCTTCTCGGCGGCCTCAAAAATATGGTTTCTTTAGAAGAAATTATTCAGAACGACAGGTATGGATTTAGAAGCTGTCTGACGAAAATAATGGAATCCATATCAGCAAAGATCTCTTCCCATTTTCAAATCGAATTTGTCTTTAACCCCAACTTTAAAGACCCTGACCAAAATAATAATAATTTTCATGTTGTTCAATTAACCCAGTTACCTGAAAAAAAATTAACGACTGTTAGAATTCCCAAACAGGTAAAACACACCTACTTATCCATTGAAAACCTGCAGGGACATGGAGTAGAAAGAGGGCTCACTCATGCGATCATAGTCTCGCCTTTTACTTACTCCAAAAACAAGCACGAAGATGTGAAGCGTTCGATATCTTCAATCAACCGAAAGTTAAAGGAAAATAATGAGAAATTCATCCTCATAGTACCAGGCCGGCTGGGAAGTAAAAATAGAAACTGGGGCATCTTTGTCGATTACCAGGACATCAACGGAACAGTGGCGATCTTTGAATACGGGGTCGACATAGCCGGCCGCCCCGAGCCCCTTTACGAAGAAGAAAATCTCTCCGGAGGTATTTACGGCAGTCATTTCTTGTATATGATTCAGGGAGGTTTTGACGAAGAACAAAAAAAATATCAAACAAGGATGTACGGCACCCAGGGAACCCACTTCCTCACTAATTTAATGAGCACAAACACCATATACGGCTATATTGTCCCGGATGAAGATATGATCGATCCCTGGTTTTTCAAACCATCAAAATCCGGCCAGGCCGTGAATATCCTTACTTTTCCCAAACATGTTAATATCTATGCCGATTCTTTAAATCAAAAGTGTGTTATTGCTTCAGTCTATAAATAGTACCAATGACAAAACAGAAGGAATTTAAATTCAAACCTCGGATCATCAACCCAAAAAAAATCAGAAAAGCTATTATATTCTCAGCAGAGGAACAGGTGCGGACTTCCTCAAAGACTCTTAGAAAAAACATGCCCTGGATCAAAATCCGCCTGATGAATGATCCTCTCTCCGCATCCAATTATGAATCAAAGAGGGCAATAGTTTTTATCTTTGATGACACTGCTCTAACTCTTGTGGACACAGACAAAATCCGCCGCCACAATCAGGATGCCGTAATCATCCTGTTTTCCTCCCTAGATTTTATTCAAAGCTCTCCCCCTGAAACCGCCCAGCAAAAATATCCTTATACTTCCAAGGCAGATCTTGTTTTTGCCGTAAGTAAAGGAGATTTTTCTCCCGACAATATCATTTCAGCCGCTGTCAGAGCTGCAGAAGACCTTATCAATATAAAGAAATATTCAAAGGCAAAACGATACATAGTTTTAATTGTAGACGATGAACCCCGCTGGTTCTCCCAATTTCTGCCTGTACTTTATAACATTATCGGGCAAAGGGCAGATGTGAAAATAACTCGAACATACGAAGAAACACTTCAGTTTCTTTTCGGTGTGGACAAAGAATCAAAAATCAACCCGGAAAAATATCACTCGGCTGCTAAAGGTGATGATATCATTTGCCTGATAACAGACCTCACATTCCCCAAAGCCCATCAACTGGACAATCATGCTGGAAAAAAACTTATTGATCTCACCCGAAAATACCACCCCCGCATCCCTATCATAGTGGCATCAAAGGCCAAAGTTGCAGCCGGTTTAAAAGACACTGCTTTTACTTTACCCAAAGGTGAACCAGGGAGCCTTAACACTCTCGTAAAATACATCCATGATTTTACTGGTATGGGAGATTTTCTTATCTGCACTAAAACTGGAGAGGAATTGTTTCGTATAAACAACATTCATGATCTGTATGCTGTCATGCTCGAAGCTGAAAAAGAAACTAAAAAAGCAAAGCAATTAAGGATCGTGTTAGAGGAATACGGGGGGAAAGACGCTTTTTCAACTTGGCTGTATATGCACAGTTTCAGAGAACTTGGAGATATTTTGCGGCCCATACACGTAAAAGGGCAATATTTGATAGCCCTCCTGAAACAGCATTTCAAAAAAGAAATCCAACGCACGAAATACACACCCCTGAACATCGAAGGGAACAAAATCAATGATCTCTCAAGCCTGCTAAAACTTCTCAGAACGATCGAGCCGGAAAAAATCCAAAAATTCACAGATACCGATATATTCTCATCCTGGCTGGACCGAAAAGGCTATACGGGGTTGGCAGAAGATATTCGCCCCATCCATGGCGAAGGAGCGGGACTTGTTAAAACTCTTGCTGATCATGTGGAAAAATGGATAGAAATCTACCGGGTAAAAAATAAAATTTAGTTTCCCGGCAGGGAAGGAGATAGGAAGGATGAAATATATCAAATTTGTAATATCAGCGATTCTAGTCTGGGGATTGTTTTACTTTTTAAATTATCAGCACGGCAGACTGCCGCCCCTGGGAAAATTACTAAATCCCTCTGCCGGGTTCTGGCAGAATAATACATCGGGTGATAAGGTCCCTGAAGAATTGGATATTCCAGGTTTAAAGGATGAAGTACAGGTTTTATTTGATAACCGGCATGTTCCCCACATTTTCGCTAAGAATTCTCATGATCTCTATTTTGCCCAGGGTTACATAACTGCGCGGGACCGCTCACGATCCGTCCAATGAATTCTTAATGTTTCTGAAATTGAACCGGGCCCAGAATTATGATGACTATGTCGCTGCCCTTTCCTTTTTTGACTGACCCGCCCAGAATATTGTGTTTGCCGATGTGTCCGGAGATATTGCCATTTGGCATAACGGGAAGTTCCCTCTGCGCTGGCAGTCACCATCAGCCCCATTTACTTTATTTTTAATACCATCCTTACCATGAACGCCCTCGATTGCCTGATCTGGACACTTGCCGCCTGGCTGCTGGCCTTGATCGTCAACCGGGGGGAAAGACCCGGGCCAGAGAATAATCAGATGTTTTCAGTGCCACAGCTCTGGATCTTGGTCGGCCTGGTCCTCGGGGTGGGTTTGGAGAATAAGATCTCAATACTTTTTTTCGGCTTCGGTCTTGTAATCGGGCTTCTGCTCACCTCCCAACGGCGTCATCTCCGGACGCGGTGGCCCTGGTGCGCCGGCGGCGCCATGGCTGTCGGTCAGATGTTAGCCGGAGCTCGTCGCGGCCGGCTGCGGGCTGTTGTGGTCATCGTCTTTGTCGTCAGTGGTGCGGCTATGGCCCCAATGACCCTGCCTATTCTGCCGGTCGAGACATTCATCAAATATCAACAGCAAATGATGGGCGGAACACTGGCCTCCTGCGAGCAAAAGGAAGTGGGAGTCCTGCCTCAACAGTATTCAGACATGTTTGGCAATGAGGAGCTAGTGGCTATGGTAGCTGAGGTCTACCACGGCCTCACGCCCGAAGAGAAATCGCAGTGTATGATCTTCGGCATAGCTTATCCTCAGGCAGGAGCCGTCGACTTCTTCGGCCCCCGTTACGATCTGCCTCGGGCCGTCTCCGGCCATAACAGCTACTGGCTCTGGGGTCCAGGGGATAGGACCGGAGAGATCATGATCTCCCTGGGTTTGGATGAGAAAATGCTCGGAGAGATGTTTGAAGAAGTTACTCTGGCCCGTGTTTTCTATCATCCCTACGCGATGCCCTGGCGGAACAACCTCTCCATCTTCATCTGCCGGAAACCCTACCAACCGCTTCAGGAACTATGGCCGAAGCTCAAACACTACGAGTAGACGGCTGTGCGGTTCGCCGGTGCAAAACCAGATAGGAATTATATCAGGGTCTTTTTCAAGGAGTTATCACATTGACAGCTTTCTTAAGGCTTATGAGTCAAGATTTAAGCATAAGTATGGTTCTCTCCGTAAATCTGAAATAAATTGACAGGGGAGATTAACCTATTTATCATAAAGTCTAAAAATAGACCATGGGAAGGAATATGCAAGAAAAAAAAAGAACTTCAAAAGAAATTTCGACTTTTTTAATCCTGACTCTTGGCTTCAGCTCCTTCTTCTATTCTCGTTATCTTTCTGCGGGTTCCCTGAATGTGGAAAAGGCTTTTCTCCATGTCCTGGGATTAATGTGGTGTCCCGGGATATCAGCTATTTTCACCAGTTTGATTTTCCAGAAAAACCTGCGGGGCTTAGGTTGGGGGTGGGGCAAAACCCGCTTCCAGGTTCTGAGTTTTTTCCTCCCCTTTCTTTATGCTCTGCCGGTTTATGTTGTGGTCTGGATTGGGGGATGGGGTGGCTTGGATGTACAGTTTTCGACAGCTCTTCTTGCCTATCCAGTTGCGATTTTCCTCAGCTGTTTGACAGCCCTGGGAGAGGAAATCGGTTGGCGTGGGTTCCTTGTTTCCCGGCTCAGACGACTGATGGGATTTACGCAAGTGTCATTTTTAAGCGGCTTGATCTGGGCCGTCTGGCATATGCCTCTTATTCTTTTTTCCGGTTATAACAGCAGTGCTCCAATCCTTTATACTGCCCTCTGTTTTACTATTATGGCTGTTGGAATAAGTTTCGCTTTTGCGTGGCTCCGCATTAAAACCGGGAGTGTTTGGACTGCCATGTTTCTTCATGCCATGCATAATTATTTTATCCAGAGTCACTTTGATCGGATAACGGTTGATACAGATATAACCAAATACCTAACCGGAGAATTCGGGGCAGGCCTGGCTCTTTCCGCTGTATTGGTCGCTTATATTTTTTGGGCAAAACGCGGCCGGTTATCTAAACCTCTTCTATCTGCAACTCATAGCCGTTTCTGATGCTCTGTTCGGGATTACGATAACACAACAGGACTAATGAAAAGAAAAATTGATATAATCATTTCCTATATCAGCGTTCTGCTTTTCATTAATATTGTCAGGAAGATCGGGGTGGGATTAATCTGGAAAAACATAAAAAATATAGCTGTAGAAAATTTTCTTGTCCTCTATTTGTATTCAGAATATTGTTTCAAAAACAGATAAGACATCATTAACGGAAAGTTCAACAATGTTATTGGCCATCCTCTCTTTTGTAAATGATCCGTCTACTAAAGCAGGGAGTTCATCCCTGGTGACACCATACTCCGATATAGAATAAGGTATCATTCCCTTTATAGCAGATTTTACTTTTTGCTCAATCCCGTTGATATCTTTTACGTCTGAACAGGAAAATATTTTACTTAACTTATTTTTTATTGCAGTATTGTTTATTTTAAGCAATGGAAAAAGGGGCATTGAACATGCTATCCCGTGCGGGATATTATATCTCAGCGTAAGTGGATAACTGATCGAATGGGCAGCTGCAGTTTTTGTATTCGAAAAGGCAAGTCCGGCATACATCGAAGCAAGAACAAGCTCTTTTCTAACACCCTCACCGACACTCTGCCCTATTTTCCCTATATTATTCAGGATCAGCTTTATCCCCTCTGTGGCAAAATGGTCTGAAATAGGATTAGAATTCTTATTCCATAAAGCTTCGAATGAATGTGAAAATGCATCAAGAGTGGATGCAAATGTTACTTGAACCGGGAGTGAGCTGAACAAACTGAAATCATAAATGGCAAAATCGGGATAATTTTCCGGATCAGATATGGAATATTTTTTTCCTGATGTTTTATCCCATACCGTCGCCCACATAGTAAGTTCGGAACCTGATCCATGGGTTGTTGGAACTGCTGCAAACAAAGGCTTTTTGGACAAATCCTTCTTTACAGGATCACCAAGCAGTCCTCTAATATCAAAAGTATTACCGTAACATGCATACCTCGCCACTTTTGCCGTATCTATCACGGAGCCACCCCCGATCGCTATTATAGATTCGGGAGAATAATCTTTCGCAAATCCGAGAGCAAGCTCGAGGCTTTTAACAGAGGGATTAGTTTCAATATCAGAAAAAACTTCGCATTCTCCAATTCCGGATCTGAGTTCTGAAAAGCTTTGTGTCCTGGAAAAACGTTTGGAACAAAATATAAGCTTTTGTCCTGTATTCTTAAAAAGTGAAGAAACTACATTGGGAAGGTCAACATCGAGCGAAATTTTTACCGGGTTATAATATTCCAAATTTACCTGTCCAGGAATTTTTCAAATTTATTTTTCATCTGTACCGGTGTATCTGCCGGCCGTTCCAGCCCTTCTACGGTCCCGGGGCTTATCATAATCCTTATGAAAGCCGGTTTATTTGTTTTATCTAAATTTTCAAGGAGCCCTTTAAACTGTCCGATGCTCTCCACCGTAGCCGAATATTTATAACCACATCCGTCAGCAACCTTACACAGGTCGGTATTTGCCGATACAGTCGGCTGGCTTCCTGTCGATTCATATACAGAGTTGTCAAAACATATATGAATCAGGTTATCCGGTGAATAATGCCCTATTGTCGCAAGGCTTCCCAATTTCATCAAGACAGCCCCGTCTCCGTCAAGCAGGAATACCCTCTTTTCTCTATTCTCAATTGATACTCCCAGCCCCAGAGAAGCAAGGCAACCCATGGACCCTGTCATATAAAATTTCCCCGGATGGTGAAAGGACTGGTAAAGCTCACGACCTGTAAATCCTGTTGTACCCAACAAGACATCATCTTTTTCCAAATGTAGTTTTAATTCGTCAAGATACTCCATTCTCAATGAAAGAATACTTTTGTCATTTGTTTTAACTCTCTTATATTTGGAAAAATACCCTTTTTTTATTATCAGTGTATAAGGTTTCCTGTTCTTTTCACAATATGATGACGCTTCCCTGACAGCATTTTCCAGGTCTTCTTCCCCTTCATCGAGTATCCTGTAAGGAATCTTAAATGTCTCCAGGAGTTCCAGAATCGTTTCACCCATCAGCATATGCTGGGGGGCATCTTTTTTCCCCGGCAGGCCTCTCCAGGAGATCAGCAGAAGTGCCGGCAGGTCATAAAGAAGTTGAAGTGATGACAGAGGATTAACTGCATTTCCATATCCGTCATTCTGCATATAAACAACAGGATATTTCCCGGAAAGTGCAAACCCACCTGCAAGCCCCATAGCTTCTCCCTCGGAAGAACAGATATAATTTTCAGTATCTTTGCTTTCATCAATATAATTCAATAATGATGTGAAAACCGAACAGGGTACTCCCATGAACGGAGAAAAAAAGTTCTCTTTAATTATTTCAATAAAATTCTTAGGATCCATTTTTATTTGCTGCCGGGGATAAGTGTCAGTATTTCCTTAATTGAGATACACATTTCATCACACTCCCAGGCCCTTCTGTGTTCAAGGATTGATTCTGCCACCTTTTTCATGACCGGATAACTGCTTCTTAACAACTGGTTTGCATAAATAACTATTCTAACTCCTTCTTTTTCCAGTTCCTCTTCGGTAATATGGGAATATGTGCTGGGAACAACAACAAGAGGTACATTATTAACTATTTTTTTATATCTGCGGCAGAATTCGAATATCTCATCCGCCTTTTTTTCCTTACTGTGGATCATTATTGCATCTGCACCGGCTTTTATGTATGCTTCCGCCCTTTTTATCGCATCATCCATACCGGCTTTTAGAATCAGGCTCTCAATCCTTGCAATTATCATAAAATCATCTGTTACAAGGGCATCTTTTCCAGCTCTTATTTTTTCACAAAAATTTTCGATTGTATCCTGGGTCTGTTTGACTTCTGTCCCGAAAAGAGAATTTCTTTTTGCACCAACCTTATCTTCTATTATCACTGCAGAGATGCCTTCTCTTTCAAGAGTTCTTACCATAAATTTAAAATGATCGGCCAGGCCGCCTGAATCACCATCAAATATTACCGGCTTAGTCGTTACTTCAAGAATATTGTTAAGTGTATTCATTCTCGAGGTCAGGTCAACAAATCCGATATCGGGTTTCCCCTTTGAGACCGAGTCTGTCAGACTGCTGAGCCACATTCCGTCAAATTCTTTTATCCCCCCGTTTTTTTTTATTTGCGTTTTTTCTACGATGAGGCCTGTCAGGCCATTGTGTGCTTCCATTATTCTGATCAGCCCCTTTGCTGCAAGCAGCCTTCTCAAAACCCTGATCCTGATCCCCGGAGTAGTACCTACCTCTCTTACCTGTGCGTTCAGCATTGTTGACGAAATGCCCTGTGTATATCCTGGCTCGATAAGTTCTCCACCCCACTCCTTCAGAGCTTGTAAAACCCTTTCCCTTGTCTCCCACTGCGGGCCTGTCCGCCAGTCATCCCCATGAACAACATAATCGGGTTTGATCTTTTTCAGGTTCGGAACATAATCAAGAGTTTCCTGAAGAACAACTTCGGAAACTCCTTTTATATTTTCTATAATAGTCTTCCTCTCTTCTAAGGAGAGGAAAGGGAGTCTCTTGTAAGATGCAATTGCCTTGTCAGTCAAAACTCCGACAATCACTTCACCATATTTCCTGGCTTCTTTAATTATATTAAGATGGCCTGTATGGACAATATCTGCGCTCATACCTACATAAACTTTCTTCATATCTTAAATAACCTCCGGAATCAATTTTGCTAAAAAAAAAGCATTTTCTGAAAAACAAATTCAATTTTATAGCAAACTCCCGTTTTTTGCAATTATATACATTCAATTAAAAAAATATAAAATAAATATATCGGAGAAGGATATCCGAGCGGATTTTCCACTCTGGGGAAAATTCGCGAGTTTTCGGATCAACTGACCTGATTCTTGCTTAAGGCTCAGAAGCTTAGAAAAAATTGAGGAAACTCCTGAAAAAGCGCTTTCTTGACTTCCGCTATTTCTTGTGATAATTATTTTAGGAATAATTCCTAATAACAGCAACAAAGGAACTCTCGTATGAAAGATGAAAGCAAGACAAAAAAACAGGATTTTTCCGAAGAGAAATACAAACATCTTATTGAAAACATAAATGCTGGTATTTACAGGAATACTCCCGGTCCAAAAGGCAAATTTACTGAGGCAAACCCTGCTATTGTCAAAATGTTCGGCTACAAAAGCAAAAAGGATTTTCTAAAAATAAACGTTTCCGATCTTTATCAAAACCCAGAAGACAGGAAAATATTCAATCAAAAAATGCAGAGAGATAAATGCGTAAAAAATGAAGGCCTCAAGTTAAAGAAAAAAAATGGGTCAACCTTATGGGGTTCAGTCTCAGCTGTGGCAGTCACAGATAAAAAAGGGAAGATCAGGCATTACGACGGGGCCATTTTAGACATAACCGAACAAAAAAAAATGGAGCAGGAACTAAAAGAAAAAGAAGCGTTTAACTTTGCCTTATTCCAATACTCGCCCCAAAACAGTGTAGTAGTCGACCATGAAGGCAAAATAATCAAGACCAATATAAAAAAAAGAAAATCTGGCAGCAGAATACCCAACCTCGGAGATGTAATGTACAGGGATTACGCCTCAAAACATAAAATTGATATGTACGGGGAATTGATAAAGTGTATCAAATCAGGCAAAACAAAAAAATTTCCTGAATGTAAATACGGCAAAAAAATCCTCGCAATAATTATAGCGCCTTTCAATGACGGAGCCATAATAGCCTCGCAGGACATCACCGAACACAAGAAGGCGGATGAAAAAATCGAGAAATCTTTAAAAGAGAAAACAGTCCTCCTGCAAGAAATCCATCACAGAGTCAAAAACAACTTACAGATAGTAGCAAGCCTGCTCAATCTTCAATCAAGACGCATAAAGGATAAAGAATCCCTGGAGATGCTCCAGGCCACAAGAAAGCGTGTCTTTTCCATGGCCCTTGTGCATGAAAGACTGTACAGGTCAGAAGACTTTGCAAGGGTAGATTTCTGCAAATATATAGAGGAGATGACAGTACATCTGTTAAGCTTTCATCGAGATAAAATGGAAAAAGTAAGGTATGAAAAAGACATAAAAAAGACCATAATTGATATCAACAAAGCTGTTCCCCTTGGACTGATATTAAACGAGCTTATCACAAATGCTCTGAAACATGCTTTCCCTAAGGACCGGGAGGGGAAGATAAAAATCAAGTTCAACAAGAAAGGCAGCAGATATAATCTCATTATAAGTGATGACGGCATAGGATTTCCCAAAGACCTGGATTTCAGAAAAGCAGAATCAATGGGGCTGACTTTGATAACTTCACTGGTAAATCAAATAGATGGCGAGATAAAACTTGACAGGAGCAAAGGCACCTCATTTAAGATCAGATTTAAAGAATAAGGCCCCCTGTCACTAAGCAAAAAACCTGCAGAAAACATCATATTCAGCCTAAATAGAATAGTCAAATACAAAAAATTTCTCTATATTTAACCTGGATTATTCACGAGTCGAGGTTGCTGCAGATGCAAGGCACAGGGTGCGCAGCTGTGGTCCTTCACCGCAAGTACCCTGTAACGAAGCAGATGCATAGAGATCGGCTCGCCTGAATGGTAAAAAAATGGCGATTAAAATTAAAAACAAAAACGAGAAAATAGTTAAAATAATCATTCTTTAAAGAATCCTGCATATCACTGAAAATAAGTTAATAATAAAAACATCGCCATTTTTTTATGAATAGTCCAGGTTAAATAATTCTTGAAATATTATCCAATAAAAGTAAAATAATCTTATCCACTATGTCTATTATTTCTAACCTGGATTATTCACGACATTTTTTACGAATAGTTCAGGTAAAATTTTATTCAAGCCCTATTTAAAGGGAAAAAGGAGGATTTTATGCAATCTTTATTATCAAAAAAGAGAGTTAGGATTTTTCCTTGCATTTTAACTCTGGTTATTCTGCTAATCGCAGGCGGATTTAGCTGGAGCACAGCCCAGGAAATCGATCCTGAGATCTACAGCCAACTCCAGTACCGCCACATCGGGCCTCCGGGCAACCGCGCGTCCGCAGTAGTCGGTGTACCCGGCGACCCGCTGGTTTATTACATTGGCGCTGCCTCCGGCGGCATCTGGAAATCCACAGACGGCGGCACAAACTGGGCTCCTATCTTTGACGACCAGCCGGCCCAGTCCATCGGGGCCCTGGCCATTGCTCCATCCGACCCTAATGTTGTTTGGGCTGGCACAGGAGAGGCCTTTATCCGCAGCAATGTTTCCATTGGAAACGGAGTCTACAAGTCCACAGACGCCGGCAAGACCTGGCAGCATATGGGGCTTAAAAAGACCGGACGTATAGGCCGCGTAACCATCGATCCCAGAAACCCGGATGTCGTATTAGTAGCTGCTCTCGGCCACTGCTACGGCCCCCAGAAAGAAAGAGGTGTTTTCCGAACCACAGACGGAGGAAAGACCTGGGAACATGTGCTTTTTGTCGGCGAAGACACAGGCTGTTTTGAGATCGCCATGAACCCGGACAATCCCCGTATACTTTTTGCAGGCATGTGGCCTCTTATCATCCGCACCTGGGGAAGGGAAAGCGGAAGCCGGAACGGCGGTATCTGGAAGTCCACAGACGGCGGCACTACCTGGAAGCGCCTCACAGGCAACGGCCTTCCCAGCCCCCCGATCGGAAAGGTCGGCCTGGCCATTGCCCCCAGCAATCCCAATATAGTCTACGCCTTAATGGAAACCGGACACCCAAACCGGGGAGTCCTGTGGCGTTCAAGCGACGGAGGCGACAACTGGAAACTGGCAAGCTACAACCGCCTGCTTAACGAAAGACCCCATTACGCCTCCCGGGTCATGGTCAATCCGGCAGACGAGAACGAGGTCTATTTTGCAGCCAACAGCCAGAGCAGAACCTTTGACGGCGGTATAACCTCAAATACAGTCCGCTGGAGCGGTGACTGCCACGACATGTGGGCCGACCCGCTTATGCCGGACCGGATGATGATAAGTGATGACGGCTGTGCCATGATCACCCTTAACCGGGGAAAATCCTGGCGCAGGATCAACCTGCCCATCGCCCAGATGTACCACGTCGCAGTTGACAATCAGATCCCCTATTACGTATACGGCGGACGCCAAGACGGCAGCGCTTACAAAGGCCCCAGCACTAGTTTCTCCAGCCGCTATGGACGCTCCCGCTCGCTGTGGGAAGCAACCGCCGGAGGAGAATGCGGCTTTATTGTACCTGACCCGGTCAACCCCGATATCGTATGGGGAGGAAGCTACAATGCCACCCTTGAACGGGCAGACTACAGCACCGGCCATATAAATTCCGTGCATGTCTGGCCCGAATCCATTTACGGTTCCCATGCAGCTGCCGCAAAATACCGCTTCAACTGGACATTCCCCATCCTCATCTCCCCTCACGACCACAACACAGTATATGTCGGAAGCCAGGTCGTCCACAAAACAACAGACGGCGGCCGCAGCTGGGAAGTAATAAGCCCTGACTTAAGCACCAATGACCCCACCAAGATGGTCCCTTCGGGCGGGCTTACCCTCGACAACCTGGCCGTTGAATACGGTTGTGTGGTCTTCGCCTTAGCCGAATCTCCTCTTGAAAAAGGCTGTATCTGGGCCGGGACAAATGACGGCCTCCTTCACATCACAAGAGACGGAGGAGAAAACTGGACAAATGTCACAAAAAACATCCCCAACCTCCCGACCTGGGGCACGATAAGCAATGTCGAGCCTTCCCCTTATGAAGCCGGCACTGCCTACCTTACAGTCGACTTCCACCAGATGAACAACCGCGACCCATTTGTTTATAAGACAACCGATTATGGAAAATCCTGGAAATCCATAAGCTCCAATATCCCCAAGAGCGTTTTCAGCTACGCCCACTGGGTACACGAAGACCCCGTACGTAAAGGCCTCTTATTTTTGGGTACGGAAAACGCGATCTACGTCTCGTTTAATGACGGAAAAAAATGGCTCCCCCTGCAGAACAACCTCCCCTACGCCCCGGTACACCACATGGTAGTACAGGAACATTTCAACGACCTGGTAGTAGCCACTTACGGGCGCGGCTTCTGGATAATGGACGACATCACTCCCCTGCAGCAGCTTACAGACGAAGTGCTGAAATCAGATGTTCATCTATTTCAACCACGTCCCGCCTACCGCATGCACAGCATAGCCGGCGGACCAAGGGCCAATTCCCGTGCCTTTATTAATTACTACCTGAAAACCTCCCCCAGAAAGGGCGTAAAGATCAGCATCTTTGACGAGCAGGGGGAACTGGTAGATACCCTGATTGGCAATAGAAAAGCAGGCATTAACCGTGCCTCCTGGCGGCTGCAGCATTATCCCGCAGAACAGGCAAAACTGCGGACTAAACCTCCGGGAAACCCCTATGTGGTCGAAGAACAACGCTTCCACATTATGTGGGAAAGACAGGGCTGGTATCCTATCATAAGCTGGGGTACAAGCGGAGGATTCCGGGGATTTACAGCAGCGCCCGGGACCTATACGGTTAAACTCGAGGTGGACGGCAAGGAATACACCCAGAAGCTGGAAGTTAAAAAAGACCCGCGCTCAAAAGGAAGCCTGGCTGATATAAAAGAACAGGTAGCAATGCAGAAAGAGCTGCGTGCTGAATTAAACACCGTCTCCCATATAATAAGCAAGCTCGAATGGATGCGGAAGCAGCTCTATGTCTTAAAGGATGCCCTCAGAGAAGGAGGAGACGCAGCCGCAACACTTATAGCCATAGGCAAATTCGACAAGAAAATCAGGTCTGTGGAAGATGAACTCTTTCAGCATACAATAGCAGAAGGAGACTCCAAGTCTTTCAGAGACCCCCAGAAGCTTTACTGCAAGCTTTCAGTCCTGGCCGGATATGTAAACAGCAGCGTAGACTTTGCCCCCAACAAGCAGCAGCGCGAAGTACACGCAGTCCTAAAGGAGCGGCTTAAAAAACAGAAGGCCCGCTTCAACGACCTTATAGAAAATGACCTGCCCGCATTCAATAACATGCTGAGCGAAAAGGATATCGCTGGAATTGTAGTCCCGGATATTAAGTGAAAAACAGAAAATAGTAAATGGTAAATGGTAAATAGTAAATGGTAAATGGTAAATAGTAAATGGTAAATAGTAAATGGTAAATAGTAAATGGTAAATAGTAAATGGTAAATAGTAAATGGTAAATAGTAAATGGTAAATGGGGAGAAGAAGTTAAATATTATAAAAGCGGAGAATGGTGAATGGATGAAACATCGGGAGTGTAAGGTTTTCTGTGTAAACTCCATTTTACCATCACACATATTTGGCCAAACGATCTTCAAAAAAGATCATCAGTTGTGAGTATATCATAGCCCAATCCCTATGTCGCATTGTCCATTTTCTCGATGTCTCCTC
>JAUVXM010000072.1 GCA_030603565.1 Candidatus Aminicenantota bacterium
TCGATTTATATGGCATCTATTTTTAAATAAATATTCTACCCTGATTGATTCGTATATCCTATTTACTATTTCGTTTACAATATAATTTCTATTTATAATCGACATTTTTTACCTTTCAGGCGAGCCGATCTTACCGCATCTACTTTGTTGCAGCGGATTCGCGGTGAAGGACCACAGCTTCATCCCCTGCGCCTCGTATCTGCAGCAACCTCGACTCGTGCATAATTCAGGTCCATCTGAACTATTCATAAAAAATGTCGATATGGATGATACCTCTTTTCGTGAATAACCCAGATTCTTCTGAATTATTCACTTCAAGATAGCGTGTGAATAGCTTTATTCTCAGCATTCATAGCCGCTTCCTTCAAAGCTTCGGATAATGTGGGATGTATGTGTATTAAAGAAGCAATATCCTGCAGAACCAGCTTCTTTTCCACAGCCATTGTCATTTCAGGTATTAATTCAGATGCATTGGGGGCTAGGATATGAGCACCTACAATCCGCTTATCTTCATCTGCTATTACTTTAATCATCCCTTCCTGACTTCCCATAGTTAAGGCACGTCCATTGGCCTGAAGAGGAAATACTCCTTTTTTTACCTTTCCATTCTTCTTTTTTGCTTCCTGCTCGGTCAAGCCTACTGATGAAAATTCTGGCTCGGTAAATACAGCCTGAGGTAAAGCCCTGTAGCTTGCGCTTTTGTTAGCTCCAAAAGCATTCTCAACAGCAATAATTCCTTCATGGTATGCCTTATGAGCGAGAAGCTTCCCTCCGATCAGGTCTCCTATAGCAAAAATTCCTGGAATATTGGTTTCAAGGCCTGCATCTACTTTGACAAATCCGGCTTTATCAAATAGAAATCTCATGCTGTTATTCTTGCATATTTCTGTTGCCGGGATACGCCCCACTGCCAAGAGAACTTTGTCTGCTCCAAATTCAAAAACAGTATTATCCTTCAAACAAAGCCCTTTAAGAAATACCTGATTTTTATTTTTAACAACTTCTTTAATCTTCATCCTTGTATATATTATCATCCCCTTGCGCTTAAGGACCCTTTCCAATCGATTGCATATTTCCAGATCGCTCCCAGGAAGGATCTGCGGCAATATTTCAAGGATCGCTACTTCTGTTCCCAGCCTTTGGAATATTGTCCCTATTTCTAATCCTATTGCTCCGGCTCCTATAACAAGTAATCTCCTGGGAATTCCAATTAAGTCCAACGCATCAGTGCTGTTTATTATTTTATCACCATCTCTTTTTAAAAAAGGAAGCTCTGCTGGCCTGCTGCCGGTTGCTAAAATAATTTTTTTTACCTTAATTTCTTTTTCTTCCTTTTTGCCCTGAATAACGATCTTATTTCCATCACATAGAGAAGCTTCTCCCCTTATAATATCAACTCCATTTCTTTTCAGCAGGAAGTCAATTCCTTTAACCAATTGTTCTACTGTCTGTTTTTTTTCAACCTGGATTTTTTTCCAGTTGCACTTTATTTCATTTAAAGGGCCTTCAAGGTTCTTGTTTGTCTTTGCCTCTATAAACTTTTTTGTCTGCTGGAGAAGGAATTTAGTGGGAATACAACCCAGGTTCGTGCAAGTTCCACCCAATTTATCTTTTTCAACCAACAGCACTTTCTTTTTCAACTGAGCTGCCCTAATAGCAGCAACATATCCACCAGGCCCAGCTCCTATTATTGCAATGTCATATTCTTCATCCATTTTTTCCTCATTATTGAATCTCATTTTAATATAAATCCTACTGGAGTTTCCAATTATTTTCAACTCTTAGCTATTTCAGGATAATAAATAATCAGATCACCTGATGTAGAAAAGACAAAAAATAAAAAGCACTTTCCAGTTTTGGCCAAGGCCCAAAAGTAAACCTTTATTTCAACTTGCTTCGCGAAGCGAAGTGATGAAGGGTTGTTTTATTTTGACGATTCACCAACAAAAGAAAACAACAACTCAGTTTTATCCGCGAAAATCCGTGTCCAATGCTTTATCGCTTTAATCCCTGTCATCAGCGTCCTCAGCGTAAAATTTTGTTTTTCCGCGTGTTCTCGTATCAACTGACCTGATTCTTTTTAAGCCTCAGGAGCGTAGAAATAATGGAGGAAGTCCTGTAAAGATAATTTTGCCTTGACAGGCAAAACCAAAAAATAGATAAATAGCCTAAATAACTTATAAGAAATGTTAACAAAATTATTAGTCAAATACTCTAACTACAAACAGCCAACTTTAAAATGGCTTCTCGCCCGGCTCACAATTCTTGTTAGTCTGCTTGTTCTTTTCTCTTGTTTTATCATTGCCACTCCTGAACACGCAGGATTACAAGGAGTTGTTTGCGATTCCATAAATAACCCCCTAGCTCAGGTCAGGATTATTTTATCTCACACAGATCAAAACAATGATATAACCCTGCTCAGCAGCAAAAAAGGGACATTTCAAATAACAGGACTTCCCCCCGGTGAATATTCTATCAAATTTAATAGAGATGGCTATCAGCCGCATATTCAAAATAATATCCAACTTGAACCATCTCAAACATTGTATATCGAAACCATTCTATCTCAGAACGGCAGTTCCTATTCCCGGTTAGTACGCCTTGATTACACCCATAACATCCATCAAACCATCATAAACCAAAACCAACTTAACGGGTTCCCCTCTGCCCATAACATCTGGTCTGTGATAGAAAATCAAGACCTTTCCGCTACAACCAACCGCATAGATTCAGCAGGACTCTGGTCGGGAATTCCCGCTCTTTTCAGTGCCAGGGGAGGCTGCTCCTGGACCCAAAATAGCTACCTTCTAAATGGAATGGATGTTACAGATCCATACCTGACAGGGAAACCTTTATTTTATCCGGACTTCTTCAGCC
This sequence comes from Candidatus Aminicenantota bacterium, assembly GCA_030603565.1. Classification (GTDB taxonomy): domain Bacteria; phylum Acidobacteriota; class Aminicenantia; order Aminicenantales; family Aminicenantaceae; genus JAUVXM01. The sequence goes on from JAUVXM010000072.1 coordinate 2,878, forward strand.
TCAACTGCTACAGGATGGTGGATGCAGGAAATCCTCCTCATGCCATGTCTCCCGGAGGATATTTCGACCTTTCAACCCGCAATGGAGGTGAACGATTTCAGGGAGGAGTTTCTACTTTTTACACTCATCATTCCCTTCAAAGCACAAATATAACTCCAGATCTTGAACAGGAAGGCCTTTTGGAAAGTCACGGATTTGATTATTTTACTGAGGGAAATATCCACTTTTCCGGTCCGGTTATCCCTGAAAAACTATATATCTTTTCTTCTGTTACAGCCTTTGGTTTAGCGCGGAATCTGGCCGACTACTCAGATATGGACAAATCCTCCTTTATATCCGGACTCCTGAGTTTAAAATATAAATTTCCTGAAAGCAGCCTATTTTTTCTCTGGACCGGCCAGAATATCTCCCATCCTTCCTTCGGGGCTGAAAGAAATATCCCTTTCTCGTCTACTGTAGATCAAAGAGAACTATATAATGTATTTCAGGTCATCTGGGATACAAGAATCCATAATGATCATTACATTTCCTTGGGAGCCTCATTCAGTTCAGGTTATGTAAAATCTGATTTTCAGGAAACAGCAACAGCACCATACAGCACAGGCATATTTCGCAACCCTCCTGCAGGAGCAGCACCTTCAGCATATGACAATTCGCGGAAAAATTTCACTGTACTTTTAAAAGGAGAATCCTTATTTTCAAATATCTTCAACTCCAGGCATAAACTCCAGTACGGGTTTCAATTTCAAAACAATTCATCCTCCTCACAAGAAAAAATAAGGGATAATCTTCACCTTCTCTTTTACGGGGAAGAGCCTCTCCAGATAATTAAATACAATTCCCCGGTCCTACACCGGGAATCATCCCGAAATCTTAACCTCTATCTGCAGGACACTTTGACATTATCCAACTTTCTTTCTGTCTATCTCGGATTCAACCTTGCTTATAGCCGGGGATGGATTCCTATTCAAGAGGGGCAAGAAATTAGTTCTGAAAATAGGATCAATTGGCTTAATTTTTCTCCCAGAATGGGAATTATCATCCCGCTTTGCAAAGCCAAGACCTCAGCCCTTAAGCTTTCCTTTGCCCGCTATTTTTATAAACTACAGCTAAACTACCTTTCCTATGGAAATCCTGATACATTAGCCGGGCTTGTATATAAGTGGGATGACTCAAACCAGGATAAGCAATATCAGCCCGGAGAATCAGGGATTTTAATGCGAAGACAAGGATCTTACTTTGCCTCAATCGACCCTGACCTTAAAAGGCCGTATACAGATGAGATGGTCATATCATATTCCGTCAATTTCGGCTCAGACTGGTATTTTTTTCTAGGAGGCTTTCACAGGACCACAAACAACCTGATTCACCGCTTGAATACAGGAGTCAGTTTTGATAATTATCACCCGCTTTATTACTCAGATATAGGTGATGATCGAATTCCTTTTTCTTATGACGATCTTCTATTTACTATTTATGAACAAGACAATAAAAGCCTTGGTCAGGACTATTATCTGCTAACAAATATGGAATCAAATACCAGAGCAACTTCTTATTTCGGGTTTGACCTTAACCTTATAAAAAAATTCGGCTCTCGCTTTACATTTTTCCTGTCCTTGACAGCCACCCAAGCAGCAGGCCACACAAATCCAGGGAACACTGAATGGGAAAATGATGACGGAATTGTGGGTACTTTATTTGACAATCTCAATAATTTGATAAATGCCGAAGGCCGGGTCAGGTTTGATCGTGCCTATACAGGAAGATTGGGCTTAAATTATCTGGCTCCTTTCGGAATAAGGATCAGTGGCATTATCAAGTATTATGACGGACAGCCTTTTTCAAGAAAAATCATCATCACCGGGCTTAACCAAGGCCCTTTTTATATCCAGGCTCATCCACGCGGAATTGCCAGGTATGAATATAACAAAACAATAGATATCCGATTAGAAAAAATTATAACCATTGGTAAATCCCAAGTAAGGATAATTTTTGACGGATTTAATATTTTAAATCGTCATTGGGCAACTGAAGAAAATGAATGGACGGGACCTGAATTTCCTCTGCGTTATGCAACGGAAATCCAGTACCCGCGAATATTTCGCTTAGGATTAGCCTATGATTTTTAGCCTGGAAAGGAGGGATTATGCTTTCACCTATGGGAAAAATTATTTTTAGCTTTGTTATTATTATTACTTTAATAGCTTTTGCCATTCCGGTCTATTACCGCATTAAAATTATTAGGACCGGACGGCCGGACAAAAGATTTAATAATCTGGTAAAAAGAATAGGAAGAGCTCTTTCAAAAATCCTGCTTCAGAGATGCACCCTTAAAAATGAAAGGCTGTTAACTGGATTTATGCATGTTTTTATTTTTTACGGAGCCCTGACCTTTGATACTATGACGATAAATCACAGCCTGGAAGGATTTTTCCCTAAATTTTATCTGTTCGGTAATACCAATTTTGGTTTATTCTTTTCCTTTCTGGTAGACATGTTCGCAATTCTGGTTATAGTAGGTGTTTTATTTTTCACTATTAAACGTTTTATCATACGCCCGGAAGCCTATAAAACCACCCTAATAGACTCTGCCATAATCTATATTATGCTTACTCTGGTTACTCTCAGCTATCTATATTTTGAGATATTTGCTGTTGCCCTTCACCCTGAAACAGAACGTCTTTCTTTTATTGGCGGCTATTTTGCTGGCTTTATACAGAACTTATCAAACCCGGCCATTCTCAATACACATCTTCATATAGCCTGGTGGCTGCATATTCTGCTTGTTTTCGGTTTTATCGCTTATGTCCCCCATTCAAAATATTTCCACATGTTTGCCGGTTCTTTTAATGTCCTGGTTAATAGTGATCTCCCCATGGGGGGGCTTCAGGCAATTGATATCGAAAATGCTGAAATCTTTGGAGTTGAAAAGGCTTCGGATTATTCCTGGAAAGACCTGCTTGATACATTCGCATGCATGGAATGCGGACGGTGCCAGGATGTCTGCCCCGCCTTTTTAAGTGATAAAGCCCTCTCACCCAAGATGATAATTTTTAACCTTAAAAAGCATCTCCTTAAGCAAGGAAAAAAATATATTTCAAACAAAAAAGAGGAAGTCAAACCCCTGATGGAAAGTACGTTTTCCCAAGATGAGATCTGGACCTGTACTACTTGTGGAGCCTGTATGCATGTATGCCCAGTTGAAATAGAACATATACCAAAAATCATAGGGTTAAGACAAAGCCAGGTATTAATAGAAAGTAAATTCCCCGGTGAATTAAATTCCTTTTTCCGTAATATAGAGACCAACAGCAATCCCTGGGGAATTGGTTTTTCCAATAGAGCCGACTGGAAAGAAGGACTGGATATAAAACTCATCAGCGACCACCCCGAGGCGAACTATTTATTCTGGGTTGGATGCGCCGGCTCTTTTGACGAAGAAGGAAAAAAGATAGCCCGGGCAATGGCAACTGTTCTAAATATAGCTGATATAGATTTCGCCATTTTGGGAGCGGAAGAAAAATGCTGCGGAGATTCAGTCAAACGCCTTGGTAATGAATATCTATACCAGATGCAGGCAGCCGAGAATATAGAACTCTTTAAGAAGTATAATGTAAAAAAATTAATCACCATATGTCCACACGGATACAATACTTTTAAGAACGAATATCAGGGACTGCTGGATGTACTGCCGGAAATAAAGCCGGATACAAAAAAAGCATTCAAACAAATAGAAGTGATCCATCACACCCAGCTGCTTGCAGAGCTTATCCAGAAAGACCGGTTACCTATTAAACAAAAAATGACAAAAGATTTTACCTATCACGATTCATGTTACCTCGGACGCCACAATAATATTATTTCTCAACCAAGGAAAATTCTAGCTAAAATATCCAGTTCTAAACTTATAGAACTTAAAAACAACTGCGAACACAGTTTCTGCTGCGGAGCAGGAGGCGGCTTAATGTGGACTGAGGAATCTTCCGGCCAAAGGATCAACCATCTCAGAACAGATGAGGTTATAGACTCTAATACAGAGCTGGTGGTTACCTCCTGTCCTTTTTGCCAGACTATGCTTCAGGACGGACTTAAGGACAAAGATAAGGAAAACATCAAGGTCAAGGATATAGTCCAGCTAATAGCAGAATCCCTTACCTGAATTATTCATAAAAGATGAAATTCAGGTGTGGCTTGTGCTTCTTGCAAATGGGAAGCTGAGCTGGCATGGATACTGGTAAATCCCGAAGAAAGCCATCCGGAACAACGCGGGCATGGTTCCCCGAGAGAATCTCGAGGAGAGCGTTGTGAGGACAGGAAGGGATTTCCCCGCTGGGGGAAATCCCTGTCTTTCAAAGGGACTTACCAGTGGCCATGTCAATGTGAATAATTCACGTTAGTAGTTTTAAACTCCCTTGTAACTCTTTAAAGGTTTACTTGGTTATTAAACTATGGTATTTATTATTTTGATTTAAAATAAACCTGGATTATTCACGAGTCGAGGTTGCTGCAGATGCGAGGCACAGGGTGCGAAACTGTGGTCCTTCACCGCAAGTACCCTGTAACGAAGCAGATGCGGTAAGATCGACTCGCCTTAACGGTAAAAAATGGCGATTAAAATTAAAAATAAAAACGAGAAAAAAGTTTCAATAATTGTTCTTGGCGAAATTTTACATATCACTGATAAAAATAATACTAAGTACATCGCCATTTTTTTATGAATAGTTTAGGCTAATAAAAATGTCGGGAAAATATATTAAAATAACATTTTTTGCTTTGATACTTCTCAATTTATTTTTCCTTTCAGCTGTTATTTCTTTTCAAATCACTAAAATAGGAGAAATGGTTACTTTATCTGACCTTAGAGGAAAAACTATTGAAGAAGCCAGAGCGGAACTTTCCAAGCAAAAATTATATGTAGTCCAGACTGACGTTCAACTCCATGACCTATATGAAAAAGGGAAAATCATATCCCAAGAACCACCTCCTGACTCAAAAATCAAATTAAACCAAAATGTCAAAGTTGTTGTAAGTGCGGGAAAAGAAAAGGTAGTGGTTCCAAGGATCATTGGCAGAACCCTTGAAGCTATTCCTCTAACTCTTCAGGAAGCCGGCTTACGAAAAGGTATAGTTTCCCATGTGCACACTTCCAGGTATGCGGCAGGAAAAATCATCAGCCAATACCCAATACCAACCCAGGAAGTCGGAATAAACTCAAAAATAAACCTTCTAGTAAGTCAGGGGGAAAATGAAAAAAAATACCTTATGCCGGATATTTTAGGAAAAAAAATTAAAGTTGTTAAAGCCAAACTCGAAGAAATTGGCTTCCGGATAGGAGATATACATCGCTTTCAATATCCCGGCCTTGAATCCGACATAATCATAAATCAAATCCCTAAACAAGGGAATTGTATCCAAAAAAGAAATATTATCACTCTGGAGGTGAGTAAATAATGCCTCAAATAGCACCTTCAATACTTTCAGCTGATTTTTCAAAAATAGCTGAAGCTGTAAAAATTGTTGAGGAAGCCGGTGCCGATCTTCTCCATATTGATATTATGGACGGTCACTTTGTTCCTAATCTGACGTTCGGACCTAAACTTGTAGCTTCCTTAAAAGAAAAAACCTCTCTTCCTCTCGATGTTCACTTGATGGTGGATAATCCCCAATATATTATTCCTTTATTTCAAGATGCAGGGGCTGATTGGATCTCAATTCACTTGGAAGCTTCCAAGCACCTTAATAGAGATATATCCTCCATCAAACAAGCAGGCTGCAAAGCCGGCCTTGCTCTTAACCCGGCATCATCAATCCACCTGATGAACGATATAATAAAAGATCTGGATTTTGTCTTGCTGATGACTGTAAATCCTGGCTCTGGAGCCCAAGAATTTATAGAATCCAGCCAAACAAAAATATCCCAGCTAAAAAATTGGATAAAAGGTCAAAACCTTAATACTCTGATAGAAATAGATGGCGGCGTAAAAGAAATAAACATAAAGGACCTTAGTGAATTGGGAGTGGATATTTTTGTCGTCGGCTCAGAGGTTTTTAAATCTGAAGACCCGAAAGCAACTATAATCCGTTTGAAGAACAAACTGAGTAAACAAGGAAGAAAATGAATTGTTTAGTCACCGGAGCAGCAGGGTTTATCGGCTCTCACCTGTGCCGCCGGCTTTTAAAAGAAGGCCATTATGTTTCAGGAATCGATTCTTTTACTGATTATTATCCCCGCAGTATAAAAGAAGCAAATCTTGCTCCATTTTCTAAGCATAAAAAATTTAAATTTTTCCCGGAAGATATAAACCGGATTGATCTGAATAAATTATTACAAAATATTGATGCTGTATTCCATCTGGCTGCCCAAGCGGGAGTAAGGGCAAGCTGGGGAAAAAACTTTTCAATTTATACCAAAAACAATATCGAAGCCACTCAAAAAATCCTGGAAACTGCCAAAAAATACCGCTTAACAAAATTTGTCTATGCTTCCTCTTCTTCAGTATACGGATCATCCCCGGAACTTCCCATGAAAGAAACAAACATACTTTCCCCTTTTTCTCCATACGGAGTAAGCAAGCTTGCCGCCGAAAATCTCTGCAGTCTCTATTTTAGAAATTATGGAGTTCCCACTGTCTCTTTGAGATTTTTCACTGTTTACGGCCCTGGTCAGCGTCCGGACATGGCCTTTCATAGATTTTTTAAAGCCATCCTTTTAAACAAACCTATTTCAATATACGGCGATGGAAAACAAACCCGGGATTTTACCTATATTGATGATATCATTGAAGCAAACATTGTTTCCTTAGTAAAAGGAAAAGAAGGGGAAATATACAATATAGGCGGCGGGAATCAGTTAATACTGAAAAATGTTTTTTCTTTGCTTGAACAAATCTGCCAAAAAAAAATCCAACTTCAATACGAAAAAAAGCAAAAAGGTGATGTTCTGCATACTTTTGCTGATATAAAAAAAGCCTATGTAGACTTGGACTATTCCCCTAAAGTCAGGCTTGATGAGGGACTCCAAAAAGAATGGAACTGGATTCAAAGGTATTTATCATGAAAAAAATCTTATTTTTATTATTAATAACAATCCTAATCGGAACAGGCTGCAGTAAAAAAACTACAGAAATTTCTCCTGAAATAGCTTCAAATGACGAAGCTCTATACAATATGGGAGAAAAATATATTAAAAAGAATCCCGAAAAAGGGCGGCTTTATTATAGACAAATAATTGATTCTTTTCCCAAAAGTTTTTATGCACAACGCGCTAAATTGGCAATTGCAGACTCTTATTTTGAAAAAGGAGACGAGGGCAGCATGATAATCGCTGCCTCCGAGTATAGAGAATTTACAAATCTTTTTCCCTACAGCCCCTCAGCAGCTTATGCGCAATATCAAATAGGAATGACTTTTTATGAAAAAACTTTAAAACCGGAAAGAGACCAGTCCAAGACCAAGCAAGCACTTTCAGAATTCAAATTAGTAGTGACCAAATACGCTCTAAGTGAAGAAGCAAATCAGGCGAGAAAAAAAATACAGGAATGTGAAGACCACTTAACTGAACATTCTCTTTCTATAGCTGTTTTCTATTATAATTCCCATGCTTATAAGGCTGCAATTAGCCGATTAACAGAAATCATTACAAAATTCCCAGGATACTCAAGGATGGATAAGATCTATTTTTATCTTGCTGATTCCAATTTTAATTTAAAACTTTATGACCAAAGCACTCCTTATTTCAGGAAAGTTATAACTGATTACCCTAAAAGTGAATTCGCTAAAAAATCAGCTGCGCGGATGAAAGAAATTGAAAGCATTCAAAATAAAACAGAAAAATAGGAGGATGGGATGCGCTATATTAAAAACCTGTTAGCTGTTGTGCTAATTTTTGCTTTTGCGCCAGGTCTTCTTTTTCCCCAATATCAGGAACTAAGTACAGAACGTTCTGTTAAGTTTAAGCCTGGAATCGGATTTGAATATTTAAACCGGACATTAGACTGGGGAGAAGACAATACTTCTAAACTGAATTCTTATTTATTTACATTAAACGCAGAAATCGAAATTCAAGACAGAATATCACTTAGCGCAATTGCCGGGTATTCATTGTCAAATTTTGACAAATTATTGTTCAGACAACTTCCCTTCTCCATAGAACTTGACACAGGAAATATAGGAGGATATCTATTTGGAAGTGAATTGAATTTCAAAATATATAATTTTAATGATTTTGAGATAAGAGCTCGAGGTCAGTTCGTCTATTATATTGCAACAAAAAAAGAATGGGACATCCCCGGTCTAAGTGTCTCCGGGAATGTAACCGGAAAGCCGAACTGGTGGAGAATAATAGCCGGACCTCAGATAACTTATACCGGATTTGACTATTTTTATCCTTATATATTCATCAGTTATACCGATCTCAAGGGAACTTACTCCATGGAACAGTCGATTGAAGATCTATCCGGAAAAGAAGATAAAAAAATAGTATCACTGGGAAATATATGCGCTGCCATTGGAACACGTTATGAACTTACCGACTACCTAAATATTAAAGCAGAGATGCTTCTTATTCCCAATGATAACAGCCTGGATTACAGTTTTATATTAGGTACTATTTTTTCATTTTAGATATTACTGGAGGGAATGATGAAAAGCAAAAAACTATTATTATATATTTGTGTTATATTCAGCATAGTACTTTCTACCGGATACACCCAAACCAGGCTTCATAAAAAACTGCGCCCTCACTACAAAACTCACCCGCATCATCAAATAATACGCCAGTTGAACAGAGGTCTTCCCCTTCATAAAAAATCCCAAAAATACGCAGAAGATCAAATCCTGGTAAAATTCAAACCTTCAGTAAAATCCCAAAGCATTGAGACTACTCTGGCTGTTTATAATTCAAAGCTACTAAAAAAGATACTAGTCGGCAATATTTTTGTGGTACAAATTCCGGCAGGAACCACTGTAAAAGAAATGGTCTACATTATGAGCCAGAATGCCGATGTAGAATATGTCGGGCCCAATTTTATCGCTCATATCACTGTCACTCCCAATGACACTTTTTTTGACTATCAATATGCCCTATATAATTCCGGCCAGGACATAGGCGTCCCCGGAAGCCCTCAAGGAAAAAACAGAGCTGATATCAAAGCAACAGCAGCCTGGGAAGAAACCAAGGGAGCCGAAGAAGTCATCATTGCAATAATTGACACCGGCGTCGATCTGGAGCATCCGGATCTGGTAAACAAAATCATATCCAGCGGGCGTGATTTCGTAAATGATGATTTTGATGCAACCGATGATAACAGCCATGGTACTTTTGTAGCAGGAATAGCGGCTGCAGAGACTAACAATAATGAAGGTGTTTCCGGAGTTGCCTGGAACTGTAAAATTTTACCGATCAAATGTATAGATGATGAAGGCAGCGGCTTTTACAGCTGGATCATCGATGGGATTTATTGGGCTGTAGATAACAATGCATCAGTCATTAACTTAAGTATAGGTGGACCCGAAACGGATCCAGGCCTTGAAGATGCCTTGAAATACGCCTTTGACAATAATGTTGTAGTAGTAGCAGCAGCAGGCAATGAGGCCGAGCCTGTACTATATCCTGCTGCCTATACTGAATATTGTATTGCAGTAGCTGCTTCCGATTATGACGATAACCAGGTATCATGGTCAAATTATGGACCTGAGATCGATGTCGCTGCTCCGGGTGAAAGAATTGTAGGCTGTGTTCCCTCCTGGTTTTGGGGGGCGGGATCTATCCCATATGCGTTCGGAAGTGGCACCTCATATTCAAGCCCTCATGTGGCTGGTTTTGCAGCTCTGATCAAGAGCTCAAAGGACTGGTTGACTGCTGCTGAGATAATGAATATCATCTGTTATTCCGCAGATGATGTAAATAGTGCAGAGTATCCGGGAAAAGATGATTACATCGGATATGGGCGGATCAATATGGAAAAAGCCCTGGTCCCGATTATAATCACCAATTAACCTGAATTAATCATATGCTTAAAGCCTTAAGGATAAAAAATTTTGCCACCATCGAAGATATCGAACTTGAATTCAATAGCGGTTTTTCTATCCTTACAGGAGAAACAGGGGCCGGTAAATCAATTGTTATCGAGAGCATCAGGCTTGGTCTAGGAGAAAAAGCATCCTCTGATATCATAAGAACCGGAAAAAGCGAAACTTCAGTTGAAACCACCTTTCAAATTTACTCCAAAATTTCCTGCTTAGACAATTTTCTTTCCGAAGACGAAGATATTCTCTATCTCCATAGAAAAGTACCCTATAAGGGAAATGGCAAGGCATATATAAACGGAACTCTGGTTCCAATAAAAAAAATCAGACAACTAAGTTTTGACTTCGTAGATATTTATGGGCAAAATGACCATATATTTCTCCGCAATATAGATAATCAACAAGATTTCCTGGACAACTTTGCCCATACAGTTTCTATTAGAGAAAATATTTTTCAGTTAACCAAAAGCCTTAGAAAACTCAATCGGAAAATAAACTCCCTTCAGGCAAGAGAACAAGACCGGGTCCAGAGAATAGATTTCCTCAAATATACCATAAAAGAGATAGAGAATGCTGAATTAAAAACCGCTGAAGAGGATAATCTCCAGCAGGAAAGAACGATTTTAAAAAATGCTGAAAAAATCAACAACGTCGTAGAAGAAGCTTTGAATATATCATATAAAGAAGAAAGTTCAATTTTACCAAACCTTACCAAGCTTCAAAACCAAATTAAAGAATTAACTCCTTATGACCCGGAAATGAAAACAATAGATAATGCTGTTGAACAATTTATGATAATTCTCAAAGAATTTGTTGATCATTTAATCAAATTTAAGGATAGGCAGGAAAACTCAAACGAAAAATTAGAATCTATTGAGGAGCGCCTTAGTAATGTTGAAAACCTTAAAAGAAAATATGGAAAGAGTATCCCGGAAATCCTGTCTTTCCTCGAAAAAGCCCGAAATGAACTAAATCTCCTTGGCGCCAGTCATGAAGAAATGTCCGAGCTTAAGAAAAAGTTTATGGCTACCTTTTTAAAGTATAAAGAAAAAGCCCAAATCCTCTCAAATATGAGAATAAAAGCTGCGAAGGAACTTGAGAAGCGGATTGAGAAGGAGATCAGCATACTGGGAATGAAAAAAGCACGTTTTGAAATAGACATTAAATCAACCCACCCTGGACCAGATAATCTTAATCAGCTAAAAGACAGCGGAATCGATACAGTTGAATTCCTTTTAAGCCCAAATCCTGGCGAAAAACCAAAACCTTTGCGCAAAATCGCTTCTGGCGGAGAACTCTCTCGTTTGATGTTGGCATTAAAATCTGCAGACAAAGATCAAAAAAAATCAAAAACATTGATCTTCGATGAAATAGATGCAGGTATCGGGGGAAAAACCGCAGATTTTGTCGCTCAAAAACTTCGATCTCTTTCAAAACAAAATCAAGTGATCTGTATTACCCATCTACCCCAGATCGCATCTTATGCGCCCCATCATTACCGGATTGAAAAAATAGTCAAAAACAACCGGACTTACACTAAGGTTAAAAAACTCACAAAAAATGAACGCATTGAGGAAATTGCAAAACTGTTGGGAGGAAGCCATATTACTGATACTACCCTAAAAAATGCCAGAGAAATGCTAGAGAACAACCTGAGTAAGTAAAAATCCGATGAATTCCAATAGGTTATCCGGTTATAATTTTTTCATTCATACATTCGGCTGCCAGATGAATGAATATGATTCTGAACATATTGCTGGAATACTTTCCGCTAATGGCGCCTCCCCTGTCGATTCTCCAGATCAAAGCAACCTGATCATTATAAATACTTGTGCAGTAAGAGAAAAAACTATAAATAAACTCTACTCTTTATTAGGAAGGTATAAGTCAATAAAAAGTGACAATGATGCAATTATCTGCGTTGCCGGCTGTGTTGCACAACTCCAGAGAAATATTCTGCTTAAAATTCCTTATGTCGACTTTGTTGTAGGCCCTGATAATTACTGGAAAATTGCAGATATCCTATCTGGAGGGAAAGGAGAGAGAAATCTGTACACAGAATGGTATAGTAATTGGCATGAAATCGATAATATCTCCAGGGAAAATAATATTAGTGGATACATCACTATTATGGAAGGGTGTAATAATTTTTGTTCTTACTGTATAGTTCCCTTCACGCGGGGAAGAGAGAAATATCGTTCCTCTGAGAGTATAATCAAAGAAGCATCAAAATTAGCCCTTAATGGTTTTAAAGAGATCCAGCTTTTAGGTCAAAACGTTAATTCATACCGGGACCCTCAAACAAAAAGAAGTTTTTGTGACCTACTAAAAGACGTTAGTTGTATTGAAGGGATTGAATGGATACGATTTTTCACTTCTCACCCCAAAGATTTCACATCAGTTGTTGCCCAAACAATGAAAGAATCGGAGAAGATCTGCTGCCAACTCCACCTTCCTGTTCAAGCAGGTTCTAATTCAGTTTTGAAGCGTATGAGTCGAGGATATACCCGGGAAGAATACCTTGCAAAAATTGATATACTACGGGATTTTATACCTGACATCAGTTTAAGTACAGATATAATCGTAGGTTTTCCAGGAGAAACAGAAAAAAATTTTACATCCACGCTTAAGCTGCTTGAAAAAGTCCGTTATTCCAATATTTTTTCTTTCCGATACTCTCCCCGCCCCTGTACTAAGGCGCTGCAATATAAAGACTCGGTTTCTTTTCAAGTTAAAAAGAAACGCCTTATTCAAGTTCAGGATCTTCAAAAAAATATTCAGATAAAAAAACATAAAAATCTTATCGGTAAAACATTCAAAGTTCTTTGCATGGGA
>JAUVXM010000111.1 GCA_030603565.1 Candidatus Aminicenantota bacterium
TTCATCCGGAGCTGATCAAAATCGCCCGGGAGGTCAAGTTAGTGGTAACAGAGGAGCTGGGTTTTGATGTCGTGCGGAAAATCCGCCAGGAATTTCCACCTATAACTCCCATCCTCCTTCAGCCGGAATCTAATAAGAAAAAATTCAGGCAAAAAGGCCTAAAACTTTTAAAAAACGCTGCAAAGGATGGCTTGAAAAATTTAAGGCTTTCTCTTCAACTGCATAAAATCTATGGGTGGCAATAATAAAGTTGGGCAGATTTGACAGCCGTATTTTACTCTGATATAAGCAATATAATATATATATGGCAAAAGAAATTCCCATTACAGACAAAACAGCTAATAATTTTATAACCAAACTTGCTATAAAGATAATTCTAAGCCTCTATATCGTCCTCAGCGTCGCTGCTTTTGTTTATTTTTCCTCGCACACAAACCTGATTCCAATGTCAGCTCAGTTAGAACTGTGGCTTCATTTGGCTTATGGATACTGGATCGCAATTACTTTTTTAATCATTCAAATCGGATTAGGAAGATTACTTTTTCGCCTTCCTTTGCTAAAAGAAATCAAGCTGGATGGCTTTCCCTATTTAATATTTTGCCTGGGCTGTGGATTCTATCTTTCCTACTTTTTTTTATTAGTTTCTGCCTGGCTTTTTCAGCTCAATAGCTTCACAGTCTTTCTTTACATATTAATGGCATTACCTGCTGCTTTATTGGGAATTAAAACCATCAAAGAGGTAGTTTTTTTTATTACCTCTAAAAAGACCAGAAATCCAAAAAAAAACAAAACAAAATTTTTAGTGCCTCTTATTGTTGTCATTCTTTTTCTCGTCTGGTTTACTCCTTTTTTCATACAGACTCTCACTCCCAATACAGACTGGGATGGCGCTGCCTATCACCTACCCTCAGCAAAACGATTCTTAGAAGGAAAGATAACCACAGTCGATCCAACTTTTCCTCATTATAATTTCGCAGGTGCGATCAACCTTGTTTATTCATTATTCTTTGCTCTTAACGCAGAAACTGCTATAGTCCCATTTAACTTTTTAACTTCTATTTTTATCATTCTCACTGTCTATTCCCTCGCATTCATGCTATGGGACAGAAAAGCCGCAATCTGGGCAGCACTAATCTGCGCTGCTGTTAACCTCTTGTGGGAAGTATCCCTTACCCCCCGCATAGATACTTTCCTTACTTTCTATTTCCTGCTTGCCTGCTATGCTTTCCTTTTTTGGATCCCGAGAAAGGAAAAATCGGGACTGTTGATCATAACAGGAATGATGTTGGGCATCACAATGGGAATAAAATTTACCGCTGTATTTTTTGTGGTTATAATCTTTTCTTCTATCCTGATCCTTACTTTTAAAGAGATCAAAAAAAACAGCAAATTAATTCTTATATCGCTTATTCTAAGTGCATTAGCTATAGCAATACCCTCAGGATGGTGGTATGTCAGAAATGCTGCTGCCCTTGGTGACCCCATCTATCCACTTTTATCAGGACGGTTCTTTTACGATAATAAGGGAAATAAAATCAATTTTGATGTAACTCTTGATAAGTGGCTAAAAAAAATGCCTCCTGAAAAAGAAACCTCTGCAGCAATGGAATACTTTTATGAAACACCACCTTCATACGAAGAAGCAACACCAGCAAAAAGATTTCATCATCTCTTCATTATCTGGGATATTTTAACAAACCCTGAAAAATATCAGAGAAACCCATATCATGAGATTAATATCTTTCTTTTGCTTTTTTTCCTGCTGCCCTTTTTTTCCAGAAAAAAACAATTACTATGGTTATATGGCATTTCTCTGGCTTTATATATAATAATCGGCTCTCAAACATATCTTGTCAGGTATGCACTACCGGTATTTCCTTTTTTTTCCATAGGAGCCGGGATTGTTATTTCCCGGGTTCGCTCAAAAGCATTATTTATTGTTCTAAGTATGGGTCTATGTTTTAATTTATTTTACTTTAGCTACTTTGAATGGCTAAAAGTATCATATATGCAGCCTGGTGCTTACCTATCCCAAGAAAAAAGCCGGATTGAATGGCTGACAGAGGTCGGATATAACCTGAAGTTACAAGATACTCCCTTATTTATTAAATATGTAAATGAGAAAATTGATAATGGCTTAATGGATAAAAGCGACATACTATTTATGATAGGAGAAAGTAAAGGGAATCTACTAAAATGCAGATATCTTCCCGATGCAGGGCCATTGCCTTTCAACTGGCTGCAAGAATTAAAGAAAGCAAAAACAAATTATCAACAAATTATTGATAACTTCAGGAAAAGAAAAATAGAATATATAGTAGTAAATAAAGCCTTTTTTCAGGTAATGTTAAAAGAGCCAAAAAACCGCCAACCTATAACCTATGGTTTATACCATTTGTCACGATTTTTGAAAAAACATACAGTAATAGTATATAATAAAAAGGAAATCATCCTAGCAAAACTAATAAAATGAAATTAATTATTCAGATCCCCTGTTATAATGAAGAAAAAACACTTCCCTTGACTATAAAAGATCTGCCAAAGTCAATTGAGGGAATTGATGTTGTTGAAACTTTAGTTATTGATGACGGCAGTAAAGATAGCACTATTCATACCGCTCAGAAAATAGGTATTGATCATATTTTGTCATTTAAAAACAATAAAGGACTATCTTATGCCTTCTCAGCAGGAATAGAAAAATGCCTTGAATTAGGCGCTGACATAATTGTCAACACAGATGCTGACAATCAATATCGGGGGCAGGATATCCCGAAATTAATAAAGCCAATAATTGAAGGTAAAGCAGATATGGTGGTGGGTGACAGACAAATCGATACTATTTCTCATTTTAGTTGGATAAAAAAGAAGTTTGAAAAGCAAGGAAGCGCATTAATCCGCAGGCTATCAAAAACCTCTATAACAGACACAGTTAGTGGATTTCGTGCCTTCTCTAAAGATGCAGCCATGAGAATAAATACATTTACTGAGTTTTCTTATACCTTAGAAAATTTAATTCAGCTTGGAAATCAAAAACTTAAAATAATTTCAGTACCTATCCGTACAAATGAAAAACTTAGAGAATCAAGATTATCCAAAAATATACTAAACTTTCTCTCCTCACAAATAGCAACTATATTAAGAGTCTATGCTACTTATAAAGCCCTAAAAGTTTTCACAGCTATAGGCATAATTTTAATCTTACCGGGATTGTTTGGTTTTTTCCGCTTTCTTTATTTCTTTTTTACTTCAGGAGGCCAGGGCCATATTCAATCCCTTGTCTTTTCAACTGCTCTACTGCTAATAGGATTTATTGTTTTTATGTTCGGAATTATTGCAGACATGATCAGCAATAATAGGAAATTAATCGAAAAAACACTGCTAAAAATAAAAAAGATAGAACTTAAAAGCAAAAAGAATGAAGATTGATTTCAGCTAAACCATGGAAACTATCATCCATGCCGGTCGCAAGCGTATCCCGATTACCTCTATTCCGGTCAAAACTAATCCGATAACACGTGAATCGCGTTTGTTTAAGAGTATGCACCAGCATGTGTTCCGCTCAGCTGCGGCGATTGTGCGCAGATATACCATGCACCAACCGCTGCGGGTGTTTGTTATCCCGGCAATCCTGTTGGGCATTATTGGTGCTGGCTTATATTTTAGATACTTGTTATTTCTGGTTTTTAACTCGGCCCCCGTCAGCGACCATATTCATTCGTTAATTCTAGGAACATTGCTAATCATTCTCGCCGGTTTGCTTGTGGTACTGGGTATAATTGCTGACCTAATTAAGATTAATCGCACTTTTTTGGAGGACGCTTTAGAGCGATTGAAGCGGTTGGAGCATGACGATAAATGAGAATACTAGTAGCTAGCTCCACTTTCCTCAAAGACGACAAAGATCAAGCCCCCGCCTTTGTAAAAAACCAAATTGAAGCTATGAAGCGGCATGATAAGAACTTGTCCTTCACCGTACTAGCGCCAGACAACAGCTATTACTACTCAACAACAAAGCCAAATAAGGCCTATAAAGAAATCCGTTATCACTATTTTTGGCCGCATAGATTTGAGCGATTAACCGGCCGCGGAATCGTTCCGGCCCTGCGCTCTAATAAGCTGCTTTACCTCCAGGTGCCATTTTTATTTTTCTTTGGTTTTTGGGCCTTGCTTCGAACTACCCACAAACAGAAACCAGACATAATATATGCTCATTGGTTTACGCCGCAGGCCCTTCAAGCAGCGATTGTGTCAAAACTGACAAAAACTCCATTCGGATTTACCACCCATGCATCAGACGTAATGGTATTAAAGTCAGTTCCCGGTAGCCACAAGCTCGTGCGCAGGGTCTGTCGCAAAGCCCGATTTATAACTTCAGTTTCTGGACGAACAACTGAAAGATTAAGGTACTTTTTCTCTGATGAAGACTGGCGCTGGGTGGACAAAAAACTATCACTGCTGCCGATGGGAGTAGAAAGATTTGAGAGTCAGATTAAAACAGGTAAGGTAAATGCGTTAATGCAGCAAATCGGCATTGAGGAAAATAATTTTGTGATCTTTAGCCTAGGCCGTCTGGTTGACATTAAAGGTTTGAATTACTTAATTGACGCTTTCAATGAACTTGAAGCAAAACGAGATGATTTAAAACTGGTCATCGCTGGTGATGGCACAGAAAGGGAGCGACTAGAGAAGCAAGCAGCCGAGAGCAAATGGCCCAAAAGAATAATTTTTACCGGTTATGTGAGCGGTGATAGTCGCAAAGCTCTACTAAAACGTCATGATGTATTCGTTCAGTCCTCAATTGTCGATGCAGCAGGACACTCAGAGGGCATGCCGGTAGCAATTATGGAGGCGATGGCTAATGGAAAGATTGTGGTAGCCACCAATGTAACCGGCGGCGAGGAGATAATTGATAGTTCTATCGGTCGAGTTGTCGAGCAAAAATCGGCTCAGTCTCTGGCCCGGGCCTTGCAGGAAATTCTATCTATAAATGAACAACAAAAAGCTTCAATGCGCAGAAACGCACTGTCAAAAGCAAAAGACTTTTCCTGGGATCATCTAGCTAAAGAATACATCGCAATACTAAAGGGCGCATGATATGAGATCTTATAAGTTCCAAAATTATGTGGATATAAATATCGACTCCCCGAAGCACATAAAGTATCTAAAGTATTTCGAGAATGAATACCGAAAGATTAGCGATTTAACTGATTCGCTAAAACCAGCGAAGACACAGATAACTTTACATATTGTTGAATCGTTAAGCAAACACGGCCACGACATCAAGAAGAAAGTGCGTTTTAAAAAGCTATTTAGCCACCAATTTGCAATTAAAAACCTAGAGGGTAATGATGTGGATATATTTTTTAAGCACCATCCAATTTCCCGGATATACGCAACTGCGGTTGGCGTATTTATTCAGGCACATGTGCTAGAGTCAATCCTATACTACAAACTCCTGCAGCAAGGTGTTTTATTAATGCATAGCTCGGGCGTCTCACGTGATAAAAAGGGTTATATATTCCCTGCTTATGGCGGAACAGGAAAAACAACGCTGTCACTAAGCTTGTTGGCCAATGGCTATCGCTTTTTGGGCGATGATTTCGTTTTGGTAGATCCGAGCGAAAACAGCGTATATCCCTACCCCCGGCCGCTTCATATTTTTTCTTATAATGTACGCAATTTAAATGGTGCTCGAATACCGATTAAGACTAAGGCAATTATTTACTTTAAGAATGTTGCACGCTATTTCTTAGAACTTTTTTTGAGAACCGAGTTTTTAATCTCAACCCGAATTCATGCTGATGAAATTATTCCTCACTTGAAAGTTTCCAAACCAGTAAAGATTCACAAAGTTTTATTCTTAAAAAAAGATGGTTCCGACGAAATGATTAACCTGTCTTCAGCAAGGGTGATTCGGGAGCATGCTAAACGTATTACTCAAGCTGCTGATTTGAATCAATCGTTATTCCAAATAAAACCAGAGGTCCGTTTTATCGACGAAGTTGAAAAAATGGAAATTGAAACTGCAAGCAAAATACTGAAGTGCGCATCAAAGTTTGGCTATGTTAACACCCGTAATTACAATCTAGACCAACCAGATGACTTTATTGAAATACTGGAGAGCAAGGAATGAAAAAACCGTCACTTTATTCTGCTTTTAGAATGTTATTTGTCGGATTAATTGTCGTATTTTTGATTGTTTATATGAAAAGCATTGATTACGACTCACTGACTGGATTGAGTTTTGAGTTAATCCCGGTATTGATAGCAATCGTTTTTGCCCTTTCATTCAGATTTTGGGGCTCTTTCGTTTGGGCTAAGGCACTTGAGTATATTGGCGATAAACCGGTGCCGATTAATCACGAGCTGGTATCGGTTTATGCCACAGCTTGGATAGGTCGCTATATTCCTGGCAAGGTAACTTGGATATTAGGCAAAGTGATATTTTCGAAAAAGTTGGGTTTAAGCCGCGCTGAGGTGGCTATAAGCTCAGTGGTCGAAGCGGTATTGCAAGTCGTTACTCTAATTGCAGTTTCATTGGTAGTGATTGGGTTCGATGCACGACTCGATGTTATAAGCGGTGGATATAAATTATTGATATTGGTTGCGGCGATTGGGCTAATTATTAGCATTCATCCACGCATATTCAATAGATTAATCAAGCTGGCTTACAAATCGATGAAAAAGGATGGGCTGACTGCTCTACCAAGCATCAGCTGGGGTGTGATTTATAAAGTCAGCACTCTTTATCTGGTCGGTTTTGTGCTAAGTGGTGCATCTTATTTCTTTTTCACCAAGTCACTTTATCCCGAGTTGGGTTACAACGAATTGCTATACATTATGAGCGCTTTCAATTTGGCGGGTGCCATCGGTATGCTGGCAATTTTTGTACCCAGCGGCCTTGGTGTTAGAGAAGGGGTCCAATTCCTTTTGCTGAGCGCCATAATTCCAAATGATATTGCATTAATAATTACCATTGCAGCACGAATATTTTCATTAATCATTGATGTTGGTTTTTGGCTTATTTCGCAAATCGGCAGACATTCATTAAAACTTAAACCTTCGTAAGCATGGAGAAATTAAGATTGAAATGACAGATTTGTGATTGAAGAGGGTTATCGAGACTGTATCTTCGGCTTTGGTGGAATAAGTCAAATAACGGAATATAACCAAGCTCTATATTTACAAGCACTGATCGATTCCAGGGACGATTCCCAATATTTAGTAAATAGCGGGACTTTGAATAATTGCGGAACCAGATTCGAAGATGAGGATTATGACTGGTATTTGTACAGCTAATCTGATCAAGCCAAAGAGCTCATTCTAGTTATTAGTGAAGATGGACGTGAGCTTCATTTTATTGAAAGCAAATTACAGGAAAATATTTGTTATATCATTTATCCCTCTTTCAAATTTGACTTCAAATCACCGCTTTGCTATAAGCAAGTATATAATCATAGAGTATCTATGGACAGTCAACAAACAAAGCTCTCCCTTCACAATCACAATCTATCCGGAATATTTAAAAAATACTGGCCGCTTATTTTGAGTCTATTTATATTTTGGATTTTATTCTTTGTGCTGCTGCAAGTATCAATATCCGGGACCCAGGGCCATCTCATTTACCCCCTTGACGATTCATATATCCATTTGAATATCGCTAAAAATTTCTCTCAAGAAGGAATATGGGGAATATCCAGTGACAGCTTCTCATCTTCATCTTCATCCCTTCTCTGGTCCCTGCTGCTTTCTCTTACCTTTTTTATATTCAGTTCCATAGAATTTATTCCTATGATTCTCAACGTGATTATTGCATCACTACTGCTTTTTATAGTATTCCAAATATTTCAAAAACATAAAATACCGAAAATATTTAATTTCCTGGGACTATCCGCAATAATACTTTTTACGCCATTACTTCCACTTGTTTTTACCGGGCTGGAACATACTGTCCATGCCCTCCTTACAATACTTGTAGTCTATTTATCCGCAAAAATCTTGTCTGGAAATTCAAGTTCATTATTAGAAAAAACAGGGTTACTGATCTTAGCTTCAGCTGCGGTCATGTCCCGTTATGAAGCCATTTTTATTATCTTTATCACCGGGCTTTTATTTATAGCCAGAAAAAATTGGAAATATTCAGCATTACTGTTTTTATCCGGAATCACACCTTTAGCTGTATTCGGACTTATCTCCTTGAAACAGGGATGGTATTTTTTTCCTAACTCAGTTCTTTTAAAAGGGCGGATGCCTGATTATTCTTCTTTTTCTGGATTTTTAAACTGGTTTATTGAGCCCTGGAAACTTGCCTTAAAAAACCCGGCCTTACTATTATTGCTTTTATGTTCGCTTATTTTATTGCTCTATTTATTACACAAATACCGCACATTCTGGAGATCAGAGATTATTATGAACACTGTATTTGTAGCAACAGTGCTGATGCATATCCAATTTGCCAGATTCGGCTACTTCTTCAGATATGAAGCTTATCTAATGGTTTTGGGAATTTTCGTTATTACAATTTCTGCTCCTAAATTCCGCTTTAAAACACAGATGCCTTTTTCCAAAAAAGAAAGAATAAAGCTTAAAAGTCGTTATGTAGAAATCTGTCTGTTTTCCCTCATAATAATATCTGCTCTCACAGTCCGCGGCAGCATTGCTATAACCCAGATCCCAAAAGCTTGTAAAAATATTTATGAACAGCAGTTTCAAATGGGTTTATTTCTGAAAAAATATTACCCGGGTGCATCAATAGCTGCCAACGATATTGGGGCAATTAATTATCTGGCAGATATTAAATGCCTTGATCTCTGGGGATTAAGCAGCATGGAAGTAGCAAAGGCAAAAAGGCAGGGCAATTTTGATACTCAATTCATCCAGCATATAGTAAGAAAAAATAAAGTAAGAATCGCAGTCTTATATGACAATTGGTTTACTCAATACGGCGGACTTCCCTCCAGCTGGATAAAAGTTGCAGAATGGATGATAAAAGATAATATTGTATGCGGCGGACATACCGTATCCTTCTATGCTGTAGAGGCTTCAGGCAAAAATCAATTGCTTAATAATTTAAAAAATTTCTCGCCTGAATTACCTAATGATGTATTGGAAATCTTTAAATCTAAGCACTGAACTCAAACAGATTTTCCCTTAATTAAAAATACAACCAAAAAACATATAATCAATAGCAAAGACACTATGCTAATTATCATGCCAAAATGAAAACTTTCCGGGAAATATTTAATCAAAACTTCATGCCGGCCAGGTGGTAGAAAAACC
>JAUVXM010000074.1 GCA_030603565.1 Candidatus Aminicenantota bacterium
AATATATATAGCTTATCTCCTCAGTTATGTCAAGTAATTAATTCCATTGTTATGGCACCACCTTTTTGAGGACTTCCAGAAAATTATCTTGCAAATAAAGAAGTTGCCTGGTATCAACCACCTGCAACTGTTAAAGATGAGTAAAGGTACAGCCGGAAATGCCTTAAAAGCACAAAATTCGGTTGTAATCAGTGAAAATATTGCTAAAAAGTATTTTGGCAAAGATAATCCCATGGGGAAAATTTTAAACCTGAATAACCAGAGAAACCTGACCGTCACCGGCGTTATCCATATACCAAACAATTCTCACCTGCAGCCGGATTTTATTATCCCTCTACACCAGGGTCTGGAAAACGATTGGAACTGGCGGGACCCATCCTATATTTTACTCTCTCAAAAGACAAACCTGCTCCAGTTCAAGGATAAAATTGCCGGTTTTATGAATAAAAAAATGCCCTATAATTCCCGCATGTCTTTTCAGCTGGGTTTATTACCAATCACCAAGGTTCACCTTGGTTTTGGAGGCAAAACCTATATCACCATTTTTTCCTTAATTGCAATTTTCATCCTCTTAATCGCTTGTATCAATTATGCAAACCTGACTACTGCCCGGTCAGCAAATCGAACCCGTGAAGTGGGGTTGAGAAAAGTGGCCGGTGCACGCAAAGGGCAACTTATCCAACAATTTTTAAGTGAATCAGTATTGACCTCCTTGGTATCCTTCTTGTTCTCACTTTTTACGATATGGCTCTTTCTGCCTCTTTTAAATAATCTTACCAATAAACAAATCTCCTTTAATCTCCTTCAAAATTATTCTATGATTCTTTTTTTACTGCCTGTAATTTTGCTGGTAGGGATTCTGGCGGGAATATATCCAGCTTTCTTTATAACCAGGCTAAAACCAGTCGACTCCCTGAAAGGATCCGGCGTGAAAGCAGGGAGAAGATCACGATTCAGAATTATTTCAGTAGTCGGTCAGTTTGCCATTTCGGTTTTCCTTATTATATGTACCGTAACCATATTTAAGCAGTTGAATTTTATTCAGAATCGACCTTTAGGATTTTCAACAGACAATGTAATAAAAATTCCCATCAACAAAAACCTGCTCTATGGATTTGACAAATATAAAAACATCCTGGCCCAAAACCCGGGTGTTTTACAAGTTACAGCTGGCCAATCTGTTCCCTATAATGAGGACTATAAAACCGGTGGGATTAAATGGGATGGAAAAGATTCACAATTTTCACCTCTTATGCGGTATTCCATTTCCCTTCATAATTATTTGGAAACCTTCGGAATGGAAATTATTGCAGGGTGGAGCTTCAGACATAAAAATGTTTCAGATATCAATAAATATATCATCAATGAAAAGGCAGCCGCATATATGGGAATGAAAAATCCGGTGGGAAAACGATTGTCTTTTTGGGGAATTGAAGGAATCATTATCGGGGTAGTAAAAAATTATCACCATGTTCCTTTGCATTGTGAAATCATGCCTCAAATTTTCACAGTCCATCCCCGTCACTGGAATGCATTGAGATATATTTTTATTAAAATCGCTCCTCAAAACATTCCCCAAACCCTTCAATTTATTAGAGAAGAAACCACCGCTCTAGCTCCCCAATATCCCTTTTCTTACTCTTTTTTGGATCAGGAAATGAATAAATTATACCAGTCTGAACAAAAGATGGGGCAAATGATCGGCTATTTTGCTTTTTTTGCAATTTTCTTATCCTGCTTGGGGCTGTTTGGTTTGGCATCATTTATGTCAGAGAAGCGAACAAAAGAAATCGGTATACGGAAAGTCTTAGGGGCTTCAATACCCGGGATTCTAGCATTGTTAAATAAACAATTTATAAAATGGGTTCTAATAGCTAATATTTTTGCCTGGCCCCTGGCATATTATGTGATGTCAAATTGGCTGAAGAGTTTTGCCTATAAAGCCAATATAGGAATATGGGTGTTTATATTAGCCTCTCTGATTGCTTTAATTATTTCTCTTTTTACTGTTAGTTATCAAGCAATCAGAGTTGCCATGGCCCATCCTGTCGACTCATTGAGGTATGAATAATGATTGAGTAATTTTTTAGGAGATAAAAATGCTTAAGAATTATTTGAAAATTGGATGAAATTGAGCAGAGATTGTCATGAACAAAAAAAGAAATCCCTAGGATGACTCCGCCTTTGCTGGTAAGCTCGTGCAATTTTACAGAGACCATGCGCCAAAGGCAGGGATGTTTTTGACATTAAATTTTTCCTGTGGTATAGATATTTTTGGTAAACCTGTATCATTCATAAGCATAGACCGTTTTATGAATAAAACAGGTTAAGAAGGAGGTGATACTCAGCTTAGATATTTAACAATATCCGTTTGAAATTAAGAGACAAGTACGGGAAGTCCGTGAGAAACGGGCACAGCCCCCGCTACTGTGATCGGGGACGAGTCCCACGGAGTTCGCCTGAGGCGGACGAAAAGCCACTGTCTTGAGCACTCAAGGCGGGAAGGCGTGGGAGGAGGATGATCCGAGAGTCAGGATATCGGCCTGTCTTGGTTTCAAGCCCGTCTTCGGGGAGGAGGATGAGGTGATTTTTTTTTGCCGATATAAGCCTGACCGAAGATTGAGAGTCAGGCTTTTTTTATTTAAATAACAAAAAAATGGATCCTGTGAAAAAATTTATTTTTATTTTAGGCGGTGTAAGAAGCGGTAAAAGCCATTATGCGGTAAAAACAGCAATAAAAACCAGCAAAAGAGTCGCCTTTATTGCCACTTGCACCTCCCCCGATGCAGAAATGAAGGAAAGGATAAAACAGCACAGAGCCTCAAGGCCTAGTCATTGGAAAAATTTTGAGGCAGGGAAAGATATAAAATTCATTTTTGCCAATTTAGAAGAAGGATATGAGGTTATCATCATTGACTGTTTGGGCATATGGGTTTCAAACCTTCTGATGGAAGGCCTTAAAGATCGTCAAATACACAAAATTATAAAAGAGCTTACTCAGGTCATATCTCGGTCCGGATTCACGACCATCCTGGTCTCCAATGAAGTGGGCTGCGGTATTGTCCCTGACAATTCTTTAGCCCGGAGGTTTCGCGATATAGCAGGTTTCGCCAACCAGATGATGGCGGCAGCAGCGGACGAAGTTTTTCTTATGTCGGCAGGGATACCTGTAAAGATAAAAGGAGAGACCTAAAGATGCAGACGCTCTATAAGACACTAAACAAGATTAATGAAATAGACTCTTCTCTAGCGGAAAAAATTCAGAAGAGGTTGGATAATCTCACAAAACCGCAGCGAAGTCTGGGACGGTTAGAAGAGTTTGCCAATAAAGTAGGACAAATCACCGGAAAGGAAAATCCCTGTATCAAAGATAAGGTGCTGTTTGTTATGGCCGGGGATCATGGTGTCGTTGATGAAGGAGTCAGCGCTTATCCTCAAGAAGTAACGTCTCAAATGATTTACAACTTTACAAAAGGGGGGGCAGCGATAAATGTTTTAGCCGGACATGTGGGAGCAAGGGTCATCATCATAGATATGGGAGTTGCCTGCCGTCTCGTTTCACACCCCAAAATCCTGGTCAGGAAAGTCAACTTTGGCACAAAGAATCTGTCCGATGGCCCGGCTATGACAAGGGGGGAAGCCATTCACTCCATAAAAAGCGGCATTGAGATATTTGAAGAAGAATCAGGCAAAGGTTTGGACATAGCCGGGACGGGAGATATGGGGATTGGCAATACCACGTCTTCCAGTGCCATTACAGCATGTATTACAGGCGAGCCGGTCGAAAATGTAACAGGGAGGGGAACGGGTATTGATGACAACACCTTTTCCCACAAGATAGATGTCATCAAAAAAGCCCTTGAGATAAATAAGCCGGATCCTGAAGACGCCCTGGATGTTCTGTCTAAAATGGGCGGATTTGAAATCGGCGGATTGGCAGGAGTGATTTTGGCCGCGGCCTCAAAAAGGATACCTATTGTGCTCGATGGGTTTATTTCTGGCGCCGCGGCATTGATAGCTTATGTTCTGGAACCAAAGATAAAGGAATACATGTTTGCCGCCCACTGTTCGGTGGAAAGAGGACATGGGATTATTTTGGATTACATAGGTTTGAAACCAATCCTGGATCTGAACTTAAGACTGGGAGAAGGCACGGGTGCAGCCCTTGGAATAGGTATCATCGAGGCTGGAGTCAAGATCTTAACTCAGATGGCAACGTTTGAGAGTGCAGGTGTTTCGGAAAGAGAAGACCGGAAAAGATAGATGCAATATTTTCTTATCGCCCTCCAATTTTTAACTATTTTTCCCGTAAAAATTAAATCCCAAATTGAAAAAAAGAGTTTTGGCCGGTCTCTGGTATACTTTCCCGTGGTGGGGGCATTGGTCGGCCTTATAGCGGCCTCAATTTCTTTGGTTTTCCATTTTTTACCCTATCTGGTTACCATAGCCCTGATTCTTATCATTTTGATCGTGATAACGGGTGGGATTCATTTAGATGGTTTCGCTGATACTTGTGACGGCTTCTATGGTTCCAGGCCTAAGGAGAAGATATTAGAAATCATGAGGGACAGCCATATAGGTACTATGGGAGTTATCGCGGTGGTCTGCCTTTTGCTCTTGAAATTTACACTACTTCTCAGTATCCCTAGGGAAAGCTTATGGAAGGCAGTAATTGCCATGACGATATTTGCCCGATGGTCTCAAGTAGCAGCCTGTTGTTTTTCCAGCTATTCCCGAGAAGAGGGAAAGGCTAAGAATTTTATTGGCAAGGCTGGATGGAAGGAACTTTTTATAGGAGGTCTGTTTACTGTAATCTCATTATTATGGCTTATGAAAATAAAGGGACTCAGCCTATTTCTGCTTTCTGTGGCTATAATTTCCTTATTCATAACCTATGCGAAGAGAAAAATTGGGGGAATGACAGGGGACACGATCGGGGCAACGAGTGAGATTGCTGAGGTCGCAGTCATTTTCTTTTTTGTTTTGCTTTAAACAGGATTATGTTTTTATTAATCGCTTCTTATCTAACCGATATTGGGTTGGGCGACCCCGAGTGGTTTCCCCATCCGACCAGAGGTATAGGCAAACTGATAAATCAGTTGGATAAATGGTTAAGAGGGAAGAATAGCAAGTGGAAGGAGCGAATAAAGGGGGCCATTCTGACTGTAATTGTGGTTTCAATAAGCATATGTCTGGCATATTTGCTGCTGGATTTCTCAAGAAGATTAAATCCCCTTTTGGGAGCTGCGGCCTGGATTTATCTGGGATATGTCGCCCTCTCCATAAAGGACTTGAGAGTCAAGGGAAAGGCTGTTTGGAAAGAACTGGAGAATGGCTCTATCATGGAAGCCCGAAAACAAGCCTCTAAAATCGTAGGCCGCGACACCGAGAAGCTATCTCAAGATAAAATAATAACGGCGGCAGTGGAAAGTATTGCGGAAAATACAAACGATGGCATCATAGCGCCTCTTTTTTATCTGATTCTGGGCGGGCCGGTTTTAGCCGTGGCCTATAAGGCAATTAATACACTCGATTCTATGGTCGGATATAAAAATAAAGAGTATTACCACTTCGGCTGGTTTTCAGCTAAAACGGATGATGCCGCCAATTTTATCCCTGCCCGGATCAGTGGATTTTTAATAGCGCTTTCTTCTTTAATACGGGGGGGAGAATTCAAAAAATCCGTTCTGATGATACTTAGAGATGGAAGGAAACACCCTTCACCCAACAGTGGAATATCTGAGGCGGCCATGGCTGGCGCCCTGGGAGTAAGATTGGGCGGGGGTTCGTTCTATAAGGGGAAAGAAAGCATCAAGCCTTATATCGGGGAAGATAGAAGAACATTAGAACCTTATCTTATAAATAGGGCGTTGGAGCTAAGCTTTATCGCTTCTTTTCTTATGCTCTGCCTGGGAGTATTTTTAAAATGGGTCATTTAGATTTTTTACACGGTGGAGATATCTATCAAGCAGAAAGAAAACATAAAAAGGGAATTATTGACTTCAGTGCAAATATCAATCCTCTTGGTTTAACTTCCCAGGTAAAGGAAGCCATTTTGAACAATTTGGACATGGTTCTGCACTATCCTGACCCAGGGGCATGGATTATAACCCAAAAGATCGCGCAGCATTGGGGAATAGGGAGGGAAAACATCCTTATTGGAAATGGTTCAGTTGAATTTATTTACCTCATCACTTTTACCTATAGGCCAAAGCTTTTGCTCATTCCCGCACCGAGCTTTTCCGAGTATGAACGGGCGGGAAGATGCGTGGGAAGTCAACTCCGGTTTCTTGAACTTGACGAAGAGCATGAATTCAAGCCAGACTTTACTGAAATCGGCAAGACCGACCTCCTTTTTCTCTGCAATCCCAATAACCCCACCGGCAATCTTGTTTTGAAAAACCAAGAGATTGAAAATTTGCCCGGAAGATTACTTGTGATTGATGAAGCCTTTATGGATTTTTTGCCTGATGAGGAGCGCCATACTCTAATCCGGCGGGCCCAAAAAGATAAAAAAATCATTATTCTCAGGTCATTTACCAAATTTTATGCTTTGCCCGGCTTGAGAATAGGCTATCTGGTTGCACATAAAGAGACCGTGCAAAGATTAAAACGATATCAGGTCCCATGGAGTGTAAATTCGTTAGCTCAACTGGCAGGAGAATACCTCTTGGATGACAGAGAGTACCATAGACTCACACGTCAGCTCATCGATAGAGAGCGGTCATATCTTTTTAACAAGATAAGTAAAATCAAAGGATTAAGACCTTACCCGTCGGTGGCGAATTTTCTATTAATAAAGATAGAAAAAGGCAGGGTAACCTCCGGCTCGCTGGCAAAAGAACTCGTTAAGAAGAGAATTCTTGTGCGTGATTGCAGCAATTTTAGAAACTTAAACAATAAATTTATCCGTATTGCCGTACGCAGCCGTAAAGAGAATGAAAAACTTATCAGCGCTTTTAAAGATATATTATGAAAAAGATAATTCAAGAATTAAAAACGAGATTGGAAAAAAACATCAGGAAAAATCCCGCTGAGGGCTTGCTATTTTCCGGTGGCCTGGATTCGGCCATCCTGGCGGCCTTAAGCCCGAAAATAAAAGCCATCAACATAAGCCTAAAATCTTACGGAGAAGATATTCCCTATGCAAACTCTGTGGCGAAATTTCTAAATCTCAAGTATTTCCCATTAAAAATAGGCATTGAGGAAGCTTTGGATGCTGTTCCGAAGGTCATTAAAATTCTTAAATCCTTTGACCCGGCCCTCCCTAATGATCTAGCGGTATATTTTGGGTTAAAACATGCCAAAGATATGGGTATAAGAGAGGTCATGACGGGCGATGGCAGTGATGAGCTTTTTGCAGGCTATCAGTTCATGGAAAGTATGGATAGGTTAGATGATTATATCAGGAAAATAGCATGCTCGCTGCGGTTCAGTTCAAATGAGATCGGGAAATTTATTAATATTAAAATAGTTCAACCCTACCTGGACAAAGGATTTATAAGTTTTGGCCTGGATATCAGTCCGGACCTCAAAATAAAAAGGCAACCGGGCAGAGTAGGGGGGAAGTGGATTCTACGCAAGGCCTTTGAAGACATATTGCCCCCTGACATTGTGTGGCAGGACAAGAGACCGTTGGAATATGGTTCTGGAATGACGAGATTAAGAAAGATTATAAGTGAAAAAGTCTCAGATGAAGAATATAGAGGAACAAGCAGGTCTTCTCAGGTAAAATTTATAAACAAAGAACACTTCTATTTTTACAGGATATACAGGGACATTATCGGAGAGATTCCCCGGCCGGGAAGAGATGAGAAGCCATGTCCGGGCTGTGGGACAGGAATGCCCCTTAAGAGCTTCCATTGCCGGGTGTGTGGATATGTATTGGACTGGAGGTCAACATGAAGGCTTTTGTCTCCTGGAGCGGAGGAAAAGAAACGCTTCTTTCCTGTTTTAGGGCAATGAAGGAGAGAGAGATTGAAATCATCCATCTTTTGAACATGGTTTCAGACGACGGCAGATATTCCCGCTCTCATGGAATCTCTTCAAACTTGATGAGATTACAGGCTGAAGCCGTTGGTATTCCCATTACACAGATAAAGACCTCCTGGGACGATCTGGTTTCTGGATATCTCCCTGTATAGTCTGGAGAAGAAGATATGAAAGAGTGTAAAATAGAACTGGGGATCAAAGAAATTCCAGCAAAGATATTTTATCATTCTTATAAGAAAATCCCTGTAAAGACTCTGCTTATTCCTTTCGAGACCCCCAAAAAAATACTCTCCACCCAGCAAGGTTTTAGGACAGTCGAAGCAGTGGGCAATAACAGCAATCCGCCTCCTATTTGGGAAATGGTGCATAAGGATTGGCGTCAGTTCATAGACAGAATTTGTGAGGATCTGGGACAGAATAGCAAACAAACAGCCTTGCTTACCACTGGTGCAGATGTTGACAATCTGGGTATTGCAGGAAAACGATTCAAAGAGTTTGAGGTCATTGCTTTAACGACTGCCGGTGTCAAATCAAATGCCTTGAGGGCTGCCAAAGATATCGCCGGAAGCTTCGAGAGAGACGGAAATTTCTTCGCCGCCGGAACCATAAACATAATTCTTATGGTGAGGGCCTCTTTGAGTGAAGGAGCCATGGTACAAGCGGTTATGACTGCCACAGAGGCAAAAACTACCGCTCTCCAGGATTTAGACATTCGTTCATGTTATACCCCTTTGGAAAGTCAGGCCACGGGGACAGGAACGGACGGTATGATCATTGTGTCTTTAGGAGGGCCAAAAATCGAATATGTCGGCGGTCACTCGAAGACGGGCGAAATGATTGCCAGAGCCGCAGCCGGTTCGGTCAAAGAAGCCATCCGGAAACAAAATAATGTGTTTCTTTCCCGGTCCTTGGAAGAAAGGCTGCAGGAAAGAGGGATCATGCTGGACGATCTTATCCAGGCAGGAATGGAAATGTATGTTCCTTGTTCTCAAGACAAAGATAGAGAGGAGTTGCGGCTGCTGTTAAAGAAAGAATTAACCAGAGCCTTAAAAGATATCAATGTATCTTCTTTTATCATGGCGGGACTAAAATTAGAGGAAGAGGGATGCAGAGGAGCTATTCCAGGTCTGAGTAAGAAAGAATACGAAAAGGATCCGGTTCATCTTATTGCTGACGAGATGCTTGGAATCCAGATTGCCACTTATATTGCCGGAACCCGGGCTTTATTTGAGTTCGAAAGATTCGACAGGAAGAAACCCGGGATTTTAGGGGAACTGCCGCCTTTTCTGGATGATGTCATCGGAGGATTGATCAGTGGGGCTTTAGTAAAGGTGTGTTCTGAATAGGAAGGATAGATAAAAATGAAGAAGAACTTTATAGTGCATTTAATTTTAACAACAATATTCCTGTTTAGTGTTCGAGGCGAAGCCTTTGGTTATCAATTGAAAGCGAAAGATGATCTAAATAGAGAGATAGAATTTTTGCAGACTCCTCAAAGAATAATTTCCTTGGGTCCGTCTCTTACCGAAGATCTTTATTTACTGGGAGTGGAAGATCGACTGGTGGCCAATACCACATACTGTAAGAGACCTCCTCAGGCAGAGAAAATAGAAAAAGTTGGAACAGTTATAGAAGTCAATATTGAAAAGATCGTAAGTCTTAAGCCTGATTTGATATTAACGACATCCCTGACGAATTCCAAAAAAATCGAAAAATTGAAAAACCTGGGGATCAAAGTAGTCGATTTTCCCTATGCGCATAATTTCTCTCAACTCTGTAAGCAGTTCCTGGAATTGGGACAAATTGTGGGGAGGGAAAAAGAGGCGGAGGAAATCGTCCATCAGGCAGAATGCCAAGTGGAATCCATAAAATTAAGGGTTGAAGACCTGCCTAAACCGAAAGTATTTATTCAGGTAGGAGCAAGGCCTCTGTTTACAGCCATTGAGGATTCTTTTGTTCATAATTTTATCGAGTTTGCCGGTGGGATTAATATTGCCTCTGGCGTAAAAAGCGGCCTTTACAGCCGTGAGAAGGTACTCTCACAAAACCCTGATTTCATCCTCATTGTGACCATGGGAATTGTGGGAGAAGAAGAAAAGGAGGTCTGGGAAAAATATAATACCCTGAATGCGGTAATAAATAACAGGATTTATATTGTCGACTCTAATAAAATCTGCAGTCCTACTCCTGTAAGTTTTGTTATGGTTTTGCAGGAAATACTCGATATTCTTCATCCTGACAAAGGGAATAAATGAATAAAAGACTAATTCGCTGGGCCATCTGGGTATTGATTTTTGGTGGGATTCTTCTGATTATTAGTATTTTCTCCTTGGGCATCGGCGCAAGCCGCATTCCTTTCCATAGAATTTTTCCCTTGATTCTTGAAGGAAAAGGCACAACTGAATACAGTATTCTTTTTGATATCCGCCTGCCGCGGATTATCCTGGGCTTTGCCATAGGGGGAGCCTTAAGTCTGGCCGGTGTCATCCTTCAGGGGATGTTCCGGAACCCCTTGGTTGAACCCTATACCCTGGGTATATCAGGAGGAGCCGCCTTAGGTGTTAGTATAAATATTGTTCTGGGAATAAATCTTATCGGAGGGATTCTGTCTATACCTGTGAGTGGGTTTCTAGGAGCGCTCCTTGTGATCTTAATCGTTTATTCTCTAAGCACAAGAAAAGCCGTTTTAAAGATACATGGGCTTCTCCTGACAGGAGTGATGATAAGTTTTATCTCCTCGTCTCTGATCATGCTTTTTATGGCTCTCTCCCACACAGAAGACCTTCACGGAATAATTTTTTGGACAATGGGCTCTTTGGAGGAACCAAACTGGCTTCTTATTAAAGTCGCAGTTTTGGTGTCTATTTTTGGAATAGTTGTTTCTTATTTTTTCTGTTTCCGCCTGAATGCGCTTTCTCTAGGAGAAGAAGAGGCTCAGCATTTGGGCATCAATACGGAAAGGACTAAGCGGCAGCTCTTTTTCCTGGCGTCGATTCTCACCGGATGCAGTGTTGCTGTTGCCGGCATCATCGGGTTTGTGGGACTGGTTGTTCCTCATTTTGTCCGAATGTTTGTGGGACAGGATCATCGAATTTTATTAATCAGCGCTTTCCTCTCCGGAGCAGGTTTCCTGATTCTCTGTGATACCTTGGCACGAACCATCATTTCTCCTTTAGAACTGCCTGTTGGCGTGATCACCGGGATATTGGGAGGAAGTCTCTTTATTTATGCCCTGACGAAAAAAAAGGTTGTCTTGTGAACAATATCATCCTCGATGTTAAAGACCTTGTCAGCGGATACGATCCTTTTTTTCTTAAAGAAATAAATTTCAGCGTCAAAAAAGGGGAATTTATTGGGGTAATAGGTCCGAATGGGTCAGGAAAAACCACGCTCCTTCGGGCCATAACCAAAGTGCTTAAGCCAAAGGAAGGAGAGCTAATTTACGGCGGGGAAAACATATGGCAGATGAAATCTCAGAATCTAGCCAAAAAAGTAGCAGTGGTAGCTCAAAACCCTGGAATAAGCTTTATGACCGTTGAGGACTTTGTCCTTTTAGGGAGGATCCCCCATTACAAAAAATTTCAATTTATGGAGACAAAAAGGGATCTGGATATTGCCAAGAGGTGTATGGTGTTAACTGATACCTTCAGGATCCGCGATCAATATGTCGGAGAGATAAGCGGTGGAGAAAGACAACTTGCCCTTATTGCCCGTGCCCTATGTCAGGAGCCGGAACTGCTTCTCCTGGATGAGCCTACGACCCATCTGGATATCGCCCATCAACTGGGAATATTAGACTTGATAAAGAAGCTAAACAAAGACCTGGGGCTCACAGTAATTACGGTTCTGCATGACCTCAATTTGGCCAGTGAATACTGCCATAAGCTGCTTCTCATGCATGAGGGACGGGTCTATAAGATGGGATCCCCCGAGGAGGTATTGAACTATAAGGTTATTGAGGGGGTCTATAAAACAGTTGTGGTGGTTGATAAGAGTCCCGTCTCTTCCAAGCCCTATATTTTTATTGTGACAGAAGAGGAAAGACAGAGGCGGGCAAAAACAAAAAAAAATATTGACTCGTAGATATGGCAAAATTAAATTCAGCCTATTCTGATTTCTTGAATGAACGTAATCAAAGGATCTATCGATTGAGGAGGCGCGGCAGAGCTTTAAAATATCTTTCTAATCGATTCGACCTGAGTATCCGCCAGATAAGCCGCATAATAAACAGAATGTCCAATAATGTCCAATAATGTCTATTGACAGGAAAACATGACCTGCATAGACTTGAGGAAGTTATTTGAAAGCTGAATTTTAAACCGGATAGGCAAAGGAAATCCCTGTGCAATCCAGGGTGCTGCCTCGCAACGGTAATCGCCACACTTTTTAAGAGTGAGGGGGAGCCCGGTCGACTGTCTATCTTGGAAAGTACCTTCGAGGGAGGGGAAGATGCAGGATTTCTTTAGCCCGACTTCTGGAGGTCGGGCTTTTTTTTTACACTTTCTCAAAAAAAGGAGACATGAAATATGAAAAAAGCGATTGTTGTTTTAGCAGGAATACTTATTCTTATGAGCACGACTTTGGCCCAGGAGAAAAAGGAGCAGGAAAAAGCTTTGGAGCACCAAATTGTCGTTACGGCCACAAAAACAGAACAATCCCAGGCTGAAGTCGCCAGTTCTGTCACGGTAATCACTGCTGAAGAATTACAAGTGACACGCAAGGAAATGGTCTTAGATGTATTGCGCTACGCCACAGGGCTGGATGTTGTCCAGAATGGAGGAATCGGAACACTGGCTAATATTTCCATCAGGGGCAGCGGAGCCGGACATACCCTGGTTTTGATGGATGGTGTTGAGATGAATGATCCTATGTCTCCGGACCGATCCTTCAATTTTGGCCATCTGACCATAGACAACATCAAACAGATCGAGGTGGTTCGAGGTCCCCAGAGCATGTTATACGGTTCCGATGCCATGGGCGGGGTGATAAATATCATCACCAGAAAAGGTGAGGGAAAGCCGAAATTTTTCCTGTCTGGTGATGGGGGTACATATAATACTTTCAGGGGAGTGGCCGGAGTTTCAGGCGGAACTGATTTGATTAATTATTCTCTGAGTCTCTCTCGATTTGATACAAAAGGGTTCTCTGCTGCTTCTGATGAGTATGGAAATATAGAGAAGGATGGCTATGGCAATAGCTCTTTCAGTGCCAAGTTCGGGCTTACTCCCATAAAGAATCTCGATATTGACTTTATCGGGAGATACACCAATGCCAAAACTGATTTAGATGTAAGAGGAGGAGAGGGAGGGGATGACCCTAACTACACTGCCGATGAAAAAACGCTTTTTCTAAGGGTTCAGGCAGATTTTCGACTCCTCGACGGAACATGGAGCCAGAAATTGGGCTTTTCCTTTAGCAATAACGACCGGAATTACCAAAATGATAAGGATCCCCAGCATCCTTTCGACTTAGTAAAAAGTTTCTATAAGGGCCGGATGCTAAAAATGGACTGGCAGCATAACCTTTCTCTCCATAAAACCAATACCTTGACAGCAGGGATTGAATACGAGCAGGAAAAGGGGGAGTCGGAATATGCCTGGGAGAGCATGTGGGGACCGGGAAAGAATGTTTTTCCTGAGCAAACAACCAACATGACAGGATTATACCTCCAGGATGAGATAAAGTTTCAACAGAGCTTATTTGTCACGCTGGGAGTGCGGCTTGATAACCACAGTCTCTTCGGCAGCGCCGCAACTTATCGGATTGCCCCTGCATATCTTTTCACAAGCGGCACCAAGCTTAAAGCGACCTATGGAACCGGCTTTAAAGCTCCCTCTCTTTATCAATTGTATGCCCCGGCAACAGCATGGGGCCCGATTGGCAACGAGGATCTCAATTCTGAAAGGAGTACAGGCTGGGATGCGGGAATAGAGCAGTATCTTTTTAAAGACCGCCTGAAAATGGGGGTGACTTACTTTCACAATGACTTTAAGGACTTGATCGAATTCGATTGGCTGCAGGGATATGTCAATACGTCCCAAGCTAAAACACAAGGCATGGAAATCTTTGCCTCTGCCCTGCCCTGGGCCAATCTCACCATTCGCGGAAACTATTCTTATACCAAAACAGAGAACAAAGAGACCGGAGAGCAGCTGTTAAGGAGGCCGAAGCATAAAGGTAACCTAAGCCTTGACTATCGCTTTATCGAGAAAGGGAATGCTTATATGGGCATTATCTACGTGGGGGAAAGAGACGGCATATTCCCCTATCCTACACGGGTTAAACTGGACGCCTATACTCTGGTCAATCTGGCCGTTTCTTATGATATCTCCCGAAACATCCAGCTCTTTCTCCGGATGGATAATCTCTTTGACCGGATTTATGAAGAAATCAAAGGCTTCGGCACGGCGAGGAGGTCGCTTTACGGAGGTTTCAGGGTGACCTTATAGCGTGAGGACAGCAGGGAGCTTTTCCTGTAAAGAGAAGTTGTCGTTTTATCCTCTGAAAGCAAACAACAGTTTGCAAATTCTTACTTTAGCCTGAAATCGAGCTTAGCAGCTAACGGGGGGAAATAAAGCGCATTCTTTTTTGCCTGCTTCTTGTTAACAGTATATGTTTGTGCTGTGTATTATTATTGATGTCGCAGCTCAGAGGGTGGAAATTTGATAAAATTATTACATGCAACTAATATGTAAGATATAATGTATTAAATTATGTATAGATAAGATAAGGGAGTACTGCAATGTCTCTAATTAAGGCAAAAAAACAGAGACTACAGTGGGTCCTGGACGGTATCAAAGCAAAGTTGGAACCCCAAAAGGTTCAAGAGGAAATCTTAAAAAAATATGTGGGGCAGTATACACGCGGTATCGTTACTTTGGAGGACGGGCAGCTGTTTTTTAAGTCGGGACCTAAAAAATTCAAGATGATTTCTCTAAGCGAGACTTATTTTTTTTCTTGACATTGCATTATTCATATATTTAAATACCCGAATAAACAAAATGATGCCTATAAGACGCAGAAATCTCTATACATTATTATATTCTGCCAAAGGAGGATTTTTTTATAAATGAAATACAAATACAGGGAAGAAAGTGAGCTTTTAAAAGCATTAGCTCACCCTGTACGTTTGCAAATAATAGAGCTACTGTTATTTGGACTAGACATAGAAGGATGTAGCGTTAATTCAGTACAAAAAAAATTAGGCATTCCTCAATCTACAGTTTCTCAGCACCTCCAGATATTAAGGAACAAAGGTATAATAGAGGGAAGCAAAACTGGACTACAAGTATGTTATAAAGTGATAGATAAGCGTGTTGTTAAAATCTTGCAAATACTTAAGAAATAATTTTTTTCCTTAGTATATCTAATTAGCCTGAATGGTAAAAAAATGGCGATTAAAATTAAAAATAAAAATAAGAAAAGAGTTAAAATAATCATTCTTGAAAAAATCTTGCATATTACTGAAAATAAATTAATAATAAAAACATTGCCATTTTTTTATGAATAGGTCAGGCTA
>JAUVXM010000076.1 GCA_030603565.1 Candidatus Aminicenantota bacterium
CAAAAGCACTTTATTTTTACACCAGTGAAGAGGGAGCAAGGAAGGTAATAGAACGTCCCGAATCTCCGTTGATTGGCGGATGTTTTCAGGAATGGGGACACTATCGGTGGAGATATATAGAGCATCACAATCTTGTATTCCTAGCTGATGGCGAGTCTATCACAATCGATAAAACAGAATGGGACGGAAATGTAGATATTTTTGGGAATGGCAAAATGGGTGAGAAAGTTTATTTTTGGATTAATTGGATTAATTTTCTCAAGCTATGTAATGCCGATAAAGTAGAATACAGACTTGGAGCATACGAAGGTAAACTTAAATCCAAAGTACTGAAAGAAATGTGTTCCTTCAGAGACGAAGTGCTCAAGTGAACTATTCCAAAGTGAGAGAAAATAATGACAAAAGAAAATGGTTTTAGGAGAGCAAAAAAATAATATAACTTAGGAGATTTAAATGAAGAAATTTAAAAAAGTGTGTTTATGGATTATTGGAATTTCTGTACTTCTGATTGTCCTTGTGGCAATTTTGCCCTCACCAAAATCATCAGAAGTACAAAAGTTAACCGCTCAAAGAATGGAACAACGGGCGGAAGTGGAAGAAGTTAAAAAAGTGAAGGAAGAAAAAAGAGCTAAAGTTTCACCTATTCATCAACAGATTATTAGTAAAATCAAGTGGATTTTAAACAGGGATTTAAAAGATGAGGATTATGATTGGAGGTTAAAAAAGGTCGAGATAGAAGATAAAGTAATAAGCGTCTATCTAGATTTACAATTTAAACCTCCCTCAAAAAGTTGGGTTAGAAAGGAAGGTTTAGCTTGGCTTAATTATGTTGCTATAACGGGTCTTGAAGATGACAAAGGGAATTTCCCCGTAAATGTTTATGAGACAGGTTACAATATTAGGGTTTCGTTGTGGACTTACGTTTCTCCTAATGAAGTTATTCCTTGGGGTCATGCCACACTATTTAATTCAGGAAAGCCTTTTACGATGTCTAGTGTTTCTATTGAAGGAAAATGGATGGATGGTGCTGCTATGAAAATGCTCAAATAAATAAAAATGAGGAAAGAATGATAACAAATTTTAAAGTTCATCTTGTTGAAATACCAAAGATCAAAAAAAGATAAAAATCAAGGGGCCATCATCCTTCTGGCAGCTCCCCGGCAGGCTCTTCCGGCTCTCCCTGGGCTTTATTTTTTATTGACATTTATTTAAAAGTATTATATAATCTAACTTGATTAAAATGAACAATTTAAAGGATATAAAGACTAGGGGCAGTGCTAGAGGGGCAATGCCAAACAGTGCTAAATCTTCTTTGCCTGTCCTTAATCCTTTTATAAAAATTTTTAATAAGTCTTTGGAAGGCCTTTGGAGGGGCAGAAAAAACTGCGTTGGAAAAAGCTGGAGCGACGTGGATGACAAAGACAAGTGGAGAAAATTTATTAAAAGTAAAGGAGGTGGCCGAAAAAATAAGGCTTCATCCTCAGACGCTGTATCAAATGTGTAATAATGAACAGATACCACACATGAAAATTGGAGAAACACAGAGATCGATTCGTTTTGATGTAGACAAGATTGATAAGTGGTTGGAGGATCGGGAACATCAAGTTTCCAAAACTGTCGTACTTGAGCCAGTAATGGCATTTTCACCTAAAGAGTACGACATATCATTTTTAAGGAGTGTTTCAATGTCAGGAAAAAAAGGTTCTGGGCGTTGGAACTACGGGTTCGGGGGCGTGATGGAGCGTAAAAATAAAAATGGAATTGTCAGATTTGACATCTGGTACTACGACCAAGAGAGAAAAATTCGACAACAAGTGGTCAAACAAGCAACCTCTAAACGAGAGGCTTTAGTTGCTCTAGAATTCAAAAGGAAAGAGATATTCAAAAAGTTATACTCAGATGAGCCGGATAAAAAGAAGATCACATTCAAAGACTATTGCGAGAAATATCTGAAAGAAATTGAGCTGCGACAGTTAAAAAGCAGAACTAGCATTGAGTTAAATATCAGAAAACGTTTTATTCCATTTTTTGGGGACATGGATTTGGACAAGATAACTCCAGGGCAGGTGAAGGATTATATCTTGATGCGGAAGGGTGTGAATGCAATGGGGAGGGATAGAGTGATAAGCAATTCATCGTTGAATGTTGAGCTGGCAAATTTGAAACGTATATTCAGCGTAGCAATCGAAGATGAGGGGTATCAAGTTAAAAACAATCCTATTAAAGCTAGTTTATTTCTGAAAAATGACACGAAGCCGCGGGACAAAGTTTTGACTATAGAAGAAGAAGAGAGACTGCTTAAAGCAGCCGCACTGCATCTCAAGCCAGCGATAGTTTGTGCTGTAAATACAGGTATGCGAAAAATGGAAATAGCCTCTTTGCAATGGAAAAATGTTAGCCTAAAAAATAGGATTATTGTTGTCGCAGCGGAGCACAGCAAAAATGGAAAAGCGAGAGAAATACCAATTAACTCAGTATTGCTAGAAGAGATGAAAATGTTGAAAAGAGACAACGGACAATCGTCATTTGTATTTACCTATGAGCGGAAGAAGGGAGAAATTAAACCTATCGGGGATTTCAAGATTTCATGGATGAAAGCGATAGAAAAAGCAGGGATCCAAAATTTTACCTTTCATGGATTAAGACACACATTTGCCAGCCGTTTAGCAGCCCAGGGCGTGCATCCATTTGAGGCGCAGAAGATTTTAGGGCACAGCAGCATTGATATGACAAAATGGTATAGCCATTTTAATCAAAAACAGTTATTAAAAGCCGTTGAGAAGGTAAATGGCTCTGGAGTATTTAAGGAATCTCAGGCGAGTGTTTGAAATGATATGGGGTAGCATTAGAGACAATAAAATTCTAACGCATAATTGTATTTACAGGAACTTGTTCCGGACATTCTGATTCACATACTCCACAGGCATGGCGGCAATATAGATCATCCATAAGCATTGAATAATCAGTCAAGGCTTGCTTTTCAACAACACCAAATCGTTTCCCTGATAATCCTGTATAGAAATCAAGGTCACTGAAATTCTTTATTGTCATACAGGCACAACTTACATCAGGATTACTGAGAGCGAATCGAACAGCAGCATTCCGGACTGCGTCATAACTTGTTAGTTTATATTTATCCTTAAAGGCCTCCGCCCGGTCCGCACGTTCTTTAAGCCTGGGAAGTAAATTTTTTAAATAACCCGGCACCTCCCGGCCTTCAGCTTCCGCCTTCTCGGCATTCTCTTTCATCTCAAAGTAATTCAACACCGGATTCGTCTTCATCAGGGTCGCCCCGACATTGTTTTCTTTACAGGCCTTTAATACTCTCTGGCCCTGTTCCTGCTGTAGGAAATTATAGACAAAAAGCATCACATCAAAACGACCGTCTTCAGCAGCAGC
Organism: Candidatus Aminicenantota bacterium; assembly: GCA_030603565.1. Taxonomy (GTDB): domain Bacteria; phylum Acidobacteriota; class Aminicenantia; order Aminicenantales; family Aminicenantaceae; genus JAUVXM01. The sequence continues at coordinate 3,400 of JAUVXM010000076.1, forward strand.
CTGCAGAACCTTATCCATTGTCTCAGGAACATCCCTCCACTGGGAGCCATGATTGGAAACGCCGCAAAACCGGACTTTATCTCTGGACTTTAATTCTTTGACAGCATCCAGAAAAACCTTATTTTTTAGATCCTCGACCGTAGCCGGCATATGGGTCATCAAGCAATCAATATAATCGGTCTGCAGCCTTTCCAGGCATTTCTCCGCCCGCTTAATAATAGATTCTTTGGTGTCATCTTTCCGGACTCCCAGCTTGGTAGTAATAAATACTTTTTTCCTGTCTCTCTTATTGATCACACTCCCAATAACTCTCTCTGAACGCCCCCGGCCATAGTTTTCAGCAGAATCAATGTAATTTACTCCCGAATCTAAAATTGCCTCCAGTAAAGCTCCGTCTGCCAGCTCCCCACTGCCAAAGCCGATATCAGAAACTCTAAAACCGGTCCGGCCGAGATTACGGTATTCTTTTATTCTTAGATCACCTTCGCCGGGATTGGACTCTGAGCTGAACATGTTTTTTGAACCCTGTAATCCAGTCCCAGCAAGGGCGGCAATAGATCCACCGATAAATCTTCTCCGGCTCAGGTCTCTTTTTTCTTTTCCTGTCATCTCTTTCTTTTTTTGCATTTCTCTCCTCATCTTTGCAGTGATATAAGCTTATTATCACAATCTTTCATATTAGGTCAATATAAAACAGGAGTAAAAACAGGAAAGGCAGGAAAAGCAGAATTAAGATTCTATGAATAACTTTTATTACAATAAATTACTCAGGCTTTTCTTTCATTTTCCATTTACTATTCACTTTTTTCCGCTTTTAGCAGTATAGCAGTATTTCTTAACAATGAAGCAATGAAACAATTTACAATTTGCATTTTAGTTTATATCATAAACATCGACATTTTTTATGAACAGTTCAGGTTAGTTGTGTTATAATACATTTTTTTGCAAAAAATGATGGACAATAAAAGAGTAGTCATCACAGGTATGGGAACAATCAATCCCCTCGGCGACACCCTCGAGGGTTATTACCATAATCTAATCGCCGGGAACTCAGGAATAAAGAAGTGGGAATCTTTAGACCTTACAGAGGTCGAATGTAAATTAGGCGGAGATTTAGGCGCATACGATACTAAAACTGCTCTGGACAATTTAAGAAAACCACTCTCTGAAAAACTGCACAAAAAACTCCGCAAGCTCTTCCGTACTATGACCTTCTCCAATAAAGCAACCACCTTGACCGCTATTCACGCCTTCCTGGATGCAGGCTTGTTCGAAGCAGAAACCGACTCCTTTCGCATAAGTGTCCCTGTCGGTGGGCATAATTTTAATTCAAAATATATTCTCAAAAATAATCATCAGTTTGAAGAGGAACCGGCATATATCGACCCCCTCTTCGGAGTCGAAGCTCTTGACCCCAATATCCCGGCTACAATATCAGAGGTTCTCAAAGCTCAAGGACCTGCTATGACCCTGGGTGGAGCCTGTGCCAGCGGTAATCTTGCCTTACGGGAGGGATTTCGTGATATATCCAGTGGAGAAAGCGATATTGCCGTAACCTCAGGAGCAATATTCGACATGACCGCAGCTGATGTACATGCTATGGCATTTCTCAATACTCTAGTCACTGATCCTAAATATCTAGACAGGCCGGAAACAGCATCCCGTCCCTTTGACATAAACCGAAGCGGCTTTGTCCCTTCTCACGGCGCCGGCACGATCATCCTGGAAGAGCTGAAATTTGCACGCAAACGCGGCGCCAGGATTTATGCTGAACTCTTAGGGGTTGCAGCTAATTCCAACTCCGATCATTTACCGGCTCCCTCAGATGAAACCCAGGGATTGCTAATAAAAAAACTGCTCCGCATAACCGGCACCCGTCCTGAAGAAGTAGACTATGTTAATTGCCATGCCACAGCAACTACCATTGGTGACATAAAGGAGATCAATGCCATAAAAATGGCATTTGGAAAACATGCCTATAACATTAAATTGAATGCCCCGAAATCCATGCTGGGCCATGTCTGTTGGTCAGCTCCTATTGTCGAAACAATCGGCGGCCTCCTCCAGATGCAGTACGGAAAACTGCATCCCTCTATCAATATCGATGAACTCGATCCCCAAGTCGACCTTGACGTATGTAAAGACGGACCAGTAGACCATCAGATAAATATCATGTTAAAAAACTCCTTCGGATTCGGAGGGATAAATTGTTGTTCATTAATAAAAAGATTTAGAGAGTAAGCTATGAATGTATTTATAACCGGCGGTTCTAGAGGAATCGGCAGGGCAGCAGTCCTCAAATTTGCTGAAAAAGGATGGGGATGCGCTTTTACCTATATTAAAAATAGGGCAGCAGCCAAAGAAACAGTCAGTCTGGCAAATAAGATAAACTCTGAACTTAAAATTAAATCCTTTCAGCTTGACATCAAAGACCCAAAGCAGGTGGAAAAGGTTGTTGAAACAGCTTTAATAGACTTTGAAAATATCCATGCTGTAGTAAACAATGCTGCTGTAGTAAGAAATAATGCCGCTGTTATGATGAGTGATGAAGAATGGAGTGAAGTCCTGGATACCAACCTCTCCGGCCCGTTTTATGTCACTCGCAGTTTATTAATGCATTTTATATCCAATAAAAGCGGGCGGATCATTAATATATCATCTCTGGCCCAGGATGGCTGCAGCGGCCAGGTAAATTATGCCGCCAGCAAGGCCGGACTTATCGGTATGACCCGGACACTTGCTAAAGAATACGGCCCCAAGGGGATAACATCTAATATAGTTACGGTAGGATATGTTCAAACCGAAATGACAAAAGAACATATGGCCGGAGAACTCCATGACTTCTGGATGAAACACTGTCCTTTAAAAAAAATCAGTTCTGCAAAAGATGTTGCCCATCTTATATATTTCCTCTGCTCCCAGGAAGGAAGCTTTATCAACGGAGAGGTGATCCGTGTTTCCGGTGGTCTGACTTATGCACCCTGATAATAGGAAAAAGGGGAAACTTATGAAAAAAATCGGAATAGAAAAAATTAACTTATATGGGTGTTCATTGTGCATGTCCCAGACAGATCTGGCTGTAGCCCGGGGTAGAGACCCGGAACGAGTAGTCAAAGCATACATGATAGACACGCGTTCTTTAAATCCTCCCTATGAGGATACTGTTACAATGAGTGTCAATGCCGCCAAGCCAATGTTATCTGAAAAAGATAAAAAGGACATCGGACTTCTTATTGTCGGGACTGAAGGATCGGTGGATTTTGGAAAACCTATCTCAACTAATGTCCATGAAGCCCTCGGGCTTCCTCCAAATGTCAGAAATTACGAAACCAAACACGCTTGTTACAGCGCCATAGCAGCCCTGGATTCTGCAATAAATTGGATCGCAGCCGGGCTGAACCTGGGGAAAAAGGCTCTGGTCATCGGTACAGATTTCAGCCGCAAGCACTTTCACAAAGACCACGAGTTTGTCTTAGGCGGAGTTGCAGCAGCAGTCCTGGTTAGTGACACTCCCAAAGTCGTAGAATTTGAAATTGAAAAAAAGGGATTCTGGACCACAAACGTCTATGATACATTCCGGCCTTCAGCTGTGGCAGAAGTAGGAAATAATGAAGTGAGCCTATACAGCTACATGGATGCCCTGGAAGGCTCTTATCTTCATTATGTCAGCAATGTCGGAGAGATCGACTTTGACACCTATTTCAATAAGAACATCTATCACCTTCCTTTTCCAGGTATGTCCTTTCAGGCACACCGGCTGCTCTGCAATCTGGAACGGCCCCGGAAAAAAACCGAAGTCAAAGAAAGCTTCGACCAGAAAGCCCTTTCCTCATTAATATATGCCCAGAGGGTAGGCTCTACTTATGGGGCCAGTAACCTGGTAAGCCTTTGCGGTATAATAAAAAGCGCAGAAGACCTTAAATCCGGAGATCGGGTCGGATTTTTTTCATACGGCTCCGGTGCTATCGGAGAATTCTTCAGCGGACTTGTACTTCCGGAAGCAAAAGAGATAGTGGACAGCATGAAAATCGACCAGGCTCTGGACTTACGCAAGCAAGTCTCAGTAAATGAATATGAAAAGATCGAGAACCTACGGGAAAGCTATATTGAAAATCCTAATTTTAAACCTGACTTAAGTGTTGCTGACAATTGGTATGATGCATTCTATAAGGGAAAAGAACTGCTGGTGCTCAAAGAGGTCAAAGACTATTTCCGCAAATATGATTGGAGTTAATATTGGATTTTATTGATACATATAATGATTCAAACCTGGCTGTAATTACCATGCAGCACAGCGCTAAGGGGAATCGGTTGAACAAGAATAACCTGGAAGACCTGTATCAGGCCATCTGCACTTCCATAAAAGATCCTGAGGCCCGGGCCCTGCTTTTGCGCTCCAATGGCAGCCGGTTTTGTCTGGGCATGGATCTAAACTATCTCCAGGATGTCAGGAAAGACAAAAAACGCATAGAAAAAGCCATCGAACTCTATACAGATGTATTATCAACGATCTATAAATCCCCCAAACCAGTGATCGCTCTCATCGAGGGAGAGGTTAAAGCCGGGGGAATAGGCCTGATAGCTGCATGTGATATAGTTATCGCCTCAGAAAATTCATCATTTGCCTTAAGCGAGGTTTTATTAGGCCTTATCCCGGCAAATGTCCTTCCTTTCCTTTTATGCTTACGTATTCCCCCTCAAAAAGCAAGATACTTGATTTTAACAGCAAAAAAGATCTCTGCTCGCGAAGCTGAGACACTGAATTTAGTGGATGAAGTTTTTCCTCAAGACAGCCTGGAAAAAGGACTTAGGTCGGTTTTGAAATCGATTTTTCGGGCATCTCCTCATGCCATAGCTGAAACCAAAGATTTTACTCAGACCATATTATTTAAAGAAATCGACAGTGCCTGTGATTTGGCAAAAACCCGGCTGCTCAAACTGGTAAAAAAACCCGAAGTTCTGGATGCAGTAAAAGCCTTCAATGAAGGACATTTGCCTGCGTGGTTTGCAAAATTCAGGCCAAAGAAGCCTATTGCTAAGCGAGAGAAATCATGACTGAAAAAATAATAACCAGAATGGATAATAACGGCATTGCTTATTTAAAAATGAATGATATTGAAGAGAAAAATACTTTTTCCGATGATTTTATCGCCGGCATAATCAAAGGATTGGATAAAATCACAGCCATGAAACCAAAATTATTGATTCTCTCCGGGCTGGAGGATGTGTTTTCCGGAGGGGCAGAGAAAAAAAACCTTATCGACCTCTGTAACGGAAAAGTCCATGTCAAAGACCTGCTTATATCGGAAAAGCTCATCAACACCCCGTTTCCTGTAATAGCTGCCATGGAAGGACATGCCATCGGCGGAGGGTTGGTAATTGCTGCATGCTGTGATATTGTCCTTGCCGCCCGCGAAAGCCGCTATGGAGCCGTTTTTATGATAATGGGATTTACTCCGGGTATGGGATGCACCACTCTCCTTTCCGAACTGGTCGGTCCTTTCATTGCAAATGAGATGATGTTTACCGGAAAAAGATTCAAGGGAAGCGAGCTGGCCCGAAAATCCACAAATATCAATTATATCCTTCCTAAAAAGGAAATAATGAACAAAGCTGAAGATATTGCCTGGCAGATCAGCGAAAAAAATATTAAATCGATTTATCTTTTAAAAAACACCCTCAGCGCAAAAAAAAAGAAACTTTTAATCGAAGCCAGACAGCAGGAAGACCTTATGCACAAAATCAGCTTCGCTTTCCCAGAAACACGGGAAGCAGTTGAGGAATTTTATGCTGGGAAGGAAAATAAGACAAAATGATACAACTCGACTTTACAGGAAAATCAGTTTTAATCACCGGAGGTACAAAAGGAATAGGACTTGCTACAGCTAAAAAATTCGGAGAGGCGGGAGCCAGTACTTACCTCACCTATAAATGGGGAAAGAACGACCATATTTGCATTTTTAGAGATTTTGAAAAATTAAACGCTCCAAAACCGACTCTTATCGAAGCGGATGTTTCAGTTGATGAAGACACGGAAAAATTGTTAAGTGAAATAAAAAAGAAAGAGAAAAAAATAGACTTTCTCATAAATAATGTCGGAGTCGCCCAGCGGACCCGAACTCTCACTGAATACAGAAAACGTTCCCTGTTCAAAACTCTGGAATACAGCACTTGGCCCCTTATAGAGTATACTAAGAGGATTAAAAAAGTCTTCGGAAGCTACCCCGGACATATAATCGGAATATCAAGCAGCGGGCCCGATCATTTTTTTCAGGGTTATGACTTTGTCGCAGCTTCCAAGGCTTTACTGGAACTGTTTGCAAAATACCTGTCCATCCATCTTTTTAAGGAAGGAAGCAGGGTAAATGTGATCAGGTTCGGACCGGTGGAAACCGAATCCTTTTCCCTTATTTTTGGCAAGGATTTCTTCGAATATTTAAAAGGCAACAACATCTCTGAAGAAATGGCCCTTTCTCTGGAAGATTGCGGCAAAGCAGTCGTGGCATTATGTTGCGGTTTGCTTGACGCTCTTAACGGCCAGATCATCACCGTAGATAAAGGAATGTCTTTTCGTGACAATATAATGCAGCGCTATCTTGAGTCAAAAGCAAAAAAACTGTAATAAAGGCCATGACATCCCCCCCAAAAATAGGCTATGTGTCATATATATATAACAGAAATATAATGAATTACATGAATATTAAACTGGAATCATAGTTCGTGTTGATTTTTTCCTCTTCTCACTCTCAGGAGTTCCCTTTCAATTTTTTTCTCTAACCTTAAAAATTAAGGATACGAGCCGGGATGGACACGGGTAAATCCCGGAGAAAGCCATCCGGAACAACGCGGGCATGGTTCCTCGAGAGAATCTCGAGGAGAGCGTTGTGAGGACAGGAAGGGATTTCCCCGCTGGGGAAAATCCCTGTCTTTCGAAGGGACTTACCCGTGTCCATCCCTTACAATTCCTGTAAATTTGAAAAAAATTGGGGCAACTCCTGTAATAAATTCCAGTTGCTATTTTGCTGTCAGTAGGCTATTATCAATATTCAGAAGATATTAAGTATTCTAACTCGAAAGAATACTCAAGGAGGAACTCATGACCCGCGAAGAAGTAGCCGCTGTTATAAAAAAACATATTCTGGATAACTTGGAAGACCTGGGAGAAAATGATATCAACACCGCTAAATCCATGAAAGATTTTGGAGCAAATAGTCTTGATATTATAGAAGTTGTGTCTTGCTCTATGCGAGAATTAAAAATCAAAATACCCCGCGCTGAACTTGCTGATATCATTACTATTGACCAGCTGACCGATAAATTTATGGAACATATAACCTGATTTTTTTATCAAACATGAAAAGTGGATAATGCTTTAAGATTCAGCCTGGCAGATTTTTTCTTTAATGACAATCCAGACGTACTCAAACCTCCATCCGATTTTGAAGAATGGATGAGTGACTCCCGCATCCAGGCATGCTTCAGTTTCTTTGAACAGCAACTTTTATCCGCCCCCAAGACTTCAACCGAGATACTCAGTAATCTTGACGGCAAACGCCATAAATTCATAAACCTTACTTCTTATAATTATCTCGGACTATCCACCCATCCGGAAGTTATTGCTGCTGCTATAGAAGGTCTAAAACAATACGGCCTGGGAGCATCCGGGGCCCCTCTACTTTCCGGCACCTTAGACCTGCATGTCACATTCGCCCGCATGCTGGCCGAATTCAAACAAAAAGAAGACTGCCTCTTGTTCTCCAGCGGCCTGGGAGGAAACTTGGGCACTATGCAGGGACTTCTGCGTAAGGGAGACCTGCTGGTAATGGATGAGAAATGCCATAAAAGCCTAGTGGATGGGGGGACCCTTGCCCGGGTGAAGATGAAATTTTTCGAGCATAATGACCCCCTGCATTTGAACCGGATCCTAGAACAGCACAAAGGCATAAGAACCCTCCTCGCTATTGAGGGAGTATACTCTATGGATGGAGACCTGGTAAAACTGCCAGAGATCGTTGATGTCTGCAATCAATACCCCAATGTCCGCATATTTATAGATGAGGCCCATTCAACCCTTATGTTTGGAGATAATGGCAGGGGCGTTGCTGAACACTTCGGACTGGAAGATAAGATCGGTATATCTTTCGGAACTCTCTCCAAATCCTTCGGAGGGCTGGGCGGATTTGTCTGCTCCAATGCAAAGATCATCCGCTATTTAAAAGGATATGCTTCGCCCTATAATTTCTCATGTGCTCCTTCACCTCCAGTGATCGCAGGAATGATCAAAGCTCTTGAAGTTGCCACCCGTGACTCTTCCCTCAAAGATAAGCTCTGGGATAATACCGCATATTTCAAAAAAAACCTGAAAGACATGCAACTCGACACCGGAGGAACCGAATCCCAGGTCATTCCAATAATCATCGGCTCCTCAGGCGAGCTTCTCTTTGAAATGGCAACTGCTGTTCAAAAAAGAGGACTCTTCCTCCAACCAGTCGACTTTCCTGCTGTCCCAGCCCATTCCCGCCGGTTCAGGATTTCAGTATCATCCCAGTTAAGTAAAGAAGAAATTGATACTGCCTGCAATATTATTGAAGACGAAATCGCCCAAAGACTACCTTAAACTTAAAACATTACTATGGATTATCAGTCTATTTTAAGAAAGAACCGAAAAAAAGCATTAGCTTTATTATCTGAATTAACTAAAAAAGCAACATTTTCCAAACTAAACTACAGGCGGGAAGATATAAAAAAAATAATTCCCCACCGCAAACCCTTTCTGCTGGTAGATAAACTTCACGGCATTGATCTGGATAAAAAAAATGAAATAATCATAGGCTCCCGGTTTATTCCTGCAGACGATCCGGTATTTTCAGGGCACTTTCCTGATTCGCCGGTATATCCCGGCTCGCTTCAAATAGAAATGGCAGGCCAGCTTGGGCTTTGCCTTTCCTATTTTGTTATGAATTCACGGAATTCTATTGCAGCTGATGCCCGGCCTGTCTCGGTAAGGGCAACAAAGATTTTAGGAGCCCTATTCCTGGAGCCATTACTTCCGGAAAACCCAGTTAGGCTCATCTCTAAAAATCTGGAATATGATGATTTTTTCGGCACAGTAATAAGCCAGGTCATCTCAAAACGAAAAGTCTGTTGTGTTTGTATTTCCCAGGTCTTTTTCTCGGGTGAATAAACAGCTTAAAACTGCGCTGAAGCGAGCACAAGCCACACCCGAATTTCATCTTTTATGAATAATTCAGGTTATAAACTCTGAAAGTATAATAGAAGCGTTTTGACCGCCAAAACCGAAGCTGTTTGACAGAATATGGCGCACTTTCTTCTCTATAGGTCCATCAGCAGCAATATTTAAGTTAATTTGGGGGTCCTGATTAAAAATATTTACGGAAGGATGGATGACTCCTTTTTCAATAGCCAGGATAGAAGCTATCGCTTCCACACCACCGGCAGCTCCTATAAGGTGTCCTATCATTGACTTGGTGCTTTGAACTATAATCGAGCTGGTATAGTCCCCGAAAACTTCATTAATTGCCTTGCTTTCTGCAATATCCCCAAGCATAGTAGAAGTTCCATGGGCATTTATAAGATCTATTGATTCCTTATTCAGGACTGCCCTCTCCAAAGCACTGTTCATGGCTATTACTGCCCCTCTTCCCTCAGACTGGGGAGCAACCAGGTCATGGGCATCACAGGAGAATCCGAATCCTTTAAGTTCGGCATAGATCCTTGCATCCCGATTTTTGGCATGCTCCAGCTCCTCAAGACAAATGATCCCGGCTCCTTCACCCATAACAAATCCATCCCGGTCTTTATCAAAAGGGCGGCTTGCGGTTTCCGGGGAATCATTCCGGGTCGAAAGTGCCCGGATCACACCAAACCCGGAAAATCCGGCAACATTTAAAACCGCCTCAGTCCCGCCTGCCAACATGACCTCAGCTAATCCCATTTTGATCATACTGGCAGCAGTACCGATAGCATGGTTGCTGGTTGCACAGGCAGAATTTACTGAGAAATTGGGGCCTTGAAAATTATTCTCCTTTGAAAAATATGCAGGCGGCATATTGGGTATCACCCCAATAACATAAAAAGGAGAAGCATGATCCATCCCAACTTCCTGGATCTGTTGAAACATCCTGTAATGCAGCCCACTTCCAGCGTCTCCGGTTCCGATAATAGCCCCATAAAGATGGGGCGCTTTTTCTATATCTACAGGTTCAAGTCCTGCATCCTTAAAGGCACGAGTTGCTGCTACATGACCGAAAATTATAAACCTATCCAGACGCCGGAGCATTTTTTTTGGGAAATATTCGGAAAGATCAGGATAATCGACCTCTCCTCCGATTTGCACGGAAAAATCACTCAAATCAGTTTGTTTTACCAGCCTTATACCTGATTTTCCCTCAATAAGGTTATCCCAGAACTCATTAACAGTATTAGCTAGCGGATTTATAGTCCCCATACCAGTGATAACTACTCTTGTTTCATGAGGATTTCGCTTAATCGTATACATATTCATCCAACCTCTGGTTGCACCTGAACCAGAAACGCCTTAACTTTAATGTAGATTTCTTTGTTTGTCAAACCACATCTGAGATTCAAACTTTCCGGGCCTTCCAGTTCCCCTTCCGGAAAATAAGCGCCTCGGTTAACCCATATAGGAGATTGGGGTAACAGGATAACCGCTTAAAAGAAAAGGGACAGTCCCCTATAACAGGGACTGTCCCTTAAAGTTTTTCTGAATTATTCAGGCTTTAACTTAGCGTTTCTTAAGATAAATATTGCCACTGAAGGTCTTGAGCTCTATTTCAGCGCCGCCCCCGTTTACTGTGCCCTGGATCGCTTTCTTACTGAGCTTTCCGGAAATCTTAATATCAAAGTCACTGTAAATTTCCCCACTGAATGTTTTAGCCTCTAAAGAGAAGCCGGAACCGGCAGGAATGACCAAGGTAATGGGTCCACTGTGTGACTTGATTTGGTAATTACCATTATCAAGAATATCTCCTGTATATTCAACAGAACCGCTCAAAGCCTCAACTTTAACGGAAGTTGCATCCGAGATCCCCCGCAGCTCGATATCTCCGCTGATACACTCTGCATCAACATTTCCCCTGATATTCTTAGCTGTAATCTCTCCGGATACTGTTTTTAAGTCCGCATCTCCTACAACATCTACGATCTCAAGGTCTCCACTGACTGAATTAGCATCGACTCCCTTTTTTACTCCAGTAACAGTCACATCTCCACTTACAGATTCTGCTTTTGCTGCTCCTGCAATCTTCAATAGATCCACATCTCCGCTCACAGTCTCCGCTTTGGCAGAAGCTCCGATACTCTCCAGACTAATATCGCCGCTTATGGATTTAATGTTGGGGTAAGCCTGGGAAGGTATTGTCAGCCAGTAATCCACCGATACACCGGTCGAACGGGATCTGAAAAAATCTTTGGGATATTTGGTTTTGATCCGGAGGGTTCCTCCTTCCTGAGTGATCTCAATTTTAACTTTCTGAAAATTTTCTTTTGCTTTAGCCTCAGATGAAGTCTTGGTAGTTTTTAGGGCCTCAATCTGAACCTCAGCTTTGTTCCAGGTTTTTACCTCAATGTCCCCGGAAATATTGGTGAGAATCACTTTTCCGTCTTTGGCTAAAGAAACAGTCTTGCTGAATTTTTCCTCATACTTATCTTTAGCTAGCAAATTTGCCGGAGCAAGTCCTAAAAGAAATATACTAAAGCTAAAAATTACTGCAAAAACCGCTGCTCTTTTAATTCTCATGATAAACCTCCTTATTTAGCCTGACCTATTCATAAAAAAATGGCGGTGTTTTTATTATTAATTTATTTTCAGTGATATGCAAGATTCTTTCGAGAATGATTACTTTAACTATTTTCTCGTTTTTGTTTTTAATTTTAATCGCCATTTTTTTACCATTCA
>JAUVXM010000018.1 GCA_030603565.1 Candidatus Aminicenantota bacterium
TGACGAGGATCTGCATATAAGCCAAGTTGGAGGAGAAGGGATGATGATCGTAAATTCTCCCAAGCTTAAAGAGGAAACATCTTATAGTCTATACAGCGGATTAGATTATGGGAAACAAATCGGAGGAAATCTTATTCAACTTACTTGATTCTTATCGGGACGATTTTGATTTAGGCATGGACAGGGATTCAGGCTATGTATAGGCCCGAGAAAGCCAAGAACTTTTTATGCTGCTTTTCAATTTTCTCTCTGAAAATGGCTCCCAGGTCTTACAGGCCAGGCCCGGTACTACTTAGGCTTGCCTAAAGAAATTTCTATCGTGCCTTATTTAGAGTCCTTCATTTGAACAGCAATTCTATTCCGTAAAGCATCAAAAAGCTCTCCCATATTATTATGTATTCTCGGGCATGTCTGCTTGTTTTCCGGGTTCTGCCAGTTAATGACAAAAAGTTTCCATTCTTTTGCGGAAATTTTAGAGGCATGTTGGCCCCAAAAAATAAGAATTTCTTCATTTTTCAGAAAGCCCTTTTTTCCTAAAACGATGATATGGGGTATCTCATCAAGGAAATTTTTCCCTGCTGACATGTATGCCAATAGGGAGTGATGACCATCAAACACAAGTAATTCCCTTGATCTTAGCCGGGCAAGTTTAATATTTGGGAGGCCGCTGGGTTGTAAGATATTTTTTCCTTTTTTTATCTTTAAAGCAAAATTTGCAATTTGAGAAATGTTTTTTATTCCGTCATCATTATGGATATTGATTAAGGTTCTCAACAATATCCTGGGGAAAATCTTTATATAATTCTTCTGAAGCCGGGGAAAAAATTGTTTTTCATATATTTCTACCGTATTATAAATTGTTGTGACCCTGCTTGGCAAAGGAACCTGGCTTTTACAATAAACAATTACATGCCGATCATGATGTTTTTGGGGGAAATAATATTCCACAAACCGGCAATTTTGTCCCAAATTAATGACACACCTCAATAATTACTCTTTTTATTTTAATATAAAATGTCCGGATAACAAAATGAAAATTGTAATGCCTTAAGGATTAGAGTAAAATATTGATTACATTGTGAACAAAATAAGGGACCCAGGATGAAAACAATAAAAATTGCCTGTATCGGAAATTATGTTCCCCGTCAATGTGGTATTGCCACATTTACCAGAGACCTCACTGAATCTTTAATTCAGAAAAATAGAGAAAAAAATATTAAAGCCAAGGCCTTTGTGGTAGCCATGAACGATCAAAACCAAACCTATGATTATCCTGAAATTGTCAAATATACTATCAGGCAGGAATATCAGAGAGATTATTTGGAGGCGGCAAAATTTATTAATTATAGTAATGCTGAAACCTGCATTTTGCAGCATGAATTTGGGATCTTTGGGGGTAAAAATGGAACATACATCCTACCTTTAATTCACGGATTGGAAATCCCCTTAATAGTTACGTTTCATACGGTATTAAAAAATCCAACTCATAATGAAAAGATAATTATCCAGGAAATCGGAAAAAAGGCAGAGAAAATTGTGGTTATGAGTAAACCGGCTATTGATTTTTTAATTCAGGTTTATAATTTACCCCAGCAAAAAATAGAACTAATCGAACATGGAGTCCCGGATTTTGATATTACTCAACGAAAGGTTTATAAAAAGAAACTCAATCTTGAAAAGAAAAAATCCTTGCTTACATTTGGTTTATTGAGCCGGGATAAAGGTATTGAAACGGTTATTCAGGCTTTGCCCAAAGTGGTTGATAAACATCCTGAAACAGTTTATATCATATTGGGGAAAACCCATCCCAATGTCATAAAATCAGCTGGGGAAGAGTATAGAAATTTTCTGAAACTTCTGGTAGAGAAAAACAATTTAAGAAAACATGTCTATTTTTATGACAAATATGTGACCAATGAGGAGTTATTTGGCTATCTTTCTGCCAGTGATATTTATATCACACCTTATCTGAATGAAGCTCAAATAACCAGCGGATCATTATCCTATGCAATTGGAGCGGGTGCGGCTGTCATCTCAACTCCATATTGGCACGCAAAAGAATTATTATCAGATGGTCGGGGAAAAATATTTAATTTTAAGGATTTCGAGGCACTTTCCGATTTATTGATAAGTCTACTCGATAACCCAATAGAGCTAAACAAGATTAGGAAAAAAGCCTATCAATATGGGAGGAAAACCATCTGGCCTGAGATTGGCGCTTCATATCTTAAACTTGTTAGCAAGATCTTGAAATCAATTCCACCTGTAAAAACTAAAGAAGAATTGGTCATTAATCCTTTGGTTTTACCGGAATTTTGTTTAGATCATGTGCAAAGATTAACTGATGATACTGGAATTATACAGCATGCAAAATATATTATTCCCAACTTTAAAGAAGGTTATTGCCTGGATGATAATGCTCGCGCCCTCTTAATGTCTCTTATGGTCTTTAAGCAGAGAAAGAGTAAAGAGGTGTTAAAGCTGATGTCCATTTATTTGAGTTTTATTAATTATATGCACAATGATAATGGTACTTTTAAGAATTGCTTGAGTTTCAAACGGGATTTTATTGATGAAGTAGGTTCGGAAGATGCATTCGGTAGAACTATATGGGCCCTGGGATATCTGGTTAATTATCCGCCAAACAATCCATTTTTTGAGATTGCTATAGAAATCTTAAAAAAATCTTTTCCAAATTTTAATAATTTAAAATTTATAAGGGGTATGGCTAACACCATTATGGGTATCTGTTATTTTTTAAAAGTTTTTCCCGATAATAAGGAAATAAAAAATATCCTTAAAGATATGACTTACAAGATAATGAGAAGTTATAAAAAACACAAAACACAAAACTGGCATTGGTTTGAACCGATTTTAGCTTATGACAATGGTATAATTCCTCTCTCACTTTTATATGCCTATGAAGAAATTAAAGATGAAAATATTTTAAAGGTCGCCTCTGAATCCATAAAATTTTTAGAAAAAATAACCTTAAAAAAAGGATACCTATCGCTGGTTGGCAGCGATAACTGGTATAAAAAAGGTGGTGAATGTTCGCGGTTTGCTCAGCAACCTATTGACTCTGCAGCAATGGTTTTAATGTATTATCAGGCTTATTTGATCAGTAAGGATAAAACCTTCCTGGAAAAAATGTTTACATCTTATAGGTGGTTTCTGGGGGAAAATGATTTAAATATATCCCTGTATGATTTTAAAACCTGTGGATGTTCTGATGGAATAGAAAGTCATGGCATCAATGGGAATCAAGGGGCAGAAAGCATCATTGTATATAAGATTGCTCATATGACCGTCCTTTTGGCATACGAACAAGAGATAAAAAATATTAAGGAAGCATAAAATCAAAATCTATCAGTTGTAGGTTAATTTATCAAAAATTTCATCCAGGCTAATACAAGCAAAACCCGATGCATAATCAGACATTCCATAGGCAATAATTAACTCATTGTTATGAATGATGGAACCACAAGAATAGACAACATTGGGCACGTAACCCTCCCGTTCCTCTTCATTGGGAATAAGGAGTGGCTCATTTAAGTGACCAATGACTTTAGAGGGATCATTTTTATCAAGAAGGATAGCCCCCAGACTGTAACTTCTCATGGGACCGACACCGTGGGTAATGAGTAACCATCCCTTTTCGGTTTCCAGAGGTGAGCCGGAATTACCTATTTTGATGAGTTCCCATGGTTGGGAAGGCTCTTGGATTTTTTTTGCTGTTTCCCAGATATTTATATCATCTGAAAACATTATGTAATTGTTGATACCATCTGATCGAGAAATTATGGCATATTTTCCATTAATTTTTTTAGGAAAAAGGGACATCCCCTTATTTTGAGCATATGCTCCATTAATAGGCATTACTTTAAAATGATAAAAATCGGTTGTTTTCATCAATTTTGGCAGGATGGTAAAACCATCATAAGCTGTGTAGGTGGCATAGTAGGTGACCTTACCGTCGTCGTCAGTAAATTTTACAAATCTGGCATCTTCAATTCCATTCACTTCCGTATATGAAACAGGAAAGAGAACTCTTTCAGATATTGCTGTATCCAGTGAAAATTTGACCTCATAATGAGATCTGGCCAACCACATGAGTGCATCTAGGACCTTCATCTTACTGGGAGTAACCTTAACCTGTTTTAAGGTTTCATCTATACTGTGTTTTAATTCACCGTAGATAAAAGTTTCTCCCAATTTATCCATCGCTATATTGACCACATCTTTTTGAATATGCATCTCCGAAAGTTTTTTCAAAAAAATGCTTTTTTTATATACATAACGTTTGATGGTCTCGGGAACATCCACCAATCTTCCTTCAGGTTGGAATTTTAAACTATTATCTTTATTAATGATCCCCTGGCGAAATACAATAGATGAAATATGTTTCTCACCAGTGGCGCGAAAACTTACAATTATTCTTTTCTGACCTTCTTGTAAATTGCTTTGATCAGGGGCTTCAATAATGGACGGATTAAAAAAAGCAGCTGATTCAATGGAGAATTCTGTTGTGAAGTAAGAACCAATCAATAATTTTTTTTTCAAACTTAGCGGTTTTATTTTATTGATATTCCCTAAAATTTCTTTTAGAGAGTTAAAACTATTCCCAAATATTTTTGAAATGTTTCGATGTCTTTTAGAAAAATTGCTCAATATTTGATTAAGTATTCGACTTGCTTCCGCTTCATCAAGTTTGGCTATGTCATTTACAATGATTTTTGCTCTATCCTCTTTTACTGGCAGATAGAATCGGGCAATAACTCTTTTTGGATTAGGGTAAAAATGGATTTTTTTCCTCTTTACGGTTACAGCCATTTTAGGATTCTCCTTCTTTCTTTATGATCTCAATCTTCTGACAAAAAAACGTTTAAAAATGCTATTGAAAATAAGCACTATATAATATCACACTCCTTTTGTTAATCAAAAGCAAAAAATTTGAACTTAGAGAGGGCTTAAAGCTTAGATTTATTCTTGGCATATCCGATCTTGTACATGGCCGGGATAACGATAAGGGTCAGTAGGGTGGCAAAAGAGAGTCCGAAAATGATGGTCCATGAAAGAGAATTCCAAAAAGCCACATTATCACCGCCGAAGTAAATCTGCGGGTTAAGATCGGTAAATAGAGTCGAAAAGTTTATGTTCATGCCGATGGCAAGAGGCATAAGGCCGAGAATTGTTGAGAGGGCCGTTAGCAGAACCGGAGTGAGACGGGTAGCTCCTGCCTGGATGATCGCCTCTGTTTTATCACCGCCCCGCGCAATGAGTTTATCCGTATAATCAATGATGATTATCCCGTTTTTCACTACGATTCCAGCCACTGCAATGATCCCCATCCCGGTCATCATAATCGATATGTCAATACCGAAAATGGAAAATCCCAGGAAGACTCCCGTAAAACTGAAAAATATCTGAGTGATTATGATCATGGGCTTGGATATGGAATTAAATTGGGACACCAGGATTATAAAAATAAGGGCTACAGCGATAAAAAGAGCTTTAATCAGGTAATTCCCAATCTCGGCCTGCATATCCTGTTCGCCGGTAAAGCTGATTTCATAGCCCTCTTCAAGTTCGAATTCCGGAAGAGCTTTTTTTATTTTGCCGATTATCTCATTGGCATTATAGCCGGAAAGCACATTAGATGAGAGAGTAATGACCCGTTTGTTATCGATCCGGGTAATACCGCCGTAACTGGAGATATCAGAAACACCAGCAACTGCAGATATTGGGATCTTGCTGGGGCCGTCATTGCCCTGGCCGGGAACGGTTATAGTTTGGCTCAAGAGGACATCGAGATCGTAGCGGTACTTCTTATCCAGCCTGAGCTGGATGGGATATTCTTCTTCCCCTTCTTTGAATTTAGAGACCTCTGTCCCATATATTGCAGTTCGCAAGAGCATGCCGACCTGGGCAGTACTTATCCCGAGCCGGTTTGCTTTATCCCGGTCTATGTTGAGGAGGACCTCCGGTTTGCTGGTTTCCATGCTGGACTTTAGTTCTTCTATGCCGGGTATATTTAAAGAAGTTATAAATCCATTCAGCCGCACTGAAGTCAAGATAATCTCCTCAATGTCGTCCCCACTGACCTCTATATTTATCGGTTTCCCTGAAGGCGGGCCCATTGCCTCACTGTTGATACGGATCTCTGTACCCGGGATTCCTGTTATTTCCGCCCGTAGATCCTTCAGGTACTCGCGCGTTGATCTCTCTCCGGTCCTGAATTTGTATTCCACAAATGAGATGGTGATTTTAGCCAGTTTATCCTGAGTAGAGCGCTCGAACATTTCGCTTCCGGCATTGGACGCCACATTCGTTATAACCGATTCCACATCGGCATTGTTTCTGCCGATGACCTTGTAAACCTTATCTTCGACCTGTTCGGCAATGTTATTGGTCACATCTATATGCGTTCCTTCCGGCATAGTTATGTAGACGTAAAGATTATTGGGGTCGCCTTCAGGAAAAAAGATGACTTTGGGGGTTCTGAGGCCCAACAACACAAAAGAAAAAAACATCAGCAGCACGCTTGATCCCAGCACGGCATACGGCTTTTTTCCCTGGAGAAGAAATGTCAAAACTTTTCTGTAGCCATCTATAAAAGCAGGCAAAGTCCGGCTCTGGAATTTATCGATCAGAAAACGCAGCCCGAATTTCCCTATAAGATATAAGGCCAGTCCAAAGGCAACAAGATTGCCCGGCAGCATTAAGCCTGAGGCATAAAAAACAACCGCCAGGACAAGACAAACAAGCAGCAGCACGATCTTTTTAGGGGTGAAACC
Source organism: Candidatus Aminicenantota bacterium (assembly GCA_030603565.1). GTDB lineage: Bacteria > Acidobacteriota > Aminicenantia > Aminicenantales > Aminicenantaceae > JAUVXM01. The sequence continues at coordinate 6,798 of JAUVXM010000018.1, forward strand.
GGCCCTGAGGCAGGTCCTTACTTCCGGGTCGCGGTATTTCATGAAAGATACTGCAAAAACCGGGTTCATGACATAAGCCACCAGCATTGAGGCAGCCAGAGTGACAATAACAGTCACTGGCAGATAAGATATAAATTTTCCCGCGATCCCAGGCATAAACATGAGAGGGAAAAAAGGAGCCATAGTAGTCAGGGTCCCGGTAAACACGGGCAGGGCCACTTCTTTCCCAGCCCGTTTGGTTGCCGGCAGAATCGGCAGATCGGCGGTAGTTGTAAAATGCCGGTAGATATTCTCCACGACCACAATGGAATTATCCACTACGATTCCCAGCACCATGATAAACGACATCAGCACGACCATGTTCAGAGTGAACCCGACTATCGGAATAAAGATAAAAGCTATGATCATAGACAGCGGGATGGCAACCCCCACAAATAGAGCATTCGTCTCTCCCATAAAAAACATAAGGACAAAAACCACCACTATAAAACCGAGGATAATCGTGTTAAATAGATCACTGATACTGTTTTTTGTCTGGGTGCTGCTATCGCCTGAGAGGGTTAAGACCAGGTTTTCCGGGGCAGTCCTTTTAATATCTTCCACAATGGCCTTTATCTTGTCTACTGCAAATATCAGGTTCTTTCCGCTTTTTTTTATAACATTAAGGGTTACAACATCTTTGGAATTAAGGCGGGCATAACTTTCTCTATCTTTATAGCCGTCATTGACTTCGGCAATATCTTTTAAATAGATCCCTTCCTGGAGATGAATGTTTGCAATCTGATCGGTCCTCTTAAATTCACCTATTACCCGCAGATTCCTCTTCATCCCGTCTGTGTCTATCTGGCCGCCGGAGAGGGTCAAGTTTTCTGAGGCTACCGCACTTTTAATGGAATTGAAGGAAAGGCCTGCAGCCTGCATTTTGTACAGATCGACATTGATCTGGATCTCCCGGTCCAGAGCTCCTACTATCGGAGCACTGCTTATCTCTTCCAGAGCCTCGATCTCTTCCTGCAGGTCCTCTGCCAGCTCCCTAAGCTTGACAAGCCCAAGATCGCCTGACAAGTTGATAAAAAGGATAGGGATCTCCGACAAGTCAATGCGCGAGACATCCGGATCTCTGAAAAGATCGGACGGCAGTTCCGAACGGGCTTCATCCACAGCCTGCTTCACATCCAGGTAAGCCTGGGTCTCATCTGCAGTCATCTCAAACTCTATGAATATAGAAGAGAAATCCTGGATAGAATTACTGTTGATATGTTTGACTCCGTTTATACCTTTCAGCTGTTTTTCAATAGGGCGGGTTATCAGATTTTCTACATCTGCGGGAGATGTTCCGGGATGCAGGGTTCCGATCATAAAATAGGGAAATACGACCTCCGGCATTTTTTCTTTGGGGGTGCTGTTATACTGCATGATACCAAACATAATTAAGATAACAGTAAAGATATATACAGTGGTCTTATTATCCACTGCCATATTAGTGAGCTTGAATTCTTTCATAATTAGCCTTCCTGCCGGTTTTAGTCCGTGATATTTATCCTGATTTTTTGTCTGTCAGCCAGGTTTTGATAACCGAAGACAACGATATACTCATCTTCTTGCAAACCGTCCCTGACTTCAACTTTTTGCCCATATTCTTCCCCGGTTTTTATGATCCTCTTTCTGGCAATCCAGGTGTTGTTTTCCCGGGCGGCTGTGAACAGGAATTGCTCAGTGCCGGTTTTTTGCACGATTTTCCCGGGCACGACCAGAGCTTCCGGGTTGCTGTAATCATTAATAGTCAGGATTGCCAGCATATTGGGTTTGACCATTTTCTCCTGGGCTGGAACCTTGATCTTAATCCGGAAGGTCCTGTTTTTGGGATCAATAACCTGGGAGACGGCCTCGATAGGGTGCTCGAATCCCCTGTTTAAAGCCGGGATCTGAATGTGGACAACATCTTTCTTTTTAATCCGGGCGATGTAGTTTTCAGAAAGGTCTGCTTCAATTTTTAAGTTAGATAACTGCACTACTCGGATCGCCCCGTATCCAGCAGATGCCATTTCTCCTTCCTTGATCAGCACTTCATCAACAGTGCCGGCTATAGGGGACGTGATTTTAGTCAGCTTATATTGTTCATTAAGGGTTTTCAGCTTTTTCTCCAGATTTTCTTTATTGTTTTTGGCCTGCAGGTATTCTATCTCACTGCCGATATTTTTGTTCCACAACCTTTCCTGTCTTTCAAAGATAGTTCTCGTCAAACTTAAACCGTTTTTCAGCTCTTCAATACTGCTCTCCAGGATGGAAGCGTCAAGTTCAGCCAGCAGCTGCCCTTTTCTGGCTCTATCTCCGGCCTGAACATGGATTTTTTTAACGATACCTGAGGAGGACGGAGGGATAAGGATATTATTGTCCGATTCGATCGTCCCCTGAATCTTGATGAAGTGTTGAAAAAGGACTTGTTTTACCGGGCTGATATTTACATACATCATTTTTGCCAGGGGCTGTTCGGCCCCGGTTTCTTCACCAATCTCTCCTTTTAATTTTTCGATCTGTTCCGTAAGAGCATCTCTTTTGCTTTCCAGTCTATCCAGCTGGGCCCTCTTCTCCTGAGGACCACAGGCAGAGAGGAAAGCTATCATGCTTAATACGGCAATAAGTTTTAGTTCTCTCATAGTATTTATCCTTCTAACCTGAACTATTTATAAAAAATGTCGATATGAATGATACCTTTTTTTAAATCAGTATTTTACTCTGACCTCTGCTGATATACAATTAATCATTTCGTTTTCGCTGCAATCTATATATATAATCGACATTTTTTACCTTACAGGCGAACCGATCTTACCTCATCTATTTCGTTGCAGCGGATTCGCGGTGAATTATCACAGCTTCATCCCCTGCGCCTCGTATCTGCGGCAACCTCGACTCGTGAATAATTCACGCTATTAATTGTTGCTGATCTTGTCCAGTGAATTTTTGGCATTGAGCAAAGCAGCCATAGCCTGGATATAATCAGACTGGGACTGAAGATATTTATCATTAGCCTGGGTCAGATCCATACTGGAAGCCATGCCCTCTCTGTATTTGGTCAAAGTGACGTTATAGACTTTTTCAGAAAGAGCCATATTTTCTTTAGTATTGAGATAATTTTCATAGGCTGATTTTAGATTGACCCTGACCTTGGATGCTTCCAGGAGTATTCCCTGAGCGGTCTGTTCCCTGGCATTCCGCATCTGGTCCAGAGTAATGGCAGCCTGTTGGACCCTTGCTTTCTGAGCGCCGCTTTTAAAGATCGGAATATCAATATTTACACCAAAAAACTGGGCGCGGAACCAGTTTTCATCAAAATTAAAAAAATTGAAAGAATCACGCATGGCGCTTCGCTGATAAGTATAAAATGCGGCTACAGTAGGAAAATATTTGGATTTTTCATTTTTTAAGGCCAGTTCTGATAGTTTTTCCTGGGTAACAAGCAGTTTATAGTCAAGGTTGCTTTCCAGATCAAAATCAGCTTCGACAAATTTTACAACATCCACCCGGCTGAGGATATCTTCCAATTTTTCTGTAAGTGAAATGTTTTCTTCAAGTTCTATCCCCATTTGGAATTTTAGTAAGTTATTGGCAATTTCCTTCTGTCTGCTGATGGCCTGGAGGCTGTTTTTTAACTTTGTGGCCGAAATCTGGAGCAGGTCTACATCCGTCTCTTCCACAAAGCCCTCTTTGTAGATTTCCCTTATCTCATATAAGGTCTTTTCCAAATTCTCCAGATTTGCTTTAAGGATCCTTTCACTTTCTTCCGACACCAGAATCAGATAGTAAGTGCTGGTTACGGTTTCCTTAACATCAAGCTGCGTCTGTTCCAAGCCCTGGTCAGCCAGCCGGCGGTAGATCGATGCGGTCTTGAGGCCGACGAAATAACTGCCGTTAAAAATAAGCTGCTGCACTGTAATGTTGAAATTGGCGGTGTGCTGGGTGCCGAACTGGACCGGAATTTTTTCTTCAAATTTCCCTTCAAAAAAATTTGGGATCAGAATAGTTGCCAGCTCCAGGTTGTTCATATAGCTTATACCTGAGCTGACCTGGGGCAAGCCTGAAGCAATGGTTTCTTTTAGCTTTTTTTGGGCCGCAGCCACATCCAGCTTGGATTTTCTTATGTTATAGCTGTGCTGAACCGCATACTGCTGGGCGGATATCAGGCTGAAGGGTTTTATTCCCTTTTTTTCGACCTGGCCAGCATAAATAGCAGCACCGGATATTACTAATGCTAAGCACAGAAAACAAATCAGATGATTTCCAATCGATAATCGGTGTCTTGCTTTGTGCATCATTTTTTCCTTAACCTAACTCGTTGGTTTAACAATGAAACTGATTAGTTTTATTTTAAAACTGAAGGGTCACAATAGCACAGTCTTGGTTCCCTGTCAACCGCTTTCAAATCAAGGGAGATCCATCAATTTTTTCCATACAAAAAGATATAAGGCATGGACACGGGTAAGTCCCTTCGAAAGACAGGGATTTCCCCCAGCGTGAGAAATCCCTTCCTAGTCCTCGCAACGCTCCCCTTTAGATTCTCTCAAGGAACCATGCCCGACCATTTTGCAGACCTGATCCGTATCCAAGGAGACCGCCTCTTTATCCTAGACAAGCTTCGGCGTATGCAGCCCATGAGTACAAAATCCAATAAAAGTGAACTTCTCCTAAACACGGCCCATCCTCCAGCTAATATACTCTTAATTTCATTGACTGGGCAATTTCTATATGATAAAAATCATTTAGCCTTAACAATTCATAAAAAGTACAGATATGTATGATAGGAGAGAAACAATGAGATTTAAATTCAAATTAATTTCTATCCTGGTTCTTATTTTTGTGCTTATATCACCATCTTTTGCTCAGCAAAGAGAAGCCCCGCCTGTTGAGTTTTTAAAAATATCAGATAATCTCTACGAGATCCACGGAGGCAGCGGCGCCAACGGCGGATTGTATATTGGTGATAATGGCACACTTGTGATCGATGCTAAAATGAACAAAGAGTCCGTTAACCAGGTTCTTGCCGGGATTAAAAAAATTACTGATAAACCAGTCAAGTATCTTGTAAACACTCACAGTGACGGCGATCATGTTAATGGAAACAGGTTTTTTCCGGAAAACGTTATTATTGTCGCGCATAAAAACTGCCGGAAGGAATTTTTTCACACTCAAAGAGACGGTTCAGCTTCCAAGTGGAGCAGTACTGAATTAGCCCCATTTGTCCCTTCTGTTACATTTAAAGATAAAATGGACATTTACCTGGGCACAAAAAAGGTCGAACTATGGTATTTCGGCAAGGGCCATACTACCGGAGATATTGTTGTTTATTTTCCTGAAGAAAAAACCGCATTTGTCGGCGACCAGATCTTTATAGGCAGGGCTCAGCTTATCCACGCTTATAAAGGCGGAAACTCATTTGCTCACGTAAAAACACTTGCAAAAATGCTTTCCACCCTTGACGCCAAAAAGTTCTGCAGCGGTCATGCAGATGTTATCGGCCGCGAAGCTGTAAAAAAGCACATTAAAGAAATGGTGACTCTGCAGGATAAGGTAAAAGATCTGAAATCTCTGGGGAAAAAACTTGGGGAAATAAAAGCTAAATTCAATGAAAACGAATCCCGGCTTATCGAGGCGATCTACAACGAGATAAAGTAAATCCGGCAAGAAATCGCCCAGCGTCTAATCTTTTAACCTGGATTATTCACGACTCGAAGTTTTTTCCAGGTTTTTGTCAGTAAGAATATCGCTGCTGCTGCAACTACTGACAGAATAAAGGCAAGAGTATTTTTACCGTATATCCAATAGCCGACAGCAAAAAGCACACTGTAAACTGCAAAGCATCCCAATACCATACAAAGTATTCCGGCGGGAACATCCCAGCTCTTTCCAGGAGTTTCAACCGAATCATTATCTTTTTCCGCCTGTTCTATCACTTTTTTCCACCCAGGCCCGCCCGGTTTTACCAGCCGGCAAAATGAACGAAGCGTCTTAGTTTCTGAGGGACTTGTTATAAAAGTTACTGTTATCCAGCAGACCGTTGTTACAGCTACTCCCAGGAGCAGCTGCACGTGGGAGGAGATCTCCGGCAGCCCGGTTAAAGGGTGCAAAATCTGGAGATATACTGCAACTGAAAACGAAACTACCATAGCAGTTATTTCACTGAAAGGATTTATCCTCCACCAGAACCAGCGCAGGATAAAAAGCAGGCCTGTCCCGGCTCCGATCTGAAGCAGGATGTTGAAAGCCTGCAGGGCATTTCTCAGCAATAACGCCACTAAGCTGGCCAGGACCATTAAAGAAACCGTAGAGATCCGGCCAACCCGGACCTGTCGTTTATCACTGGCTTCAGGGTTAATAAAGCGTTTGTAAAGATCATTAACAATATACGATGAACCCCAATTCAGATGTGTCGAAATAGTAGACATAAAGGCCGCAACAAGAGAGGCCACCACCAGGCCGAGCAATCCCCGGGGCAGGAATGTCAGCATAGCCGGATATGCCATGTCATGCCGGATAACACTGGGGTCTACATGCGGGAAGGCAGCCCTTAAAGCCTCAAGATTAGGAAAAACAACAAGGGAACACAGGGCAACAATAATCCAGGGCCAGGGCCGCAGAGCATAATGGGTCGCATTAAACAGCAAAGTCGCTTTTATGGCATGTTTTTCCGTTTTAGCCGACAGCATGCGCTGGGCGATATAGCCGCCTCCGCCTGGCTCTGCCCCGGGATACCAGACACTCCACCATTGAACGGCCAGGGGGAGTATCAACAAAGGGATCAAAGCTTCTAAATTAGAAAAATCAGGCAGGATATTCAGCTTGGAAACCACAGCCTCATTGGTTAAAAGACTGTTTAGGCCTCCAACCTGAGGAAGCCGTACTGCTACAATGGCTGCCCCGATCGCCCCCACCATAGCTATTCCAAACTGAAAAAAATCGGTTATTAATACCCCGCGCAGTCCCCCTAAAGCACTGTATGATACCGTAACCAGAGATGCTATCAGCAGGGTCTGAACAGGGGTGAGTTTTAACATAACACCCCCGATTTTGATAATAGCCAGGGAAACTGTTGCCATTATCATAATGTTAAAAAACACTCCCAGGTAAATGGCCCTGAAACCCCGCAAAAAAGCAGCGGCCTTTCCACTGTAGCGCAGCTCATAAAACTCAAGGTCAGTAAGTACCTGGGAGCGGCGCCACAGCTTGGCATAAACAAATACTGTAAGCATTCCCGTCAAAAGAAAGGCCCACCACACCCAGTTTCCGGCAACCCCATTCTGCCTGACAATATCGGTCACAAGATTGGGAGTGTCACTGGAAAATGTGGTCGCCACCATGGAAACTCCCAACAGCCACCACGGCATATTTCTCCCGGATAAAAAGAACTCCTCAGAGCTTTTCCCGGCTTTTTTTACAACCGCCAGACCGATTATTAAAGAAACTACAAAAAAACCAATAATAAAGGCCCAGTCGATCGCTTGTAATGGCATGATCCGTCCTTGTTAATACAAGCAAGATTATTTCACAGGTATCAGTTCAATGCAAACCTGAAAATCAGGTTATACATTCTGAATTATTCACGAGTCGAGGCTAAATAAAAACAATAATTATTTCAAGTTAGCATGTATATATGATTTTTGTTATCATAAACGAAACCAAGACAAGATCTGCTGTAACAATACGACATTAAAGCAGGCAGGAGTAGAAAATGAGAAAACCATTCTTAGAATTTGTAAAAGACAATATCGTGCTTATGGACGGGGCTATGGGTACAGAGATCTATACCCGTGGGATTTTTATCAACACCTGTTATGATGAATTAAACCTGACAAATCCCAATCTTATCAAAGAAATCCACAGGTCATACATAAAAGCCGGGGCAGACTTGATCGAGACAAATACTTTCGGTGCGAATCGAAGAAAACTGCAAAAATACGGGCTGGAAAAAGAAATCCAGGCAATTAATTATCGGGGCGCAAAAATCGCCCGGGAAATCGCCGGCAAAGAAATCTATGTGGCAGGCTCCATTGGGCCCCTGGAAGAACGTTTGGAGCCTTGGGGAGTTCTTTCCGAGCAGGAGGCAAGAGAAATATATCAGGAACAGGCGAAGCCTCTCATTGACGGCAGTGTAGATGTTCTCTCGCTTGAAACTTTTTCCGACCTTCATCTTATGCAGCAGGCAATTATAGGGATAAAAGAAATATTTGATATTCCCCTTATTGCCCATATGACCATAGGAGACGACGGAAATTCTCTGTTTGGAACACCGCCGGAACGCTTGGCCATAAAAATGAAAGAATTCGGAGCAGACATAGTGGGGCTCAACTGCAGCGTGGGACCAAAAGTCATGCTGGAAGCAGCAACGAAAATGGTTTCTGCTGTACATATCCCAGTAAGTGTAATGGCAAACGCCGGAATCCCCCAAAATGTTGCCGGGAGGAACATTTACTTAGCCTCAGCAGAGTATTTTGCTGAATATGCCCGGCGCTTCGCCCAGGCCGGAGTTCAGATCATTGGCAGCTGCTGCGGAACAAATGCAGAGTACACAAGAGAGATGGGAAAAGCGATCCTATCAATTCAGCCAAGAAAGCGAGTGCACCAGGCAGTCAAAGCCTCTCTGGAGGCAAAATATAAACAGGCCGTCCCTACCCGGGACAGATCGGAATTTGCCCGCAGCATATGTGACAAAAAATTTGTTACTTCAGTAGAAATTGTACCCCCACGGGGAATAACTGCCTTCAAACCCGTTGAACAAGCAAAACGACTGCGTGAAGCAGGTGTTGATGCTGTAAATATTCCGGACGGCCCCAGAGCGCTTTCCCGTATGGGGGCAGGTTATCTATCACTAATTATTCAGGAGCAGGCAGAAATAGAAGTGATCCAGCACGTTGCCTGCCGCGACCGGAACTTACTCGGCATGGTAGGCGATCTGCTTGGGGCATATGGGACAGGAATAAAAAACCTCCTGCTAATTACAGGCGACCCTCCAAAAATGGGGACTTACCCTGACGCAACTGCCGTATTTGACGTCGATTCCATCGGATTGACAAATGCGGTTTTCAGTTTAAACTGCGGCAAAGACCTGGGAGGAAATCCTTTGAAAGATCCCACCGGCTTTTTCATCGGTGTAGGCGCCAATCCCGGGGCAGTCAACCTTGATTATGAAATAAGCCGCTTTGAATGGAAGGTAAAGGCCGGAGCCCAATTCGCCATCACTCAACCTGTCTTTGATATCAAGATGTTCCACAATTTTATGAAACGGATCGAACATGTAAAAATACCAATAATCGCCGGCATATGGCCGCTGTACAGTATTCAAAACGCTGAATTTTTAAACAATGAAGTCGCCGGGGCTCAGGTTCCCCGGATGATCATAGAGCGTATGCGGGCTACTAAGAGTAAAAACGAAGCACGGTCATTAGGTATTCAGATAGCCCGTGAAATATTAGCAGAGTTAAAACCATATATAGCCGGGGCTCAGGTATCAATGCCCTTTGGAAAGATAGACATACCGCTTAAAGTACTGAAAGACATCCTCTAAAGAATGCTAAAAATATTAAGCATCCCGCTTACAATCTTGGCATACTCCCTTCTTTCAACAGGATTTATTCTTATGAAAAAGGGAATCAACTGGATTGGGCATAAGGGGAAAAAAGACAAACCATATTTCAGAGATCTATTTACCTGGATCGTAGGTTTTTTACTTATAAATTTATATATCGTCCCCAATACAATTGCCCTAAAATCCCTTGACCCTCATATTGTCTCTGCCATGGCCGGATGGGGAGTCATAGTTTTGGTGTTTCTTTCAAAAATTATACTGGGAGAAAAACTCTTCCGCTCAGATTATTATTTTACTCTATTGATCTTCATATCCATAGTTATTCTGAATGTTTTCGAATATCAAGAAGCCGGGGAAAGGGTTAATACAGCATTTTTAATAATTTCAGCTTCCCTGCCTTTTTTGCTATTTATACCGGCTTTTATAAAGACTTTCAGCAAAAAAACAAGGGCTCTTCTCTTCGCTGCTGTTTCCGGAATCAGCACGGGTATGATAATCGTCACCTTAAAAGTCGTAGTTTCTGACTCGGGATTTTTCATTAGGGAATATTTTTCTTCGCCCCACTTCTACTTGTATCTTCTCTTCTCGATCACTGCTTTTTTTAGCCTGCAGATAGCCTATAAGATGGGATTGATGATGATCGTAGGCCCGGTTCAATATTCCGCTGCAATAATCTATCCAGCGCTCTGTTCTTTTCTCATATTCGGTAATCATATCCACCCTGTTCAGCCTTTTGCTATCACCGCAGTAATTTTTTCAGTAACAACAATCCTAAAAAAACATAAGTAAACTAATACTAGTTGCTGAAAGGCCATCATTTCCGCTATTAAAGTAGCTCCACTTCACTAGGCTACTGAGGTAAAAATTGAAAGAATTTATTTAATTTGCAATATTAAGAGTAAATAATTTTTCAGATTTGAGAGAAAGCACCCCCATATCCGTGATGGCTTATCTTTATTCTGAAGAAGAAAACATTGGGGAAAGGAAATAAATATGCTTACGATTTGAGAATATTGTTTAATTGAAAACGTCATTTATGATATGATAGAAAAAACTTTAATGCTTAGGAAAATAAATATCTCAAAAAATTTTCATCTTAACAATCATGCTGTAGTTTACAATGGGAACTGTCTAGATTTACTAAAAGAAATCCCAGACGGTTCAATACAGCTTATCGTAACTTCACCGCCTTATAATATTGGGAAAGAATATGAAAAAAAACTAAAATTAAAAAGCTATCTTGCACAGCAAGCAAGAATCATAAAAGAATGTACAAGAACTCTATCTGGAAGCGGGAGTATTTGCTGGCAAGTTGGGAATTATGTTGACAAGGGATCAATCATACCTCTTGACACTGTTTTATATCCAATTTTCCAGGATTTTGGCCTAAAAATGCGTAACCGCATTATTTGGCACTTTGAACACGGATTGCACTGTTCGAAAAGATTTTCTGGGCGATACGAAACAATAATTTGGTTTACAAAATCAAATGATTATGTTTTTAATCTTGATCCAGTCCGTATACCTCAAAAATATCCAGGAAAAAAACATTTTAAAGGCCCCAAAGCTGGTCAGTACTCATGTAATCCATTAGGTAAAAATCCAGGAGATATTTGGGTAATTCCAAACGTAAAGAGTAATCATGTTGAAAAAACAGAACATCCTTGCCAATTCCCAGTAGAATTAATTGAACGATTAGTACTTTCTATGTCCTATGAGGATGATTGGGTATTAGATCCTTTTCTTGGGGTAGGAACGTCAATAATCGCAGCAATTCGACATGGTCGTCGCGGTGTTGGTGCAGAAACAGTAACAAAGTATGTTGACATTGCTAAAAATCGAATTCAGCAGGAGGTCAACGGCACTTTGAGGACCCGCCCCATGAATAAGCCAGTATATAATCCGAGTCAAGCTGGAAATCACATAACGACAGCACCTTGGGACAAAAAAACAGCTGCTGTGCAAAAGAGTCTATTAAAACAGGAAGAAGTGAAGTCTGCAACAAAATGAAAATTATTGAAATATATTCTCATTTGAATGGCCTTGAATTTCTAAAGGTACACAAACCACAGCTCTGGAAAGAGATCAGGCAAGTAATAAGCAATGTCGATGCAAAATCCTGTAAAACAAAGGTATCAAAGGAAAAAGGTATGAAGGGAAAGATGCTTTACAGTCCAATTGGTATGAATACTAATTTCAAGCGTCTTTTGGCTAATAACGGATGGAAAGAAAGTCGAGTATTTCTAATTTTATTCGCTTAAAACCATATTTTTTAGCAACCGTTTTTCCCAAGGCAATCTGGAAAAAGAATCAGGTCAATTGATTAAGAAAACCGTGAGCAAGGATGAGCGGGCGCGGCTCCTCTCCAGATTGGAGAGGGGAGCGAAGACTGTATCCGAGCGGATTTTCCACGCTGGGGAAAATCTGCGTGTTTTCGGATTAACTGACCTGATTCTTGCTTAATGCTCAGAAGTTTAGATAAAATGGGGGAGCTCCAGAAAATTAATAATGCATTGACGAAAGATATCCTCCCAATATATTATTATGCGATGGGAAAAAATATCGGCTTCAACAATGAACAGTACTTAGAGGAACAAACTTCCTACATTCTCGAGAGAGTCAAGCTTTACAATAATAAGCTCTACCTTGAGTTCGGCGGAAAATTGCTTTTCGATTATCATGCAGCCAGAGTCCTTCCCGGCTACGACCCGAATGTCAAGATCAGGCTGCTTCAAAAGCTCAAAGATAAGGCAGCTATTCTCCTCTGTATCTATGCCGGGGACATCGAAAGAAAAAAGCTGAGGGCGGATTTTGGCATAACCTATGATGTCGATGCTCTCAAGATGATCGATGAGATAAAAGAATATGGTCTTCAAATTTTAGGCATAGTTATTACCCGGTTCAACAATCAACCGGTAGTCAGGCTCTTTAAAAATAAATTAGAAAGGCGGGGGGTTAAAGTCTATACCCATCAATTCACAAAAGGCTATCCCACAGATATAGACTTGATCATCAGTAAGGAAGGGTATGGAGCAAATGAGTATATTCCTGCGGATAAGCCGCTGATAATCGTAAGCGGGCCCGGCCCGGGCAGTGGTAAACTGGCGACCTGCCTGTCCCAGATGTACCACGACCATAAAAAAGGCATAAAGTCCGGGTACTCAAAATTCGAAACCTTCCCTATCTGGGACCTTCCCTTAAAGCACCCTGTAAATATTGCCTATGAGGCTGCAACAGCGGACCTGGGGGATTTTAACGTGATCGACCCTTTTCATTTGGAAGCATACGGAAAGACTACCGTAAACTATAACCGGGATGTGGAAATCTTTCCTGTGCTGGAGAGGATACTGGAAAGGTTAACTTCTTCCAGCCCACCCTATAAATCGCCTACAGATATGGGAGTAAACCGCGCCAGCTGCGGCATCATGGATGACGAAATAGTAAAGGAAGCCGCCTGCCAGGAAGTGATACGACGGTTTTATCGTTACAGCTGCGAATATGCGATGGGCTTTTGTGAGAAAGACACAGTCGAAAGAGCAAAGCTTCTGATGGAAAATCTCAATCTTAAGCCGGAAAACAGGAGAGTGGTCGGGCCGGCAGAACAAGCGGCCAGGGATGCAGAGAAGAAAAAAAAGGGTGACAAGGGAATATTCTGCGGCGCAGCTATTGAATTGAAGGATGGTTCGATCATCAAAGGGAGCAACTCCCCCTTGATGCATGCTGCCTCGAGCCTTGTGCTCAAAGCCATTAAGGAATTGGCCGGAATTCCGAAAAAAATCCCACTGCTATCGAGGAATATCATAGAATCCATCGGCTCAATGAAAAAAGATGTACTGCATTCAAAAAGCATCAGTCTGGACCTTGAAGAAATTCTGATCAGCTTGAGCATCAGTGCTGCCACAAATCCGGCTGTTCAGGTAGCCCTGAGTAAGTTGACAGAGCTGCGTGACTGTGAAGTCCATATGACCCACATCCCCACCCCGGGTGATGAGGCAGGGCTGAAAAGACTGGGAGTCAACCTCACAAGCCATCCGAATTTTTCCTCAAAGAACCTTTTTTTTCATAGATGATCGCCTTCCATTTTATTGACATTGTGACCTCTCTGTGATAGTTTTTTTAAAATATATAAGGACAAACCGGAGGACAGGAGCAATGATAAAAAAAATGAAAATCACAGGCTTTTTATTCTTAATACTGGCAGTGTTATTTGCGTGTTCGCAGGAGCAGACACAGGAGAAATCGCAAGAACCGCTAAAAAGCATTCATGAAAGAGCCATTACCATCGACACTCACGTTGATATAGGAAGAAATTACGCCACAGAGGAATTAGACCCCGGTATAAACAATCCCAGGTTAAGATGCGACCTTACGAAAATGGAAAATGGGGGAATGGACGGTGTATTCCTGGCTGTATTTGTAGGCCAGGGTAAGCTTGATGCTGAAGGGTATAAAGGTGCTTATGATACAGCCATGACTAAGTTTAATGCCATTCACCGTTTGACAGAAGAAATGTACCCCGAACGCTCTGAACTGGCGATTTCCCCTGACGATGTCGAAAGGATAGTTAAGACAGGAAAAAGATCTATTATGATTGGTATTGAAAACGGATATCCGGTTGGCGAGGATCTAAGCCTGGTAAAAAAATATTATGACCTGGGAGCACGCTACATCACCCTCTGCCACGGCGGACACAACCAGATATGCGACTCCTGCAGCCCTGACGAACCCCTGCACAACGGCATATCCGAATTCGGTAAAAAAGTTGTTGCCGAGATGAACCGGCTGGGTATTATGTGTGATGTCTCCCATATATCTGAAAAATCTTTCTGGGACCTTATTGAAATAAGTAAAGCTCCTATCATCGCATCTCATTCCGGCTGCTCTGAAGTAAATCAACACAGCCGCAATCTTACTGATGAACAATTAAAAGCCTTGGCAAAAAATGGGGGAGTGATCCAGATCATCGCTTTAAGCAGCTTTTTGAAAGCTGAAACCCCAGAGCATCGAGAAGCTATGAACAAGCTGCGGGAAGAGGTGGGGCTGCCCAGCCGCAGAGAGATATGGAGAATGTCCCAGGAAGAACGGGCGACACTCCAACCAAAATTTGAGGAGTTTAATAAACTCAGAGTGGAATTAGAAAAAAAATATCCGCCTACAGATCTGCAGGATTTTGTTGACCATATCGACCATGCAGTCAAGATCGCCGGAATAGACCATGTAGGAATCGGCACCGACTTTGACGGCGGCGGCGGTATTCCCGGATTTAACAACCATGCTGAAGCAGGAAATGTGACTGAGGAGCTGGTGCGCCGGGAGTATTCAGATGAAGAAATAATAAAGATTTGGGGAGGAAACCTGCTGCGGGTCTGGCGTGAAGTCGAAAAAGCAGCCTCAGAATGAAAAACTCGTTTACCAGGCGTGACTTTTTAAAAACTGTAGGAGTAGGGGCAGCAGCCTTATCCTTTTCGTCCTGCGGTCAAAATACCCCTAAACGGCCTCCGAATTTCGTGCTCATCTTTACAGATGACCAGGGCTATGCCGATGTGGGATGCTTTGGAGCCAAAGGATTTGAAACTCCAAATCTCGACCGGATGGCAGCCACTATAGACATCCTTCCTACTTTTGCGGCTATCGCCGGCGCTCCCTTACCGGAGCTAAAGATCGATGGCGTAAACATCCTTCCCTTGCTGCAGGGGGGAAAAGATACTTCCCCGCGCAACCACCTGTATTACTATTACGGAAAGCAGCTTCAATGCGTAAGAGAGGGAAAATGGAAACTTCATTTCCCCCACAGCTACCGCTCTTATCAGGGAGTTGAACCCGGTAAAGGCGGCCTGCCCGGACCTTATGCCAGAGGTGAAACCGGCCTTGAACTATATGACCTGGAAAATGACATCAGTGAAAAAAACAATCTTGCTGAAAAATATCCGGAAGTGGTCAAACGTCTGCAAACTTTAGCAGAAAGAGCCCGCCAGGAACTTGGTGACAACGAAATAATAGGAAAAGAAGTGCGTCCTCCCGGCCGAGTAGATTTTTATGAATAGTTCAGGTTAAGTTATTTAGCTTTTTTCTTAACTTACCTGCATCCCCTACATATTTATCCAATTCAGCCCAAAATTCAGGGCTGTGATTTTTTATCCTGGTATGAGTAAGTTCGTGCAGCAGTACATAATCCCTTAAATCAGCGGGAAGCAGAACCAGCTTGATATTCAGGTTGATATTATTACGCACTGAACAGCTTCCCCACCTGGTTTTTTGATTCCTGATAAAAACTCTATTGTAAAAAAACCCATATGCCTCAGCCAACTCCTCCAGCCTGCCGACCAGTCTGGCTCTAGCCTCTCTCTGGTTAGTTCCAGACAACTTAAGAGCATCCTCTTTTTGCTGCTTTTCTATCCGTCTTATCCTTTCCTGATGCTTGGCGATCCAGTCTTTATTCCGGAAAGCGAATTTTTTAGCGGCCCGGAACGACACTCCATATGGAACAGCGACCCGCACATTTTTAAATGGCTTAAGCGAGATATTTAAATGTTTGGCTCTCCGGCTGCGTTCGAACAGAACCGGGCCTATCCCATTTATTTGATGGATTTCAGCTCTAGTCATTCCGGATTATTGGATAAACCGGCTTTAAGAAAATCATAAATATCCACAGGTGCGAGCTTGTTTTTTTTGGCAATAATACTCACCTGAAGGTTTATATCAGATATTTCTATTCCTTTTTTCTTAAGGATAATCAGCGCTTCCTCAACAGACAAGCCAACTCTTTCCGCAAATTGCTTAAAAGTTAATTTTTCAGCCCTTGAAAGCATAGGTTCGCTTCTATCTGTTCCCCAGGCATCTTTAGCTTTTTCTCCCAGGTCCATAACTGTCTGGAAGGGTGGAAGACTTGAAATAACACATATAAAAACAAGCAATACAACTAGCAAAGATGTGATCATTTCCACCCTCATCTTTAATCCGGCTTTGATCTTGTTTCTGATGTAAGCGGCAATACTCCGCCAGTGGAAACTAATATGCATACAAGCAAAAATGAGGAATACATATCCGAAAATCGTATGAATAGATCCCCATTGTCCCTTAGAAAAGCCAAAAAGTTTCCAGTTTACCCAGCTGGCTGTCCTGCCCGGGGGAATGATGTAAAGGATTACTCCGGAAATTGTTTCTACAATCAAAGACCATAACATTATCAGAACTATAAAAGCTCTGAATTGGAATTTTTTAACTGCCATCCTTTCCTCTAGAACATTATTTTATAATTTATCATCCAGGTTGATTACAATACATATTTATTTAATTTCAATCCATTTGGCACAGGGACTTTCTCTTTGTAAATATCCCAATAAAAAGTCCTGGCCTCTCCTAATTTTTGATACAGTTTGTGTGTCTCATCTGCATGTTGTTCTGTTATGGTTTTTCCAGCTTCATCTACCAGCAGCAGCAGCCGGGCCCGGTTCAGGATGCCGGCCGTACCTATACTGCAAATAGCCACAATTTCATTTTTTTTCGACAAATCGATCAACTCGCCATAAGTCATATCCCGCTCTTCCACCTTTATGCCCATATGTTCGAGAATAACACAAATCCCCTGTATGGTAACTGAAGGCAAAATAAGGTTGCTTTCCGGAATTTTTACTATTGTCCCATCGCGTAAAGCGAAAAGACAGCAGGAAGAGTCCCACTCCGTTATTTTTCTGGATTCGAGAGGGTCGTAAGGACGGTCATCAAGAAAGAGGGCGGAACTGGCTTCCGGAAGAATCTGCCTGGCCATATCCACCGCCTTAACACTCATCAGATAATTGACCCCCAATTTCAAACAACCGGTGCCGTTGACTCCTACCGCCCGCACAACTCCCGGCACCACTACCCCGGAAAAAGGTTCGCCCAGGTAACGGTCATAAAGGCAGGCAACTGCCCGGATGGAAGGATTTTCCGGGAAGGTCACCCCTATTGACTGCGCTTCATCAAAAGTAAAAGGGCGCAGGTACCCCTGGGATTTTAACTCCGCTGTTTCAATAAGAAATTCCCTCATTGAAGGCTCCCGTAAATATCGTATAAGGGAATCTTCAATTTTTTTAATAGAAGGGACCATTTCCTGCTGATTAGAGCTTAAATTAAAGGAAATACTGCGCTGCAGGCGTTCAAGATTTCTATTAAGGTTAAGAAAGTTTATTTCAATATTATCTTTATTGCCCTTTTTACAAAAAAATCGAATTCCTTCAAATGCCAGGAACAAGCCATAATGAATAGAACGGGATACTGCAAATACTTTGGCATCATCATCCATCATTTCAAATGACTCATCTTCTAATAAGAAACACATCTGTTTACCGGCCCATTTTATTCCTTCAAATCCGGCCATATCTCATCCTCCCTTTTTATAGTTTTTTTTGTCTGCCAGCATGGATTTACATTGTATTGTATGTTCCTTTCTGAAGCAATAAGAAATACAAACAGGAGATTCCTTTAAAAAATTTTAGCTCCTTTGCTCAAGTGTTCCGCATTGATATTATAAAGCGCATCCAGCAAGGCGGGTTGGAAACTCCCCGGACCATCTGCCTTGAGAGCCGCTATTTCCCCTGCCAGGCCGAAATATGCCAGGGCAGAGGCAGATGCCTTTACCGCATCAGGCTCTACAGCAAGAAACGCTCCCATAATTGCAGTTGCAGCGCATCCGGTTCCAGTGACACAACTCATAAGTTCGTGGCCATTAGAGACCCGCAGCACTTGGTCCCCGTTTGTTATCAGGTCAACAGCTCCGGTAATCGCCAACACAGTTTTTAATTCGCTGGCAAGGCTTGAAGCTGCTTCAGCTGCTTCTTCAACCCCATGGATAGAATCAACTCCTTTGGTATGCGAGCCTTTCTGAGCTAATGACAATACTTCAGAAGCATTCCCCCGCACTACATTTACCCGTACTTCATCCAGGATACGCCTGGCTGAATCTGTGCGCAGCTTAGTGGCTCCGGAACCGACTGGATCCAGGATAACCGGCACATTTAAAGCGTTTGCTTTTTCCCCAGCTATAACCATAGAATCTATCCAATAAGGGGTGAGGGTGCCGATATTCAGAACCAGTGCTCCCGCAAATGAGGTCATCTCCTCGACTTCCTCGTGAGCATGTGCCATAACCGGTGAAACACCTATAGCCAGCAGAATATTCGCTGTCCAGTTCATGACCACATAATTGGTTATGTTATGTACCAAAGGCTTTTTTTCTCTTAGCAACTCTAAATTATCGCCTGCTTTTCTTGCAAATTCTCGCTCACCCACTATCTCCTCCCTTTGCTTCATTCCAGTCGCGAAGCTCATAATATTTCTGGATAATCGATTTAAAATATTTCTTATCAAGTATTTTGCCACGCATAAAACCGGAAAGCGATTTCTCTTTAAAAAAACGTTCCGGTAGAATATCATCACTTGGTTTTCGGCCGTTTCGCAGATTATAACGACGGGCAAGGTGGGTTATTCGGGTTCCTAAATCCAACAACGAATCAGCTGTATACTCGAATCCTGTTAAAACATTCAAGATAGGAGCCAGCCTGTCCAAGCCAAAGGGCACAAAGTCACATATAACAAGACAGTTTCGGGCATTTATTGTATCCAATCCGTCAGCGACCGCCTGCGGAATATCCTCTATCTTAAAATCAGGACCCGCCTCTGCTTCTGTCAGCCATAACCGGGTATGGCTGGCAAAATCCGCCACAGCCATGGCAACTCCCATTGTGAGAGAGCCTTTAGGGTTAACCCCGGATATCTCCATCCCAAAAATATTAATAGCAAATTCCTCACTACTCTTCCCGATCTTCTGCGATGCCACCCTGGTCCCATCACAAAAAACATTTCCGATCCCCTCGCGATAAGCCATTTTTTTCAGCAGCGCTCTTTGTGCTTCCGCATTTCCCCACTTTAATTCTAATCCTTCCCAGTTTTCCACAAGTCCCTTTTCATAACATTCCATGGCAAAGGAGCAAGTAACTCCGGCGCTAATGGTGTCCATCCCCAGGTCATCACAGATCTCATTAGCAAAGGTCAAGTCTTTTGCATCCGATATCTCACATCCTGAGCCTAAAAATGCTGCCGTTTCATATTCCGGACCTTCTACTTCATGTCCGTCCCACCTGGCGATCTTGGAACATTGAATGGCACAGCTGAAGCAGCCGGTATCCTCCCAATTGAGCTCCTCCCGGCAGGTTTCAGAAGATATACCCTCAAAATCCTTAAACTGGACTTTCTGAAAATTCCGGGTAGGAAGAAACTCATACTCCTGTCCGCTGCGCACACATTTCATAGTCCCTTTCTTCCGGCGGAATTTAACCCCCTCATCGGCCAGGATGTCTCTGGTCAGTTTGCGATTCAGCATCAGAAACTTTTCTTTATCAATATAATCTAGGGGACTATTCCCGTCCAGAACGATCGCTTTTAACTTTTTAGAGCCCATTACAGCTCCGGGCCCTCCTCTTCCATACTGACGATATTTATCAACACAGATACAGGCTATCTTGGAAAGATTCTCACCAGCCGGGCCTATGCAGGCAACATGGGGATTTTTCCCGGGATGTCGTTTTACCAACTCATCATTAGTAAAAAATGTCCCCTTGCCCCAGAACTCAGCTGCGGCTTTGATCTCTGCTGTCCTGTTAGTAATATAAATATAGACAGGTTTTACAGCCTTGCCGGTTACTATCAAATAATCATATCCGGCTGCTTTGAGTCGGGGGCCGAAATTTCCTCCGCAGTGGCAATCATGAATGGAGCCGGTCAGGGGAGAGCGGGTCACAAGACAAGTGCGGGCACTGGTCTGGATGGGAGTACCTGTAAACGGACCGTTTACAAAGATCAAGGGATTATCCGGCCCTAAAGGCTCCGGACTCGGGGCTATCTTCTCCAGCAGAGCAAATCCCAGCCCTTTACCTCCGATATACTTCTCGAGTAAAAACCTGTCTGTATCCCCTATCTCAATTTTCCCGGATGTAAGGTCAACCTGGATCCATTTTCCCGAATATGACATTCATTCCTCCTTCTAACCCCAAGCAAAAAGCCTTGGATGCTATGCCTATTTTCTTAAGCAAGATCTCAAAGAAAGGGCTAATAAAAGATTATATTATAGACATCAGCTCGTCAAGTTTGAATAAAATCAGTAGTCCCCTCCTTTTTTGTTAATTACAGCTCTGCAAGCAAGAATCAGGTTAGTTGATACGAAAACACGCGAATTTTCCCCAGCGTGGAAAATCCGCTCGGATACAGTCTTCGCTCTCTTCTCCTTAAAGGAGAAGAACCAGGCCCGCTAATCCTTGCTCACGGTTTTCTTAATCAATCTAACCTGATTCTTGCTTTAGGCTTTGAAGCTTAGAAAAAATGGCGTATGTCCTTTTTTTTGATTATATTGACATGAGATTATGCCTGTGATACGTTTTTCAAGCTTAGGAGATTACAGAATGAATAAGAAATTCCTGCTTCTGATTGGGACAATATGGTTTTTCATCTTATTGACGGGAATATCAATAGAATCCAGTACCGCTTCGTTACAAGCGGGCCGGGAATCCAATCTCATCCCGGAATTCAGCGGAAAAAATGCCTATGCCTATTTGGTCAAACAGTGCGACTTTGGTCCCAGAAATCCCGGTTCTGCCGGACATAAGTTATGCCGGGACTATCTGATAAAAACCTTTCAACAATTTGCAGATAAAGTCAGCACCCAGCCTTTTATTCTTTCTTACGGCTCCCCGCCCAAACAGGCCAAATGCACAAATATTATAGCCAGATTTCAGCCGGAAAAATCCAACCGTATCCTCCTCTGTGCCCACTGGGATACCCGGCCATGGGCGGACAAAGACCCGGACCCTCAAAACCGGGACAAACCTATCCTCGGTGCCAATGACGGAGCTTCTGGAGTTGCGGTTCTCCTGGAAATCGCCAAAATTATTCACCGGAACAAACCAAAAACAGGGATAGATATCGTTTTATTCGACGGTGAAGATTCCGGCGTTGGAGGCAGCTCTAAAGAGTGGATACAGGGCTCTTCATTTTTTGCAAAAAATCTTGGACCAAAGGACCGGCCGGTTTTTGGAATTCTGATCGACATGATAGGGGACGCTGATTTAGAGGTCTATAAAGAGGCAAATTCATGGCGTTACGCCCGTCCTGTCGTGGAAAAGATCTGGAAGAAAGCCGCAGAATTAGATATAAGCGACTTTAAGCCTAAGGTCAAATATTCGATGCTCGACGACCACATCCCTCTTCTTGAAGCAGGAATTCCCTGTATCGATCTTATTGACTTTGATTATGAATACTGGCATACAATAGAAGACACTCCGGATAAATGCAGCTCTAAAAGCCTGGAAAATATTGGGCGGCTTTTAGTCAATATAATATATTCTCACGAATAAATAATCTAACCTGGATTATTCACGAGTCGAGGAAAAAATCTTGATTTTAAAACATTGACAAAATACTTAGACTTTGTGAAATCGATCAGCTGGGTTACAGGGTTAGACGTTTCAAACTAGCGTGAACCGTAGTTATCCTTGCTGTTTTCCTCATTGCGGTCAGTTGCAGGCTGAGGGGCGGGTGAAAGTGCGGAAATTTTATCCCGAAGCTCGGATGTCATGTCTATATCAAGTGATCCGATAGAGCTTTTAAGCTGTTCCAGGTTGCGGGCTCCAATTATAGGAGCGGTTACAGCCGGGTGGGCGGCTACCCAGGCAACCGCCAGGCTTACGGGGCTATAATTATGCTTAGCCGCAAAACCTGCAAAGTGCCGGGCCGCTGTATACATCCAGTCATAGCTGTAACGAGTTTTATACATCTTGTTATCAACCAGCCTCCCGGATTCCGGCCGCTTATCAGGGCCGTACTTCCCGGTTAAAAGGCCTCCTCCAAGGGGGCTGTAGGGCATCACTCCCAGTTTTTCGGACTGCGCCATAGGCAGGAGCTCGACTTCGGCCTGACGTTTAACCAGATTGTACATGGGCTGGATACATTCAAACCGGGCCAGTCCTTCACCGGCAGAAACACCCAGGGCTTTAGCTACCTGCCAAGCCGCAAAATTACTGGCCCCTGCATACAGTATTTTCCCCTGCCGTACTAAGTCATCCAACACCCGCATAGTTTCCTCAATAGGGGTAAAATCATCAAACCGGTGAATAAAATAGATGTCGATCCTGTCCGTCTGCAGCCTTTTCAGGCTGGCTTCAACTGCATTCCTGATATGATACCGGGAGGCTCCCCTGGCATTCACATCATCCCCCATGCTAAAATAAACCTTGGAAGTTATGACTATATCTTCCCGGCAGTCTTTTATCAGTTTCCCCAAAATCTCTTCAGCCAAGCCATGCTGATAAACATCAGCGCAATCAAAAAAATTGATCCCTTTATCCCGGCAAAAATTAAACATTTCCCTTGATGTTTCTTCACCGGCATCCCCTCCGAAAGACATCGCCCCAAAACATAACTGCGAAACCTTGACTCCTGTTTTACCTAAAAAAATATATTCCATTTTACTTTTTTCTTGAGATAGAATGGATCTTTACTTGTGATTCAAGCATCTGTCCATTTACCGGCTGCTGTTGAATTTTTCTCACTCTATTTCCTTATGCTGTCTCTTGGGATTAAAACCAATCCGGTCAAAGGGATTAACAACACTGGTAGTAATATTCCTTAAATGTGAATTAATCCGTTTTAACTGCCGTGAATATAAGGATAGAGCAACTGCATCGCCAGCAGAAATATTTTTATCTTCCTCTTTGACTAATGCTACCAGACAATCATCACAAGCTTGATTAACCCAGTTGTATTTACCCAGAAGCTCTAATGCCAACTCTTTGTCTCCGGCTTCAAAGCATTTCTTAGTCTGAATGAAATTATCTTCTACTACCTTTTCCAAACGACTAATATCCTTTTCAAACTTACCGCCATGTAATTTTCCCGGATGGGCCAAGGCCAGCTCAACCATATTCTTAGTATAATCACCGATACGTTCTATATCAATAATAATACTTACCAAACCCAGGCCGGAAGGTAATTTCTCCGGGCCGGTTACAACCAGGTGGTTAAAAATATTCCGGCGCACTTCCCGTTCATAGCTGTTTATTTCCAGATCTCTGCCTTTAATATCAACATCAATTTCATTATCTTCTCTCTGCCGCAGCGACTCTCGAGCTTTTATAAACATCTCCCGCGTCAGCTCCAGCATCAAGAAAGAGCGGCGATATGCCTGGTCCATAAGATTATCTTTTTTAAAAATCGCCATCCATTTTTTAAACATCCGCAATTCTCCTTATCTTGAAAAGTATATCAATATTATGGGAATCAAAAAAAACACAACAATAATATATAAAACCGGAATAAATTTTTTCCGGGTTGAAAACCGGGCGAATATTTCCGCTGCTCTTATGGGAACAAACTTCAAAGGCCACCAAATTATTATTCCTGATATATTAAACAGCAGATGAGAAAAAGCTACAACAATCGCCGCCAGATTCCCGGTTACCAGAGCTGCCAGTATGGCTGTCACTGTTGTTCCGATATTCGCTCCCAGAGTATAAGGGAATATCTGAGTAATAGTCAAAATCCCGGCCCCTGCCATAGGAACTGCCAGGGAAGTCGTAATAGAACTGCTCTGAACCATGGCGGTAAGCAAGAGTCCAACCAAAAGCGCCCGAAAAGCCGTTTTAAACAAATACCGGTCAAACCAGGCATCAGCTTTATTTACAACTAATATTTTCAAAGACTTCACCATCCGGGTCAAAGCCAAGAGGAGACAAACCAGAGATAATATCAGCAGAACCCAGGGATGATCACCGACAATACTCCTTACTGCTCCTACAACCGGCCTGGTCAATGCTTTAACCGGACTGAGAAACTCAAGCCCCCCGATATTCTGAAACCTTTCGCCCAGGAAAGTCGCAATACGCCCGAGGAAATTAGTATAATACTGCAAAGGGAATATAACGATCACAGCCAGCACATTAAAAAAATCATGAACAATCGCCGCTGACAAAGCCCTCTCAAATTCAGGTTTACGCTTAACCTGGGTCATTGAAACAAGCATGTTTGTAACCGAAGTGCCGATATTTGCACCCATAACGATCGGAATAGCATTGGCCACATTCAGAGCACCCCCTGCTACCAGACCGACTACGATCGAAGTAGTGGAGGAGGAGGATTGGATAATAGAAGTTGCCAGAATCCCGATAAACAATCCTACCAGCGGATTGCTTGTGGTCTTTATCAATGACTCCGCCATCCCTTTTCCGAACATCTTTAGGGAAGCTCCCATCAACTCAAGGCTGAAAAGGAATAAATATATAAAGGCCAAGAGGAAAAGGATATTGAAAATTACAATATGCCGATTGTAAAATTTTTTGAGATTTTTCATTATTATTAGCAGATCAGGGGCAAGATCATTAGCCTGAACTATTCATAAAAAAATGGCACTGTACTTATTATTATTTTCTTTTCAGCGATATGCAAGATTTCATCAAGAACGATTATTGAAACTTTCTTATTGCTTTTATTTTTAATTCTAATCGCCATTTTTTTATGAATAGTTCAGGTTAGGTTTTGCTTAAAAAAAATATATATCACAGGAGGGAAGGGCTGTCAAAACATTTCAGTCCAGGTTAATAAAAAAGGATTTTCTTTGATACTTAGACAAAATCATTATACTATATTAAAACAATGAAAAAGATACCTCAAATCCCGGACAGTTATCACAGATTACGTGAGGCTTTGTCAGACACAGATTTTGTTATTAAGAAGGTCGAATTAGAGCAAGGGGATACACTTTTTAATCAAGGAGACCCTTCTGATGCGCTGTATTTTATCAATAGCGGAATACTTGAGGCGTCTATAACCCAGAAAAACGGAAGAGAAGTCAAAATAGCGAAAATGGGGCCTGGAGAACCAATAGGCGAGATAGGGCTGATTGTTAGGGCAAGACGTTCAGCAAAAGTATATGCAGTTGAAAAAAGCATTCTGACTAAATTGGATAAATCCATCTTTGAACATATTGCCAAAAAATCTCCTGAAATCATCCAGGAAATGGCCGAGATAATCCGCAGGCGGCTAAGGCGCAGCCAGTTGGCCTCCAGCCTTCCCGAACTATTTGGCCCGATCGATGAAATAATGCTTCAAGTAATTGAAAAGGAGGTTGAATGGATCCATCTTGACGGGGATGAATATCTCTTCAGGCAGGGAGATAAAGACAGCAGCTTATACATCGTTATCAGCGGCCGGCTTCATGCCTTTATTGAAAAAAGCAATGGGGACAAACAGTTATTAAATGAAATCACACGGGGAGAAAGCATAGGTGAGATGGCGCTTCTTACTGAAGAACCAAGGGCTGCCAGTATTCAGGCAGTAAGGGACAGCAAGCTTGTTAAAATATCTAACTCAACATTTTGGCGAATTGCTGAAAAATACCCGCAAATAATAAAATCAATTTCACGATTAGTTGTCAATCGTCTGCAGAAAAAATATTCATCACCAACCACCTCAAGAGTAACAAACATCGCTGTTCTTCCTTTCGGAAAAGACATCGATGTAACAAAATTTGCGAGACGACTCACCACTTCTCTTTCTGAACTGGGGTCTACCCTGCATTTATCAAGCAGAATATTAAATGACCTTCTCGATATTCCAGAAGCAGCTGACTTCTCTTCCTCCAACTTTTTTAAAGACAGATTAGCTGTCTGGATTGAAGAACAGGAATCCAAGTATCGTTTTATTATTTATGAAACAGACCGGTCTCTATCCCCCTGGACAAAACGATGTGTTCGCCAAGCAGACCGTATCTTCTATGTAGCAGATGCATCCAGAGATACTGCTGCTCCAAAAATAGGTGATTTGCTCTCGGGAATCAATGCCCGGCCCATCTCAGGCCGGCAGTTTCTGGTCCTTACTTACAATAACAACATATCGCTTCCCTCAGGCACATCACATTGGTTGTCGGCCCTTAAAGTAGATGCTCATTATCATGTACGCTGGCAAGAGAATGCTGATTTTATCCGCCTGGCCCGTATCCTTGGAAATAACGCAGTCGGCTTGGTCCTGGGCGGAGGTGGAGCAAGGGGATTTGCCCATATTGGCGTCATCAAAGCATTTGAAGAGAAAGGACTGCCGATCGATCTGATCGGTGGTACTAGCATAGGGTCGATCATCGCAGCTTTATATGCGATGGGATGGGACTGTGAAACCATGCTCAAAAAAAGCAATGAATTGTTCTTAAAAAAGAAGCCGCTCAATGATTTTACTCTGCCTTTGATCTCTCTCATCAAAGGACGTAAGTTTGACCGAATTTCTCAGGAAGTGTTTGGAGAGGCCTGTATAGAAGATCTGTGGCTAAATTATTTTTGTGTTTCCTGCAATTTGACAGACAGTAAAGTATTTGTAAGCGACAAAGGCCCCGTGTGGAAGGCGATAAGGGCAAGCAGTTCACTCCCCGGGATCCTGGCGCCGGTCTTGGATAAAGGAAAAGTACTGATAGACGGAGGAATATTGAACAATCTTCCGGGTGATGTCATGCGAAAAAAAGATGCAGGAATTGTAATTGTCGTTGATGTCAATCCCCAACAGGACCTGAAAGTAAATTATGACGTAATTCCATCGCCGTGGAAAGTCCTCTCAAATAAGCTGCTGCCATCAAAAAAAGCCGCAAATGTACCTGTACCTGACATCGCTACGGTTTTAATGCGTACTACAATAATAAACAGCATCCATAATGCAGACACAGTGATCCGCAATTCAGATCTTTATCTTCAGCCGCCTATCGAGCAGTTCGGATTGCTGGAATTTAAATCGTTCGAACGGATCGCTGAGGCAGGATATTCATATGCAAAAGAGAAGCTAAAAAGTTTTAATCCGTTCTAATAAACAAAAGGCACCATACCTCTATTTATCCGCTGCGGCAAATGAAACCAAGTAGGTCAAACGGCAGGCTTTTGTAAAAAGATCTTTATTCACCTTTTCCACACTGTCAGTGGGCTGGTGATAATCACTTGTCATAGCCGCCATGGTATAGACATAAGGAACTTTTACAGTAGCAAAGGAAGCTTGGTCACTGCCGCCGCCTCGAGCTCCTTCCTGGGCTTCACGTAAAAACAGATGGAGACCGACATACTGATTGGCTTCCCTGACTATCCCATCCATTCCGGTTGTGAAACTAACTGTCAAGAATTTAGACAGTTTGATCTTTTCCATCAGTTCCTTTCCGCCCGGAAATTGAAACATTCGTCCCATACGGGAAAAAGACTGCTCATCATAGGCTCTGCTGATCATGTCCATGTTGAAATACATTGCTGTTTTAGCAATGGGGAAATAAGGATTTTGCACATAATAGCGTGAGCCCAGGAGTCCCTTTTCCTCTCCCGTCCAGAGAGCAAACAAGATAGTCCGTTTGGGCTTAACCGGATTGACCGAAAACGCCCTGGCGGCAGAGAGCACTCCGACTGATCCGGAGCCATTGTCGTCAGCCCCGTTATAAATATAATCACCGCTGCGTCCCAGATGATCAAAATGGGCACCAATGACAATAACCTCATCTTTGAGCTTAGGATCTGAGCCTTTAATATAACCCAGGACATTGAGACACCTCACCAGCTTAACCTTGGCAGTGGATGCGATTGTCAACTTGGTACCGGGAATGTCCAGGGAGAATGGTTGGAGCTTATTTTCAATGGTTTCCTTCAACTCATCAATGGTTTTGCCGGAGTTCTCCAGAATCGCATTGGCAATCTCCCGAGTGATGGTTATCACCGTCGACCGTCCCGGCATCATTCCGCCCACACCGGGAATAGAAAGGCGGCGGCGCACTCGAGTAATAATAGGCCGTTCATCATTTACCTGGTCAGAAGGGGCCATTTGCTTGTAGATACTAGCATCCTTTCCGGTATTCTGAATCTGAATGATAGCAGCAGGCTCTAATTTCATAATCTCCTGTATCTTACTGGATCCTCCGCGCCTAAACACCCGGAATTGAGGAGTGGCCGGGAAATATTTTTCTTTGAGCTCCTTCCTTCATAGAATCCGGAACAGCCTGAGGCTTATCCACAAGCACCAGGTTTTTCTCGATATCTTCCGGCTTCTGCTGGGGATTAGACTGGGCCCTCATAGAAAACACTACAGCAACACATAATACAATGGTCAAGGCAAGTTTTTTCACTATCATAACCTCCTATAAATATATCATTACTATTTAGCCTGACCTATTCATAAAAAAATGGCGATGTTTTTATTATTATTTTCTTTTCAATGATCTGCAAGATTTTTTCAAGAATGATTATTGTAACTTTTTTCTTGTTTTTATTTTTAATTTTAATCGCCTTTTTTTTACTCTCCGAGCGAGTCGATCTCACAGCACCTGCTTCGTTACAGGGCATTCGCGGTGAAGGACCACAGCTTCATACCCTGTGCCTTGCATCTGCAGC
>JAUVXM010000004.1:0-52500 GCA_030603565.1 Candidatus Aminicenantota bacterium
TAGAGTAATAAATGTCGATTATTAAATGGATTACATTGTGAACGAAAGAGTGAATAGGATATCCTTAGGAATCAGTGTAACATACTGGTCTGTCATGAGTTGTCATTTGTATCGACATTTTTTATGAATAATTCAGATAGAGGTTCCTTGAACTCGGGTCTCTTCAAAGCCAGTTTCAGAGAAGCTTGGATATAATCGAGCTTATCACCACAGTCATAACGGTTCCCTTCAAATAAATACCCATAGACAGGCTCTTCCTCTAACAAAAGCCTGATAGCATCGGTTATCTGGATCTCCCCCCTGTGGTCCGGAGAAGTATGTTTGATCATTTCAAATATTTTGGGCGTAAATACATAGCGCCCCAGGATAGCCAGGTTAGAAAAAGCTTTCCTGGGCCCTGGTTTTTCTACCATGTCCTCAACCTTAAAAACTCTTTCTGAAATTTGTTTGGATTTGACTATCCCATATTTTTTCATTCCTTCTTCATCCACCCGCATGAGGACAATAACTGTAGCATTATATTTCTGATGGATCTTTAACAGCTGTTTAATACAGGGCACCTCACAATCAAATATATCATCCGGCAAAAGAACAGAAAACGGTTCCGATCCGACGAAACTTTCCGCCATTAAAATTGCATGCCCCAATCCCAGGGCCTGCTTCTGCCGGATATAACAGAATTCAGCCAGGTTTGAAATCCGCCTTATTTGTTCCAATAGATCAAGTTTCTTTTTCTCTTCCAGAAAATGCTCCAGTTCCGGGCTTATATCAAAATGGTCTTCAATAGCGGATTTCCCTCTGCTCGTTATTACTCCAATACTTTCTATTCCGGAATCAACCGCTTCTTCTACACTGTACTGGATCAACGGTTTATCCACGACATTCAGCATTTCTTTCGGCTGTGCTTTTGTAGCTGGAAGAAAGCGGGTGCCGAATCCGGCCGCAGGAATAACCGCTTTACAGACCTTCATAACTCCTCCTTTGAATATGTACTGTGTCTTAGAAATGATATCCTAAGCCTATAGTAAAAAGCCAATTGGAACGCTGATATTTTTCAAGATAAGGCCCGATAAGCGGATTTGGATCTGTAAAAGTTCTCTCTGCTTCCAGATAACTTGTAAAAAGCCCCCCAAGGTCCAGGTCAAAATTCTCTCCTGCGCTTATTCGACCTCCAAATCCGAATGTGTCTGAGGTCAGCTCATGACTGAAGTCACTCTGATATTCCTCGCTTAGGGCAAGTTGGGTACGCAGGTAGCCGGCGCTTAATAAAATAGTTTTTGTTAGGTCATACTCAAATCCAAAAGCTATATCATATGTATTACTGTCCACAAACTCTTCAGCCCCATCCCAATCTGCATTTTTATCAAAGAAATAATTGGCGGAAACCGAGGCGCGAAGTTCCGGAATTATTGCATATTCAAGGCCAAATGAAAGGATGGCCGGTATATCGTTGCGGGTTTTCTCGCCATCCGGGAAAATCCCGATGTCATCAGCAGTAGTTTCGTTTACTAATTCCAGCTTAGTATTAAATTCATATTTGATGCCGATATTCAGATTGTCATTCGGTCTGATATTTAGGCTTAGCAGGGGAGTTATACCCGTGGCTGTTTGTTTGACGTCAACTGCTTTGTTGCTGACCATAGCAGCATAACCCGGTTGCCCGATAGCATTAAAGAAATCGACTGCAGGAAGCATCGCTCCGGTAGGATTTATCATGATGTTATTGATCGAACCTTCATATGTGTTAACAGCATTGATATATCGGACCCCGGCAGCTACAGCAATCATCTCATTTATGGCATACGATCCGTTCACCTGAAATCCGTAGAAAATGGAGCTTCCTGTAAATGAAAGATCTGCTGAATACGCTGTTGTGGGGAGATCCATGTCTGTCAGACGGGCTGGCAGTCCGGTAAAGGGAATCTCAAAAGAAGGCAACCCATCTGCAAAATCTGCTTCTCCACCTCCTCCGTTAGGACCGAAGCCGAAAGACAGGGCAAGCTTATCTTTTTTATAGACGGCATAGAAATTAGGGAAGAATGGAACATTTACTTCCCCTATATATGTGTCCTGATTAAGAAAAGGGTAGGCATTGATTACTTTTTTCTCCTGGGTAATCGTCTGATTATAAATTGCTACGTGAAAGCCGTTTTCAAGCTGAGTTAATCCTGCCGGGTTGTAGTAGACAGCATCAATCTCCATGGAAGCGTTTCTGGATAACATCCGAACAAATACCGCACTCTGGTTCGTATTCGTAATGATACTTGCAGAAACCACGGGGATACAGAATAAAACTAAAGCCATAAATGTTAGAATTTTTTTCATTTTTCCTCTCTTAGTTTTTAATTATTAGCTTATCAAATTTTAAATTTAAACTAATATACTATTTAATTTTTCGTTTTTCAACTATAGATTAATGTTAAATGTTAAAAATATATTTCCCTTTATCATCCAAGTCAATATTGACTGTATCGCCTGCATGCAAACGCCCCTCCAGGAGCTGCAAAGCCAGAGGATTCTGAATATCCTGTTGAATTACCCGTTTTAAAGGCCTGACCCCATATACCGGGTCATATCCTTTCTCTGCCAGCATTTTTTTTGCTGCTGGGCTGATTTTAATATCTATCTTTTTCTCCTTGAGCCTCTTACGTAATTCTCCTATCTGAATATCCAGTATTTTCTGAATCACTTCCTGAGGCAGGGCCCGGAATATAATTACTTCATCCACCCGGTTGAGAAATTCCGGCCGGAAATGACCTTCCAGGATCTTTTTGACTTCCTTTTCCATCAGCTCATGTTCTCCCCTGAACCCCTTAATAACGTGGCTGCCCAGATTGGAGGTCATTATTATGATTGAATTTTTAAAATCTATTGTCCTGCCTTTTCCATCCGTAAGGCGTCCGTCATCCAGGATCTGGAGCAGAACATTAAAAACATCGGCATGGGCTTTCTCGATCTCATCCAAAAGAATTATCGAATACGGACGGCGTTTGACTGCCTCAGTAAGCTGCCCGCCCTCCTCATAGCCTACATATCCGGGAGGCGCACCTATGAGCCGGGAAACCGTGTGTTTCTCCATATATTCAGACATATCCAACCTGACCATGGCTCGTTCATCATCAAAAAGAAATTCGGCCAGAGTGCGGGCCAGTTCGGTTTTTCCCACTCCGGTCGGACCGAGGAAGATAAAAGAACCCAGCGGCCCTGACTCATCCTGGATACCTGCTCTGGCCCTCCGTATTGTATCTGACACCGCCTTAATCGCTGCATCCTGGCCCACGACTCTCCGGGCAAGATTTGCTTCCATTTTGATAAGTTTTTCCGTCTCTCCTTCCAGCATCTTTGAGACCGGAATCCCGGTCCACTTGGAAACCACTTCCGCAATATCATCTTCATCTACTTCCTCTTTAAGTATCTTTTTTTTCTCCTGTACCTTAGCCAGCTGTTTATTTAATTTGTCGATTTTCTGTTTTATTTCAATAAGTTTTCCGTATCTTATCTCGGCCACTTTGCCGAGCTCTCCCCGTCTCTCAGCATTCTGCTCTTCGCTTTTTAAGGTATCCATTTCTTCTTTTAATCTGTTTATAGACTCAAGGAGCTCTTTTTCCCTCTGCCAGTGAAGCTTTAACATCTTGCTTTTTTCCTGTAGCTCCTCCAGCTTCCTGTTTAGTTTGCCCAGCTTTTCTTTAGCGCTTTTTTCTTTCTCTTTCTTTAAAGCCTGTTTCTCGATCTCAAGCTGCATTATTCTACGCTCCAGTTCATCGATCTCCTCCGGTTTGCTGTCAATTTCGATCCGAATATGGGCAGCGGCTTCATCCATCAGGTCTACAGCTTTATCGGGCAGGAAGCGGGCGGTAATATATCGGTCTGAGAGAGTGGCTGCAGCAACCAGGGCTGCATCCTTTATTTGCACACCATGGTGAACCTCATATTTTTCTTTTACTCCCCTTAATATCGAAATCGTTTCTTCTACTGAAGGTTCTCCCACATAGATCTGCTGAAAACGTCTTTCCAAAGCAGCATCCTTTTCAATATATTTTTTGTATTCATTCAGGGTAGTCGCCCCAATACACCGCAGCTCCCCCCGCGCCAGGGAAGGTTTAAGCATGTTGGATGCATCTACCGCGCCCTCAGCCGCTCCGGCTCCTATAATCGTATGCAGCTCATCAATGAAGAGAATAATTTCTCCTTCGGATTCCTTGATTTCCTTTAAGACGGCTTTTACTCTATCCTCAAATTCTCCCCGGAATTTTGCCCCGGCAAGCAAAGACCCGATTTCCAATGAAATCAGCTTCTTATCCTTTAACAACAGAGGAACATCACCGTTTGCAATCCGCTGAGCCAATCCTTCCACAATAGCGGTTTTCCCAACCCCGGCCTCTCCGATCAGGACGGGATTGTTTTTCTTCCTTCGGGAAAGGATATGAATGACCCGCCTGATCTCATCCTCACGTCCGATCACCGGGTCGGGTTTCCCCTCCCGGGCGATTGCTGTGATATCCCGGGCATAGCGTTCAAGTACCTGGTATTTTCCTTCCGGCTGCTGATCAGTAACACGATAGCTACCCCGGATCGACCTCAAAGCTTCAAGCACAGCATCTTCACTCACTCCATTCTGTTTTAATATCCGGGCGGCCTCACCCTTATCTTCTTTGAGTATGGCAAGAAGTATGTGTTCCGTTGAAATATATTCATCCTTGAGTTTATCCGCTTCCTTCTTAGCTGCCTTAAGTACCTGCCTCGATCCGGAAGAAAGATAAACCTCTCCCCCGCCTTGGACCTTAGCTTTTCTCTCAAGCGCCCGATTAACATCAGTCAGGACTTTGGCAGAATTGACTCCGATTTTAGCCAGAATAGAATTGACTATGTTTTCTTCCTGATTCAAAAAAACCAAGAGAAGATGCTCAGGTTGCATCTCCTGATGCCCAAGTTCCCCGGCCCGGGAATGAGCACGCTGAATAGCTTCCTGGGACATGACAGTAAAATTATTAAAATTCATTCTACCTTACTCCTGATTTAGCCTTTATTTTCCCTCTTCTTCCAGCTTGTGTTTTAATTCATCCAAAAGATTTAGAGCCTCCAGAGGGGTCATGGATTCCGGATTTGCATTCCCTATTTTTTCTTTAATACTGTGCAGAAGCTCCTGTTCCCGGTCTTGCTGGAACAATAAGAATTGAGGTGTGTCTTGCTTATTTGAAGTCCGGTAAGCGATCTTGGGAAGCCCGTTATCGTCAAGTTCTTTCTTCTCCAGATTAAACAAAATTTCTCTGGCCCTGTCTAAAACTAGAGGCGGGATCCCGGCAAGTTTGGCTACATGGATGCCATAGCTTTGATCTGAGGGGCCTGCCACTATCTTCCTTAGAAAAACAATATCCCCCCTATGTTCCTGCACCGTTACATGGTAGTTCTTTATCCGGTCCATTGTAAGTGACAGCTCAGTCAATTCATGATAATGAGTTGCAAATAATGTCTTGGGCTTGAGCTTGTCTTTTTCATGCAAATACTCTACTATTGCCCATGCCAGGCTGAGCCCGTCAAAGGTACTGGTCCCTCTTCCTACTTCATCCAGCAAGATCAGGCTGCGGGCGGTTGTATTATTTAGTATACTGGAAGTCTCAAGCATTTCTACCATAAAAGTCGACTGCCCTACAGATAAAAAATCCATAGCGCCGATACGGGTAAAAATACGGTCGACCACTCCGATTTCTGCTTCTGCAGCCGGCACGAACGATCCCATTTGGGCTAATATGCAAATCAACGCGACCTGGCGCAAATAAGTCGATTTGCCCCCCATATTCGGACCTGTGATAATAATGATCTGATCGTCATTCCGGTCCAGGTGGGTATCATTTGGAATAAAGGGGTCCTCATTTGTGACTTCAATGACCGGATGGCGGCCCTGGCTTATCTTGATCATATCTCCGGCATTCACTTTCGGGCGGAAATAGCTGCGCCGGGCAGCCAGCTCTGCCAGAGCTGATAAAACATCCAGATAGGCAATATTAAGCGCTATTTTTTGAAGCCTCGATGTCTCCTCTGAAATTTTTTTCCTGATATCCAAAAAAAGATTGTATTCCAGTTCACCAATACGCGCCTCTGCATTAAGGACTTTCTCTTCATATTCCTTGAGTTCCTGGGTGATGAAACGTTCTGAATTTACCAAAGTCTGCTTGCGGAAATAATCAGCCGGGACCAGTTCCAGATTGGATTTTGTCACATCAATATAATACCCAAATACTTTATTATACCGGACTTTAAGGGAAGATATCCCTGTTCTTTCCCTCTCCTTTTTTTCCAGCCCGGTAATAAAAGATTTTCCGGAACGGCTCACCCTCCTGAGCTCATCCAGCTCAGTATTATATCCTTCCCGAATAATCCCTCCCTCTGTAAGAATAAAAGCAGGCTCATCCCGGATCGACCGTTCAATGAATTCCAGGATATCTTCAGCGTTGTCCCATTTTAAAAAGATATTTTGCAGCATTTCAGATTTAAAAGGTTTAAGCAGGGCCTGTATTTGAGACATAGGCAAAAGAGATCTCTTCAGGGAAACCAGATCCCGCGCATGAGCTACTGCCAGGGATATCTTACCGGACAGCCTTGCCAGGTCTGATATCTCTTTAAAACTCTCCCGCAATTCATGCCGCTCGATAGTTAAAGAAAGAAGTTCAGAAACCGCATTCTGCCTTTCGGTAATGCTTCCAACATCCATGAGCGGCTGAAGCAGCCATGTCTTTAATAACCTGCCGCCCAGAGGATTGACTGTTAGGTCAATGATATCAAGGAGAGTACCGCTGCGGCGGTTGTCTCTTATGTTTTTGACCAGCTCCAAGTTTTTCAGCGTTGAAGAATCCAGAATCATATGGGTGCCTGACTGCATATAGGAGATACTTCCAATCAGAGAGAGTGAATCTTTTCTGAGTTTTTTCAGATAATAAAGCAGAGCCCCTGAGGCAGAAACTGCAAAACGCCTGCCATCAAGGTCGAATCCAGCTAAAGACTTGACTCCAAAATGGTCCTGCAAATAGTTTTTCGCCTGAATAAAATCATATATCCAGTCTTCCTGAGGACTTTTTAATACAGAAGACATATCATTGGCAGCAAAAATTTCATCTATTTTGTCTTCCTGGCCCATCGGAAAAGTAATTTCTATAGGAAAAAATTTGATAATCTCATCATTTATACTTCCCGGTGCATCCGCATTACTCTGGGTTGTTTTTATTTCTCCGGAAGCCAGCTCAACCACTGCCATTCCCCAGCTGCTGTTCTGTAAGAAAAGGCTGGCGATATAAGTGTTTTCTTTTTCTTCTCCCACCTCGATCTCCAGAGCTGTTCCAGGAGTCAATATCTTTACTACTTCCCGTTTTACTACTCCTATGGCCTTTTTAGCATCTTCCACCTGCTCGCAAATGGCTATTTTAAAGCCGCGTTTCAACAATTTTTTCAGATAACGATCAACAGCATGATAAGGAACTCCACACATCGGGACCTTTTGGCGCGAGGTCAAAGCGATTTCAAGAACGGCAGAGGCAACTTTCGCATCTTCATAAAACATCTCATAAAAGTCCCCCAACCGGAAAAAAAGCAAAGTGTCTTTATGATTTTTTTTAATACGGAAGTACTGCTCCATCATCGGAGTCAGAGAATTCTTTTTAGTCATACTTTTCAACTATACTTTTTAAAGTTAATATTTTCAAGGCAACTGTTATTTTTTTCTTTATAGTATGATATTATAATTTAGCCTGAATTATTCACGAGTCGAGGTTGCTGCAGATGCGAGGCACAGGGTACGCAGCTGTGGTCCTTCCCCGCAAGTGCCCTGTAACGAAGCAGATGCTGTGAGATCGGCTTGCCTGAGTGGTAAAAAATGGCGATTAAAATTAAAAATATAAATAAGAAAAGAGTTAAAATGCTCATTCTTGAAAGAATCTTGCATATTACTGAAAATAAATTAATAATAAAGACATTGCCATTTTTTTATGAATAGGTCAGGTTTAAATGATGCCAGAGAATATCAAAAACAAAAAAGGCTATATAATGATCCAGGCCGTAACCCTGGCCCGAATCCCCCTTGCCATAATTTTTTCAATTATCTTACTGACGGGAAAAAATTCATCCCTGAATCTTATTCTATGCCTCTTTATGCTTGCTCTTATTGAAATTTCGGACGCATTTGATGGTATTATAGCCCGGAAGTTTTATCTGGTTTCCGAATACGGGGCAGCTCTTGACCCATACGCCGATAGCATTTCCAGGTTACTGGTATATAGTTCTCTGGCCGCCTCTAACCGGGTACTGCTGCTTCTGCCTTTATGCATGGCCCTTCGAGACGTAACAGTAGCCTATTCACGTATCATTATGGCTAAAAAAAATATTTCGGTTTCTGCAAAAAAAAGTGGGAAAATCAAAGCGATGTTTCAGGCAACCGGTGCTTTTTGCGCCTTGCTTGGCCCTTATTACTGGAGTCACATAGGGAACTGGAGCTTTTATGCTCTGTCCTGGGTTATCATCATCGTAACATTATTATCCTCCATCGAGTATATCACAACTGCTATCCTGGCTTTAAAAAAATAACAAGCCTGGATTATTCACGATATGAATAATCCAAGCAAGAAAGGTTAGACATGCCGGAATTCAACCTGAGTTTCAAAACAAAGAAAATAGTTTTTCTGGACCTAGATGGAACGGTTTATCTGGGAAACAAGCTTCTGCCGGGAGCAAAAAAGTTCTTGAATTTCTTACAGAATCAAGGGGTTTTTTACTATTTTCTATCCAATAACTCATCCCGTTCCAAAAAGGACTATGCAGATAAAATCTCACGTCTGGGCATTGAAACCACAGAAGATCGTATTATCCTGTCCACTGACGGAGTCATTAATTTCTTACTCAGCCGGGAAGTGAGAGACACATATGTTATCGGCACCCGCTCCATGCAGGATATGTTTATAAAAGCCGGAATATCCATAGACTCTCTGAACCCGAAATATGTAATTCTTGGGTATGATACTGAACTTACATATAAAAAATTAAAAACAGGTGCGCTTCACCTGTTAAACGGTATCGAACTGCTTGCCACCCACCCGGATTTTGTCTGTCCTACGCCTGAGGGGCCTATACCGGATGTGGGAGCCATGCTGGCTCTTTTTGAAAAAGCTACCGGGAAAAAGCCGAGAAGGATCTTTGGAAAACCCAACCCGGAAATACTAAGCCACATCCTAAAAAAACACAAAGTATCTTCAGCTGAAATAATAATGATAGGAGATAGGATATACACGGATATGGAACTGGCTAATCGCCTTTCCTGCGATTTTATCCTGGTGCTGAGTGGAGAAACTCAGCCCTGCGACCTTGAAAAACTTGACAAGCTACCAACCCTGGTGGTTGAAAATATTGGGGCAATAATAAAACTGCAGGAAAACCAGTAAAATCAGAAACTTCAGGAGAATCAGGCTGAATCTTGCACTTTATGATCTGCTATTTCAGGGCCTTCTGTGCCTTAGCGAGGCTTTCTCTATCTTCCACATTAAGCAAAACCGGCCTGGGGGTCCATCTGCGGGATGTCCGCTTTATGAGCGCGGAGAGGACCTTGCCTGACCCAAGTTCGATTGCAAGATCGACTTTTTCTTTTTCCAGGACTTCCATGGATTTATGCCAGAGTACTGTTCGGCTGACCTGACGCTTCAGAGCATCTCTGGCCGCATTTCCTGTTTGAATCATTTCTGCATCTACATTGGTGATAATGGGAAATTTTAAATCCTTAAACTCAACATAATCAAGGTCATAGGCAAGTTTTTTTTCCGCTCCCTTCATCAGATCACAATGAAAAGGGGCACTAACCGGTAATATAACAGTTTTAAAAGCATCAACTTGGGACACCACTTCTTCTACTGCTTCCTTATGCCCGGCAACAACGATCTGCTCCCGGCTGTTCCAGTTGGCTATCGCTAACACACCGCTCTTGACTTTGCTTACCGCTTTTTTTACGGATTCATAGTCCGCCCCGATAACAGCTGCCATGGAGCCTACTCCTACCGGAACCGCCTCCTGCATATACTGCCCTCTTTTATGAACCAGCAGAACAGCATCTTCAAATTCTATGGCCTCAGCCGCCACCAATGCTGAATATTCTCCCAGGCTGTGCCCGGCCGCAATGAAAGGTTCAGCGCCCAATAGGGAATACGCAATATGACTGACGACCAACAGCGCCGGCTGGGTATTCTGCGTCATCTTCAACTCATCCTCCGGGCCTTCAAAACATAAACGGGAGATCTCATATCCAAGGATCTCATCCGCCCGCCCAAAAACCTCGCGGGCAAAAGAGAACGACTCATAAAATTCCTTTCCCATGCCAACATGCTGGGAAGCCTGCCCAGGGAATAAAAAAACCATTTTACTCATTTCATTATCCTTTACTTCTTCTATCCTGAACTATTCATAAAAAATGTCGATCTGTATGACAACTTTTTCTAAATCAGTATTTTAGACTGATTAATACGTAAATCCTATTTACTATTTCGTTCACAATGTAATTTCAATTAATAATCGATATTTTTTACCTTTCAGGCTCGTGAATAATCCAGGCGATTAAAGTATTCAGGGTATTTATCCGTAAACACTTGAATATCAGCCTTGTCAATCAAATATTTAAGCCATTCTTCAATCTGCTTTTCTGCTTTTTCCTCTTTGACAATGGATTCGATCTCGCTTAAAATCTTCATCATCGGCTGCGGTTTTTGATTTTTCTCCTTTTGCGCGGGAAGGTATCTTTCCTCATAATAGACCTCAAGCTCTTTTAAATTAACAAAAATTTCCCGGCTGAACCTTCTGGAGATAACACTTTGATATAAGATCTTCTCACTAAGATACTCTTTCAGATCATCAATCTTAATATCAAACCGCTCAAGCTCACTTTTTAACAACTCTTTGTTTAATTTGTCCAATTCTCTTTGCAGGGCAATACCTAATTCATCCGCTCCTATTGTATCTGTCTCCCCTGTCATCCGGACCGCAAGTTTCTGCTTTATCATACTTTCAAGAATATCATTATGATCATATACTACCCCTTTATCCATTTCCCTGCCTAACAGGTCAAATGCCTGGACAATCCTTAAATCTGTAAGAGTGATAATGTCATCATTAACAACGGCAACAAGCCCATCGACAATTTCAACTTCTCCCTTAGCAGGGATAAAAAAAATGATTGTAGATAAAAATATAAAAAGAAATAATCCAGGATAAAATGTTTTTTTCTTAGGCATTTTAAAATATATTCCCTATCGTAATGAAAAAAAATAAGCTATTAGTTTCTTTGGGAGCATCCAAATTCCAACCCAGCTCCAGACGGACTGGCCCCATAGGCGTACGATACCGCAGTCCAAGGCCAAGAGTATCCTGCACCCCGGCCAAACTAACCTGGTTTCTTTTTGAAAAAACATTTCCCTTATCATAAAAAACCGCCCCTGATAAATCCTTAAACTTAAGTAAAAGTGGAAACGTCAACTCAAAATTAAACAGTATCAATGCTTTCCCCCCCACCGGCTCTAAAGATGTGGGGTCTTTAGGACCAAGTTCATCAAATTCAGCACCACGGAAAGAGTTACTGCCGCCAGCAAAAAAACGTTCATGGATCGGCATCCTCCCTCCTCCCAGTCCGATCCGAGAAGTAACACTGAACAAAACCTGAGGCCATACAAGAAAATAATGCTGATATTTTGAATAGGATTTTAGAAAATCCGATTCCGCATTAAAAATCGGATATGCCCACTCCAGTACACTTGAGAAAAAGAATCCGCTTCCCGGATTAAATGGATCACTTCGCCTATCCCAGATAAAGCTTCCAGAAATAGAAGTGGCGGAAAAGGGGAAATGCTGCCTGTCGACTCCAGCCTCCGCGATCTTCAGGTCAAACAACTTTGTTTGGGCAAACCTAAAAGTAGTAAGAAGCACCATATCCTCTTTATCTGAAAGATGCTTGATTCCCGATAGACTGATGCCGCGGCGGTCAAAACTGTAACTCTTCCGCTCTTCCTGCTCCAGCCAGGCATTTAAAAATGTCTGTAGCGGAATGCCGAAAAAATAAGGCTGTTCCCAGGAAAAAACCGCCCGCTTCTCTTTAAGACTTAGCTGTCCTACAAGGCTTACTCGAGCGGCTGTGCCAAATATATTGCTGCGGATATATTCCGCAGTGCCCCTGGGCCTTACAGCATTATTCCAGATTTCAAAAGAACGGGGCTCATTTTTTGTCTCCAGGCCCACACCCAAACCAACATAATTTCTCTCCCCCTCTCTTACTCTGATAAGGAGGTTCTCCTTTCCTTCAGCAAGAATTATCTCTTCTACATTGACTTCAGTGAATATACCAAGATTCTCCAATCTTCTTTCAGTCTCTCGTATCCTGTTATAATGAGCAAAATCCCCCGCTTTTATCATAAGCTCTCGCTGGATGGTATTTATCCCAGTGTTATTATTGCCGGTGATCACAATGTTCTCTATTTTGACTTTTTGTCCCTCTTTGATTTGAAATTCAACTGAATATAAATTATCGTCTTCCGCTTGAACTTTTGCATTTATTTCAGAGCCGCGAACACCCTCATTTAAATAAAATTTTTCAAGCCTCTCCACATCTTTTTGTATGCTGGGAGAATAAAAAGGGCCATCCTCAAAACTATCGATTTGTTTTAGTAGTCTTGTTTTAGAAAACAAAACGGCTCCTTCTACCGAAAGGGTTTTTATATTGAGTTGTTTTCCTTCTTCTACAAAAAAGATGGGCTTCACCTTAGTCCCCCTTCTTTCAAAGTTAAGAACAACATCGGTTTCAGGAAATCCGTTCGTTCTATATAAAAACTTTATCTCGTCAGGAATCTCAAATAAACGGGATCCGCTTATCTTACTGAGGAACAGGATGTTATCCTTCAGGGATAAGGCATCTTCCAGCTGATTAACGGTAAAATAACTTACTCCTTTAAAAGAAATGCCTTCAATTCGACACCTCTTTCCTGGAGCCACCTTGTAAATTATATGGATCTTGTTATCTTCCCGCTCAATACTTGAATCAACAGTAGCAAAAAGGTATCTCTTTTCCCTTAGGTATTCGATTATTTTTGATTCTCCTTCCTCCAACCCCCATTCTTCAAAAATTTTGGCCTCCCAAATCGGCTTGATAAGAGCTAAGGGAACCTCTGCTCCAGTGATTGATATCTCAATTTTTTCGTTAGGTAAAACCTCTAAAACAAGAAAAATACTTTTTTTCTTTTCATTGATATCCTGCCGTTTTATTTTGATATCAACTCTCTGGTAATCCTCGGCAATATAAAGTTCCTTAAGTTTTTGAATGTCCTTCTCCAGGACCTTAGGTCTAAACATTTTTCCAACTCTGGTCGCTATGCTATTCTTCAACTTCCGGGGGGGGAAAATCAGCTTTCCTTCAAAATCGATACCTTCAACCTCATATCTCCCGGAAGATCGAAGTTCAAAAAAAACATCGATCTGATTACTATCAGGAATTTTATCTCTATTAACTTTTACCATGGCATTAAAATAGCCGCTAATTCGTAAGGCCTCTTGTATCTCTTCAACCGCTTTTTGCAGCTTGCTTTCGGAAAAAGAATCCCCTTCAGTTAAACTAAAAAGGCCTTCTCTCAGCTTTCTTCCGGGAACCCCATCACTACCCTGAAAAAATATCTTTCTCACAAAAAATCTGCTGGATAAAAGAAAAGTCAGGTCAAGTCTATTTTCCCCTGTTTTTAGAACCTTAATTTCAGAAAAAAGCCCGGTTTTATATATCTGTTTTATACTATTGTTTATTTTTTTTAGAGAAAATAAATCCCCTGGGCGAATAGTGATCAAGTCTTCAATTTCCTCGCCGCCGGCCTGATTGTCGATTATGATCGAAACGCTATTTATAAGCTTGGAAGCAGTATTATCCTGGGAAGACAGCACAGCGCTCCCTAAAAACAGCACATAGAGCATAACCGCCCCCCGGAAAATAATCCTGTTTAGATTGTTACGTTTAAAAACGTTTGTGAATTTTAACATCCAAACTTATGCGTCCAGTTTCATCCCTGATTCCAACTACAGACAAATCTTTTGAAATTTCCCACTCTAAACGCATTATCTCCTCACGCTGAGTGCTTAAATTTGTGGAATAAAGAATGAAAATATTTCTCGAAAGCTTTTTTCCAAGTGTTAAGCGAGCGGTCACTTCCGCTGTAGAGCCTAAAACAAAAGGATCAATGCGAAATCTGTCAACACTGAAAATTTTTTCCGCTCGTTTTTTTGCTTCTTCTGACAAGGAAAAGGAAACCATAGAAGCTGCTCCCTGCCTCATGCTCCTGTCATAATGATATGTGCGCCGGAAAGCCTCTCCAAGGGCAAGCAGAGCCAATACATCTTCCTGAGGCAAAGGAGGTGAGGAACCAAACTCAGGAATCAACTTGTTGGAGAGGCCGTTAAGAGAAAATGTCACCCGGTAGTCCTTTACATATGTCTCTCCCTTGAAACGAATGTAGGGCGCAATTGCTACAGGGTTAAAAAAACTTATTCTCCCCTCTAAAACCTTAAAATCCCTGTCCTGGAAATCAACACTCCCTCCCAGAGCTTCGATCTCTCCTAAAAGAACAGGATTTAATACGCTGCCGGAAATGGTCAAATCAAACTTCCCCCGTATCCTTCCCAAGGAATTTTCTATCCAAGCATTATCATCCGCCCGTAAATGTATGTTTAAATTCAAGTCATCAAAAAAACCGGGTTTATGCTGCATCTGTTGATAAACACTCGAAGAAAATGAAAGCTTTTCGGTCACCTCCCTCCGCCAGGAAAGCTGGTTAATAAAAAAATCGCCATCCAAGACAAAGCGGTTTTTATCACGGATCAGGTTTAGCTTTCCATCAGCCAGGACTCTTGTTCTTTCCAGCAGGGCAAGGGATAGTTTTTTCCCTTCCCCTCTGATGTCGATTTTTTCAAGCCCTTTACTGCCGATTTTAAGCATCCCTGAGCCCTTGATATCCCCACCTCCAAATTTACCCTGAAAGGAACGTATGGAAAAATCTCCATTCTCTACAAAGACCAATCCGGAAAAATCCCTAAAAGCATGAGCAAACCGGGGAAAAGGCAGTATGGATCCCTTTAGGTCAATTACTCCTTTTACCTGCGGCAAGAGAGGAGTACCACTGATATCCGCTAAATAGTTTATTTTACCCTCAGCACCTTTCCAGGGCAGCAGAATATTCAGATTGTTAAAATCACCCTTGACACTACCAGACATAGGGGTCTCGCCAAATGGAATCCCAAGCAAAACCGAAAAATAATTCTCTCCAGGAATAAAATTTCCCTTCAGATCAAGCTGCAGTGTCTTATCCTTTACATTCAGCTTAATATCCCCCTCAGCCCGGGTTGGCTGAAAAGGCGGGAAATGAAGATTTTCAATCCTATATTTTCCCAAGATTAGATCCTTTCCAAACCTACCTTTTCCCCTCAAGTTCAACGAACACAGGCCTTTCATCTCAGTATAAAGCAGGGAAAGATCGATATTTTTCCCCTCAAGGTCAATATCAAATTCACTGGTTTCAGGGCTGAGAAAAGCATTGCCTTTTACTTCTCCTTGATAAAACGTGAATTTAAGCTCAGGAAAGGATACTGTTTTATCATCCCCTTTAATCTTTCCCCTCACACCATTTAGCTCCTGACCAGCAAGATTAATCCGGGCTCCGGAAAAGGAACCGTTAAAGGATA
The DNA here is from genome assembly GCA_030603565.1 of Candidatus Aminicenantota bacterium. Taxonomy (GTDB): domain Bacteria; phylum Acidobacteriota; class Aminicenantia; order Aminicenantales; family Aminicenantaceae; genus JAUVXM01. Next base: position 15,727 of record JAUVXM010000004.1, read on the forward strand.
GCTTTTTATTTCTTTCTTTATACTCAAAATAACCGGAAGCTTTTCCCTTAAGAGGGAGATCGATTTCAAAAGCCGGAAGTATGGTCTCTACTCTCCCCTTATCTACCCAAATATTGACCGTAGTCTGTTCCGGATTCGTAAATAGACCGATTCTGCCGTTAAAAAACGGGTCTTTTACAGTGAACCTGCCAAAAAAATCGTTTCTTATAAGCTCGATCTCTCCCTCTACAGCTTCAACATCAAGCTTATCAAAACCGGCAGTTATCAGCGAAAAACCGGCTTTGACCTGGGGAGAATTATAATCACCAAAAAGTTCAAGATTAGCTTTGCCAGCACCCCTTATCTCTGGAAATTTAAATTTTCTTCTAAGGATAAGTTCCGTAAATTGCCGGGCTTGCTTACCGTCCTTCACTTCTCCGTCAAATGAGATATCAAGCTCCCGGCCCAGGGTCAGACTGCCTCGGACATTCATTCGGGAAAAACTTGAATCAAGATCAGGGGAAAAAAAAGAAATTCTATCCTTCCCATCCCAATCCAAATTTACTTTTCCATTAAAAGGAAATCTGCCCGGCCTTTTTAGCTCAAGCTCGTCTTTAAATTCAGCATTCACAGTCAAATGATTATCAACAATTGTAAAACTCCCCCAGATTGGAGACGAAACCGGCCAGGGCAGTTTAAGGAAATTCGTTATAGAATCCAGATGGAGATGCCGAGCAAGACCTTCAACCTTTCCTGCTTCAAAAAATATTTTCAAATACTCCTTAGGCAAACCTCTTTTCCGGATATCAAGTTCAACAAAACCTCCGGAAGATTCCCGAAAATTTACCAAGCCTGTAACCTCTCCGAGGGGGACATCATTTAGAACCAGAGAGCTGCTCGATACTTCTCCCTCAAAAACAATATCCTCTTCTTTTCTGCTTAAAATCCCTTCTGCTTTGGCTTTCCCTTCCCACTTAAAAGGAAGTTTCAGTAATTCCGCCATCAGAGGCGTTCGCAGATTTAAGGAAGTATCCAGATCAAACTCGGGCTTTAAAAGATCAACTAAACGCCCTTTTGCCTTAACGATCCCGTCACTTCCTACTATCGTCAAGCGCTTGATATCAATTTCTTTACCTCGTCCCTCAAGTGCCAGCTTTACTCTGCCATTGACCCGAGGGAGCCCCCTTCCTAAATCCAGCTCATTTTTCTCCACCTCAGCTTTAAAAGTAAAAGCATTTCCCCTCTGTATAAAAAAAGCATTAACCCCTTGAGAATGAATGCGAGATTCTTTTCCCCAGTAATACACTTCTCCCTCTCTTATCAATCCTCTCTCAACAGCAAAAGGGAACGCCAAGGTAAACTTTTCTTTTTTCCCGGTATTAGCTTTATCTGATATCTCGTAAATACGCAAAACCGGGTTATCTACCAGGACAATAAAGGGTTTATCCCTTGACAGAAGTGCCCGGGTAGAGATCTTAACTGAGATTTTCCGGGCGGAGAAAAAAGGCGAGGATGAAACTGACCTGGCGTTCTCGATGATAATTTCAGGAGGAAAAAGCGAAAGGTACAGTCTTGTATAACCAAAACTTGATTGAATCTTTTTCTTAACCTGATTTAAGACAAGATTCTTTACAAGGCTGCTTGCCCCGAACAAAACCAGAACGATCAATCCCAGGATAATAAAGCGCCTGAGTTTCTTCCAGGTATTCCTGACAGTCAGCCAATAATTCAGAGACAATGTTTCTCCATTTTGGCGAAATAATATTCACTCCACAGTAAATAGCAAAGCACCGGCTTCGACCGAATCTCCCACGCCTGGTCCTATCTTTATTATTTTCCCTGGTTGGGGCGATTTAATCTCATTATGCATTTTCATAGCTTCAAGGATTATCACAGGTTGGCCTTCTTTGATCTCTGAGCCTTCTTTTTCTAATACCTTGACGACCCGGCCAGGCATAGATGTCCTAATGATTTTTCTTTCAGCTAAAGAATTCTTACCTCCCAGCATCTGGATGGCTGATTTTTTCTTGACCTGAATACATTTCCCATTCAAAAAAACCGTATAGGAATTGGAATTAGTTGAAACGATCACGTCATAGATCTTCCCATCAATATCTAAAATGAACTCATCCATGTTTATAAACTCTGCCGCAACTTGATACTTTTTTCCTCCCAGTTGGATCTGAATTCCATTATCCGCTTTCTGCATAAGCTTCAATTCATACTCTTTATCCTGACACCAAAAAGAAATATTCATTTTATATCCTATGGGAAAAAGCTCTAATCCTACCCTGTAATTTCCAGTTGCTTTTGTTATTCTTCTGCTTGCAGGCAAACACAGCCCTGCTTTCCCGGTAACTTTTGATCCCAGCTGCGATCAAGGCAACCACCTGTTCTTCAGGATCGACCGAGTTTCCTTCTTTTTCCAGCTGTGAAATAAAGTGAGTGTTGTAATTACCTTGATAAAAATCAGGGTGTTTAAGAATCCGTTTAAAAAAAGGTATAATAGTTTTTATTCCATAAACCTGATACTCCGATAATGCCCTGCCCATGCGTTGAATTGCCTCTTTACGGGTAGCTCCCCAGGTTATTACCTTAGAAAGTAAAGGATCATATTCCAGGGGGACTTCATAACCCTCATAGGTCCCATTGTCATAACGGATCCCCGGCCCCCCGTCAGGTGAACGCAGGCGTTCAATCCTTCCGGGAGAAGGCATAAAATCATTATTTGGATCTTCCGCATAAATCCGGCACTCCAGAGAAGCCCCTTTCGGTTTAATATCCTCCTGACTAAAGGCTAAGGGCCTACCTGCTGCTATCTCGATCTGAGATTTAACAATATCTATCCCAGTCACCATCTCAGTAACCGGGTGCTCAACCTGGAGTCTGGTATTCATTTCCAGAAAATAGTAATTTTTATCTTTATCCACAATAAACTCAACAGTCCCGGCATTCTGGTATGCAACCGCTTTCGCCGCTTTTACTGCAATCCGCCCTATCTTATGACGGAGGGCGTCATCTAAAAACGGGGATGGAGTTTCTTCCAGCACTTTCTGATAACGCCTCTGGATCGAACATTCTCTCTCTCCCAGATAGACAATATTTCCTGTTTTATCAGCCAGGATCTGTATTTCAATATGATGAGGTTCTTTCATATATTTTTCAAGATAAAGAGAAGGATCCCCAAAGCTCGCTTGTGCCTCAGAACTGGCTATCTGAAAGGAAGACAGTAGATCTTTTTTCTCATTTACCAGGCGAAACCCTTTTCCCCCTCCTCCTGCTGAAGCCTTCAGCAGGACGGGAAAACCTATCTTTTCCGCCTCTTCCCTTAATTCCGATTCCTTTACAACAGGCTTAAGCGTACCTGGAATAATTGGAACTCCCGCATCCTTCATCATCGACCGGGCCCTTGTTTTTTCGCCCATAAGCTGCATAGGCTCAGAACCAGGCCCGATAAAAACAATCCCTTCCTCCTCACAACGCCTTACAAACTCAGAGTTTTCAGCCAGAAATCCATATCCGGGATGAATAGCATCAGCTCCGCTTTTTTTAACTGCGCTGATAATTTTATCAATATTAAGATAACTTTCGGAAGGCATTGCATCTCCGATAAGGTAAGCTTCTTTGGAAAGCCTGACGTGCAGAGCTTTGCTGTCAACATTTGAATATACAGCAACGGGAATAATACCCATTTCGCGGCAGGCCCGGATGACCCTTACCGCTATTTCTCCCCGGTTGGCAATTAATATTTTTTTAAACATCATAAGGGGATATTCCCGTGCTTTTTCGGGGGATTCTGGTCGCGCTTGTTTTCCAGCATTTTTAAAGCAGCGATCAGCTTCGGGCGCGTATATTTCGGCTCGATCACCTCATCCAGATAACCTTTTTCACAGGCTATATAGGGATTAGCAAACTTATCCCTAAATTCTTCGACTTTCCTCCTGCTTAATCCATCTGAATCTTCAGCTTTATCCAGTTCACGCTTATGCACGATCTTTACCGCTCCTTCAGGTCCCATAACAGAAATCTCTGCAGTAGGAAAGGCGTAATTGATATCAGCCCGGATATGCTTGGAAGCCATGACGCAATATGCTCCCCCATATGCCTTGCGGGTAATTATCGTTATCTTCGGCACTGTGGCTTCTGCAAAAGCATAAAGTATCTTGGCTCCATGCCGGATGATCCCCCCATGTTCCTGTGCGACTCCAGGTAGGAATCCCGGAACATCCTCAAAAGTTATCAAAGGAATATTAAAAGCATCGCAGAAGCGGATAAAACGAGCTCCTTTATCGGATGAATTAATATCCAGCACTCCGGCCAGATGATCAGGCTGGTTAGCGACGATACCCACCGGTTTTCCGCTCAGCCGGCCGAAGCCTATTACTATATTTTTAGCATACTGCTCCTGGACTTCAAAAAAATAGTTTTCATCCAACACTTCCTGAATTACTTCACGAATGTCATATGGCTGATTGGGGTCATCAGGGATAATGTGGTTTAATTTATCATTTACCCTGTCCACCGGGTCAGTGGACTTCTTCTCCGGAGGGTCTTCCATATTGTTATCCGGGATAAAAGATAAAAGCTCCCGGATAATTGATAATGTATTCTCCTCATTCTCTGCTGCAAAATGAGCAACTCCACTCAAAGTATTATGGGCCTCTGCACCTCCCAGCTCCTCCATAGTGACATCTTCTTGAGTCACTGCTTTGATCACATCCGGACCAGTGATGAACATCTTACTGACTTTCCGGGTCATGACGATGAAATCGGTTATCGCAGGAGAATAAACAGCTCCTCCTGCACAGGGCCCGATTATTGCTGAGATCTGAGGAACCACTCCCGAAGCCAGGACATTTCTCAGAAATATATCTGCATATCCCGCCAGGCTGGCAACTCCTTCCTGGATACGCGCTCCCCCGGAATCGTTGAGCCCGATAATGGGAGTGCCGGCTTTCATGGCCAGGTCCATGATCTTGCATACCTTGGCTGCATTGGCAGCGCTTAAAGAACCGCCGAATACAGTAAAATCCTGAGCGAAAATAAATACTGACCGCCCTTCAATCGTACCGTAGCCGGTAACTACTCCGTCACCATATATCCGCTTTTTATCCAGGCCAAAATCGTTGCTGTCATGAACAACAAACTTGTCCATTTCCTGAAAAGATCCTCCATCTAAAAGCAAATTAATTCTCTCGCGTGCAGTAAGTTTCTTTTCTTTGTGCCGCTTGGCAATTTTTTCTTTTCCTCCTCCCAACTCGGCAAGCTTTTCGCGGCGTTTAACTTCCTCGATTTTTTTCTCAATAGACATTTTTTATCCCGGATTATTTACTTGACCTTAACCTTTTCCCAGTCTTTTAAGAATCTTTCAATCCCGATATCAGTCAGCGGATGCTTGACCATCTTCTCAAGCGCGGCAAAAGGAAGTGTTGCTATATCTGCGCCAATAAGTGCGGTTTCAACAATATGAAGAGGATGCCTTATACTCGCAACTATCACTTCGGTATCAAACCCATAATTATTAAAAATAGTTACAATCTGATCCACTAAATCCATGCCATCATGAGAAACATCATCCAGCCTGCCGACAAACGGACTTACATATCTAGCTCCCGCTTTGGCGGCTAATAGAGCCTGCATAGGAGAGAAAACCAGGGTCGTATTAGCCTTTATTCCTTCCTGCGCCAGGGCTTTAATCGCTTTCAGCCCTTCAATTCCTATGGGAATCTTGACTACAACATTATCAGCTAGCTTAGCCAGGCTCCTAGCCTCTTTAATGATCTCATCAGCACGGCTTGATACACATTCTACACTTATCGGCCCGGAAACAATTCTGCATATCTCTTTGATCAAATCCTCAAACGATTCCTCTTCTCGGGAACAAAGGGTAGGATTGGTTGTAACTCCGTCTACTATTCCCCAGCTGACTGCCTCCTTTATCTGCTTCAGGTTTGCAGTATCCAGAAAAATCTTCATAATAACCTCCTTCTCGTCTATCCTAAATTATTCATAAAAAATGTCGATATGTGTAATACATCTTTTTAAGTCAATACGTTACATTGATTGCTGCCAATAGACAATTAATCATTTCGTTTTCGATATAATCTATATTTATAATCGACATTTTTTACCCTCCGGGCGCGTGAATAATCCAGGTCCTCCTAAATTATCCATAAAAAAATGTCGATACAAATGATACTAAGTAAATGATAATTAGTAAATGGTAAATAATTCAGGATACCTGGATTATTCACGAAATGATATTTTTCCGGAGCGGTGGGTTCTCATTACTTTGTTGGTCAGAGTCCCGATCCCCTCGATCTGAACATCTACTCTATCCCCGGGATTCATAGGCCCGATTCCTGAGGGAGTACCTGTGGTTATTATATCACCTGGAAACAAAGTCATTACGCTTGAGATAAACCTGACCAGCTCAGGTACTGGAAAAATAAAATTCCGAGTATTCCCGCTCTGGCGCAGTTTGCCATTTAAAAAAGTTTTAAGCCGAATTTTTTCAGGATCTAACCCGGTAGCAATACAAGGCCCTACAGCCGCAAATGTGTCAAAAGACTTGGCTCGTGTCCACTGCCCGTCTTTATCCTGAAGGTCACGGGCGGTTACATCATTAAAACAGGTATAACCAAGTATATAAGAGAGAACATCATCTTCCTCAGATATGTGGCCTGTTTTTTTCTTAATAATTAAGGCCAGTTCTCCTTCATAATCTACTCTTTTTGACATTTTCGGATAGATAATAATATCATCTGGACCGATCACGGCCGAAGGCGGCTTAAGAAAAAGTAAAGGCTCATCCGGAACCAGGCGGCCTCTCTCATCTGCATGTTCCTTGTAATTACGGCCGACCGCCACGATCTTCGAGGGCACTACCGGCGGAAGAAGAGTTGTCTCACTGATAGGAATCCCATTTTCCGCAAGTTCAAATCTTTTATATATTGACCCAATTACTTTAAAAAGACGGTCTTCCTTCAAAACTCCGTAATCAGTCTTGTTGTTATGTCTATAGCGGTAAATCTTCATGCGAGTCTCCTGTCATGACCAAAGATAGGGGCTGTGACTTCTTACTTTCATTTCCGGAAGTATCACAAGCGGTAATAACATATTCGTAGCGAATATTGTCCTTAACCTGGGAGTCCATATAAGAGTTGCTCTCTACAACCTCAGGTGTTATAAGCCGGTATTTTGTTTCACCCTGACTTTTCCTCCAGATCTTATATCCGGCCAGGTCTTTCTCCTGGTTTGATTCCCAGATCAAAGTTATAAAACTATCTCCTGCTACCGCAGATAATTCCTTGGGCGGGACCGGGGGGAACGTATCCCTGGGTATAACTTCAATAGTATCTGAATCCACACTTTCAAGAAGAGGAGATATTCCGGCAGCTGAAGCCCGCACAAAGTATATATACCGGCTTCCAAACGTAAATTGTTTATCATCAAAATATATATCTTTTATAATACTTGAATTTCTCCGTTCCGGCTCTTTTCCCTCAGTCAAACGGTAAATATTATATCCATCTATCCTATACCCAGGCAAAGAAATAGGAAAAATCGATAAAAATGAGCAATAGGAGCAATAACAAATGATAAGGTCAGAAGCAATCGACCGGACAACAGTTTTTTCCGGAGGTTTCCATTTCAATTCAATCTTATTTTCATAGACTTCGAAAGAAAGCCCCCGGGGAGGCATAGGAGCCTCTTTCGGCTCTAAATATATAAAATCTGACAGGTCAGAATATTTCCCCCTTGCATCTATTATTTTTACAGCCAAAGTAAGCCTTTTTTTCTCGAAGTCCTTAAGTTTAAAATGGTGCATGTAATTATATTCAACAGTTTCATCTTCCTTGACAGTCTTATACACAGAGAACTCTTCCGCGGGAATTGATTTCAAAATCCTGGCCTTTTCCGAAAAAACCTCTTTACTCACTGACTCCAATGTTATCCCTTCTTCTAATATTTCCTCCATGACCCAGAATTTGACCTCTGCAATCTCAGTTATTGGACTGCCGTCAATGTAAGTTGCAGGATTACGCCAGGTTAAAATTATTATATCATCGCGCTGTATTGCCTTAAAAGCTTCTACTATATTAGGAATCTTTATTTCCGGGGGATAAATCGGCCCCTTTTTCCCGCACAAAGACAAAAAGAAGCTAGATAAAATAAGAATAGTAGTAAAAAAATATCTCTTCATTAAAGAATAAAACGGCTGAGGTCCTGGTCTTCAATTATATTTTCCAGCTGTTTTCGTACATATTTTCTATCCACAGGAACATTTTTCTTTTTAATATCCGGGGCAGAAAAAGAAATATCCTCCATCACTTTTTCCATAACAGTATAAAGGCGCCTGGCCCCGATATTTTCATTAGTATCATTTATTTTTTCAGCAATACCGGCAATTTCATCTACAGCATCTTCTGAAAAATTGACATTAACCTTTTCAGTTGCTAAAAGAGCCTTGTATTGTTTGAGTAAAGCATTCTCCGGCTCGGTCAATATCCTAATAAAATCTTTTTTATCCAAAGAATCAAGTTCGACCCGGATGGGGAATCTACCCTGCATCTCAGGAATAAGGTCAGAAGGTTTGGAAACATGAAAGGCCCCGGCTCCTATAAAAAGAATATGGTCAGTCCGGACCAACCCGTATCGAGTATTTACAGTTGTGCCCTCAATAATCGGAAGCAGGTCTCTCTGAACTCCTTCACGGCTGACTTCCGGCCCATGCATGGACTCCCGGCCGGATACCTTATCCAGCTCATCCAGGAAAATAATTCCGGAATGTTCGACTTTTTCTACTGCCAGCTTAGATATCTGGTCCATATCGATCAAGCTCTGCTGTTCCGCTTCTATTAAGTATGGTCTGGCCTCTTTGATCTTGACTTTCCTCCGCTTGGTCTTGCCTCCCAGGCCGGGAATCATTTCTTGGATATGTATTCCTATCTCTTCGATCCCGGAATTTGAAAAAATCTCAAGGGGAGAGGAAAAGCTCTCTTTTACTTCGATCTCGACCTGACGCTCCTCCAATACTCCGGCATGAAGCTGAGACCTGAATTTCTCTCTGGTTTCCCGGAATTTTGCCGTAGCTTCCTCCGAATCCTGGGCAGAAGACGGCTTTCGAAGTGGAGGCAGAAGAATATCCAACAGCTTTTCTTCAGCATTTTTTTCAGCTTTCTCCCGGACTTCATTAAGTTTTTCCGTCTTGACCAGGCTTACAGCCATTTGGGCCAGATCCCTTATCATGGATTCTACATCCCTTCCAACATATCCGACTTCTGTGAACTTGCTGGCTTCTATTTTTAGGAAAGGCGATGATGTCAGCTTTGCCAGTCTACGGGATATCTCAGTCTTTCCGACACCGGTTGGCCCGATCATAAGGATATTTTTAGGTGAGATATCATCTGCCAGTTCAGGCGGGAGTTTCCTCCTGCGGTACCGGTTGCGCAGCGCAATAGCTACAGCTTTTTTGGCATCATCCTGGCCGATTATAAATCTGTCCAGTTGGTATACTATCTTTTTAGGAGTAAGCTCCTCGTCCGAATACTTTTTAATCGTTGTTTCAAATGATTCCGGTAGTGATATTGCCATTTATAATTCCTTAAAAGTGATCTTATCATTAGTATAGACACAAATGCCTGCTGCTATTTTCATGGCTTTTCGAGCTATGTCTTTAGCGGATAAAGTTGTATTCTTTACCAATGCTCTGGCTGCAGCAAGAGCATATGCCCCTCCGGAACCTATCGCAATAATACCGTCGTCAGGCTCCACGACATCCCCGGTTCCGGAAATAAGAAATGTAACATCTTTATCCGCGACAATCAGCAAAGCCTCCAGCCTGCGCAGCATTCTATCCATTCGCCATTCTTTGGCAAGCTCAATCGCAGCTCTCGACATATTTCCCCGGTATTCCTCCAGCTTGGCCTCAAAATGAGAAAAAAGAGCAAAAGCGTCTGAAGTCGCGCCGGCAAAACCGGCAATGACTTTTCCTTTATAAAGAGCCCTGATCTTGTTGGCTTTATGCTTTAATACTGTATCCTGCATGGTTACCTGACCGTCTCCTGCTATAATCACCTTGCCTTTATGACGCACGCAAATAATCGTAGTTGCTTTATACATTAAATTTTTTCCTCAATTAAACATAATAATCCCTTAGGCTTAAAACGTCAACACTCATGGTTAGCAGTATAATCATTTCCAGAACGGAGGAGAGTCCCAGAAGTTCCCCCCATTTTCCATTTGCTTACACATATAGTTTGACTGAAAAATTAGATATCTGGTACAATTCCTATATAAAAAAATGAAAGATAAAAACAATTCAAAATCTCAACTCGAAGAAAAATATAAATTTTTAGTTGATAACCTTCAAGATATGATCTTGACTGTTTCCCCAGCAGGAATTCTGAAGGATGTCAGTTCCAGTATCAGAGATTTCGGAGGGTATGAACCTAATAAAGAAATAGGCTGCCGCATCTCAAAATATTTTGCCAATAAAAGAGAACTCACTAAATCATTAAAAATCATAAAAGATATAATCTTAGATAAAAGGCCTACTTCCCTGGAATTTATGTATAAGCCGAAAAAAGGCCGGCCTTTTCCCGTAGAATTAACCGGGCGTCCAGTCATCTATAATAATAAAGCTGTTTCTATAATCTGCAGTTTGCGAAACATTACTGAACGTAAAAAAGCAGAAAAAAAGATTCTCGATAATGAAAAAAAGTACCGCACCCTCTTTTCCCGTACTGCTGACCCAATTTTTATTTTTGACAAAAAAAGCCACCTTTTTCTGGACTTTAATAAAGCCACTGAGAGGATTTATGGGTACACTCCAAAGGAACTACGTGCTATGACACCTTATGACCTGCATCCCCCTGAGGAAATCGATAAGGTACAAAATCAAATCGATATAAAAAATGTCGATAAGGCCTTCAATTATACTCACATCACCAAAAAAGGACGGCAGATGCTTGTGGAAATTAAATCTGATGAGATCGCATATCATGGAAAGCCTGCTTGGATAAGCATTATTCATGATGTGACGGAACAGAAAAAGACAGAAAATGCCCTGAAAAAAGCCAGACAAGAAACAGAAAGAGCAAACCGCCATCTCACTCAATCCATTAAACTGGCAAACCAACTGGCTGAGGAGGCTAAAAAGGCCAACCAGTCCAAAAGCGATTTCCTGGCTAACATGAGCCACGAGATCCGCACTCCCATGAATGGTATTATCGGCATGACAGGGCTGCTGCTGGATACAGAACTGACCGCTGAACAACGCGAATTTGCAGAAACAGTCCAAAAAAGCACAGAATCTCTGCTCTCGATCATCAATGATATCCTGGATTTCTCTAAGATCGAAGCCGGAAAACTTGAGTTCGAAACCCTTGATTTCGACCTGCGCATTACCCTGGAAGATCTTAACGACATCATGGCCTTACGGGCGCATGAAAAAGGCCTGGAGCTTTCCTGCCTGGTCGAGCCGGAGGTTCCTTCCCGGCTTAGAGGCGATCCCGGACGGCTCCGCCAGATTTTAACTAATTTGATAAGCAATGCCATTAAATTTACAGAAAAAGGCGAAGTGTCACTCAATGTCAACCTTGATAAAGAGGAAAAAGATCAAGTGATAATCCGCTTTGCTGTAAAAGATACAGGCATAGGAATCCCGTCAGATAAAATCGACAACCTCTTTCAAGCATTCTCACAGGCCGACACATCTACCACCCGCCAGTTCGGAGGCACGGGCCTGGGCCTGTCAATTTCAAAGCAGCTTGCTGAGATTATGAATGGAACCATTGGTGTAAAAAGCAAAGAAGGTAAAGGCTCCACTTTCTGGTTTACTGCCTGCCTGAAAAAACAGCCTCAGACTGAATATGCAGAGATAATAGCAGAGAAAGATATCAGCGGCATGCGTATCCTTTCGGTTGATGATAATGCGACAAACCGTAAAGTTTTAGCAGGTATGCTTTCTTCCTGGGGATGCCGTCATACTGAGGTTCCGGACGCTGAAACTTCCATTAAGAAACTGCTTTCAGCTAAAAAGAAAGGTGACCCTTACCGTATAGCTCTCTTGGATATGCAGATGCCAAAAACAGACGGGAAAGAGCTGGGCAGGATGATAAAGGATGAGCCCCTGCTCTGCAACACCATCCTGGTTATGATGACTTCTGTGGGGAAACGGGGAGATGCTCCCAAAGCCGAAAAAATCGGATTTTCCGCCTACCTTACCAAGCCCATTAAACAGTCCCAGCTTTTTAACTGCCTGATGGTCCTAACAGGCCTAAAATCAGAGCCGGGTCCGTCCAAGCGGAAAATAATAACCCGTCATTCTCTGGCGGAAGAAAACAAACATAAAATCCGCATCCTGATCGCTGAGGACAATATAATCAATCAGAAAGTAGCCTTAAGGATTCTAGAAAAGATAGGGTACCGCGCTAATACTGTAGCCAATGGAAAAGAGGCAGTAGAAACATTAAAAACCATTCCTTATGATCTAGTATTGATGGATGTGCAAATGCCGGAGATGGATGGATTTGAGGCTACCGGCATAATCCGGGATCCCGGTTCCGGGGTGCTCGATCCAAAAATCCCGATCATTGCCATGACCGCCCATGCCTTAAAAGACGACCGGAAGAAATGCCTGAAAGCAGGCATGGATGATTATGTAAGCAAACCGGTCAGGCCAAATGACCTTGCCAAGGCAATAGCCAGGTGGGTGCCAAAATAGATACCCTCACATTTAACACAAAAGGCAGGAGAATCGAACGTGAAAGAAAAAAAACTTGAGAATAATAGGGAAACCACCTCTCTTGATTTTATCCGGACTATAATAGAGGAAGATATCAGAAATAATAAAAACCGGGGCCGGGTCCACACCCGCTTTCCTCCCGAACCGAATGGGTACCTTCATATCGGACATGCCAAATCCATCTGCCTCAATTTCAAGCTGGCCGCTCAATACGGCGGGCTCTGCAACCTGCGTTTTGACGATACTAATCCGAGTAAGGAAGAAGCCGAATATGTCAACTCCATTAAAGAAGATGTACGCTGGCTGGGCTTTGATTGGGAAGGCCGGGAATATTACGCTTCGGACTATTTTGAAAAATTGCATGAATATGCTGTACGGCTGATTAAAATGAGCAAAGCATTTGTCTGTGATTTAAATGCAGATGAAATAAGAGAACACCGCGGCACCCTGACAGAGCCGGGGAAAGAAAGTCCATACCGGAACCGTTCTGTAGAGGAAAACCTTACCCTCTTTGAAAAAATGCGGGCAGGAGAATTTCCGGACGGCTCCCGGACACTGAGGGCGAAAATCGACATGGCAGCTCCTAATCTGAATATGCGGGATCCGGTAATTTACCGTATCCTGCACGCTACCCATCACCGGACCGGAGACAAATGGTGCATTTATCCCATGTATGACTGGGCCCACGGTCAATCTGATTCCATAGAAGGAATCACTCATTCTATCTGTACATTGGAATTTGAAGACCACCGCCCGCTTTACGACTGGTTTATCCAGCAGCTCGGTATCTTCCCTTCCCGGCAGATCGAATTCGCCCGCCTTAACTTAAGCTATACCATACTGAGCAAGCGGAAGCTCTTAAGATTGGTTGATGAAGGACATATGGCCGGATGGAATGACCCACGTATGCCAACTATTTCAGGGCTGCGGAGGCGGGGGTATACTCCGGAATCCATCCACGACTTCTGTAACCGCATAGGCCTGGCCAAGCGAGAAAGCATGGTAGAAATCGAACTTTTAGAACACTGCCTGCGGGAAGATATGAACAAACAGGCCCAGCGGGTCATGGCAGTACTCCGTCCTTTGAAAATAATAATCGATAACTACCCGGAAAGTAAGGTCGAGGAGCTTGATGCAGAAAATAATCCCGAAGACTCAAGCATGGGAACACGGAAAATCCCTTTCTCCCGGGAAATATTCATCGAGCAGGATGACTTCCTTCAAGACCCCCCGAGAAAATTTTTCCGCTTATCCCCCGGGCGTGAAGTACGCCTTAAGCATGCTTATTACATCAAATGTACAGATGTGGTAAAAGATAAAAACACAGGAGAGATTAAAGAGCTGCACTGCAATTACGACCTCGAAACCCGGGGCGGCTGGTCAAAAGACGGACGCAAGGTCAGGGGCACTCTCCACTGGGTTTCAGCCGCTCCTGCTATAAAGGCTGAAGTGCGGCTATATGACAAGCTTTTTACAAAAAAAGATCCCGCAGACACGACGGAAGGAGAAGATTTTATTTCCTGCATTAATCCCGAATCGCTGACCACATTAAAATCATGCCTGCTCGAACCCTCTCTGGCCGGAGCTGCTCCGGGATTCCGCTATCAGTTCCTCAGAAAGGGCTATTTTTGTGTCGACCCTGACTCTACCCCGGACAGACTTGTCTTTAACCGCACAGTATCCCTGCGTGATACCTGGGCCAGAGTCCAAAAAGCAATGAAAAAAAAGACCCTTAAAAAGGTTTATTAGGAATCTAACCTGGACTATTCATAAAAAATGTCGATTACAAATAGAGATTATATTGGGAACGAAATTGTATATTGAGTTACTGTAGGAATCAATGTAGAATACTGATTAAGAAAGATGTATCATACATATCGACATTTTTTATGAATAGTTCAGGCAAAAATGCTTAAAAAAAAAATATCTATCCTGTCCTGTATAATTCTTTTCTCAGCTTCATCATTTATACCTGCTTTATCTGCGGCAAAAGATGTTAATAAAGAAATTGGCCTGCTTAATAAAATAACCCTCACCAGAGAAGAGAACACCCTGGAAGTCGATATCATCTTTGGGCCATATACATCTTACAGCCATTTTGAATTATCTGATCCCAAGCGTATTGTTTTAGATTTAAAAAATATCGAAGATATTCTATCTGACAGGCATTTTGAAGTGAATGATTTCGGTATTAAGACTATCCGCGCCGGAATGTTTAAAACCGATATCGCCAGACTAGTATTCAATCTCAAGGACAAACTTTCTCCTTATAAGATAACAAAAACAGAAAAAGGGCTTAAAATCACTTTCCGGAAGGAAAAAACTAAAGAACAGAAGTTAAAAGAGGAAAAATCCCGGAAACTGCAGGAAATAAAAGATAAAGCAAAAAAAATAGCTGAGGCAAAAGCCGCAGCAGTAAAATCCTCCCTAAAAAATGAGGACATTAAAGAAATAAAAGAGGAAATAAAGGAAGTCAAGGACACTGCAGCCAACGTCAATGAAAAATTAGACAAATTGCAAGTAAAACTGGATGACACTCTGACAATCCTCAAAGAAATGCAGGACAAAAGAGCCGGGCAGGAAAAGAGGTTTATCCGGATCGAGGTCACTGGTAATTATTTTCAACCGGCGGAAGGAGAATTCAAGGATACATTCGGCAACGGCCTGATGGAAGGTGCGGAATTGAATATCGGGGTGACAAATTCCTTAGAATTCTGGCTTTCTATGAAAAATTTCAGCAAATCAAGCCTTGAGGGAGACACAGCCCAGGACCGTAAAATCAGACTGATACCCCTTGAAGCAGGCTTTAAATTGAGGTTAAATAAAGGAGCGGTCAATCCCTATATCGGAGGGGGAATCGCATACCATCAATATAAAGAATTATATGATTCCGAAGAGATAAAAGAAAAAAAGATAGGTTTTATCGGCCAAGCGGGATGTTTTCTTAAGATTGCAGAAAACCTGGTATTAGACGCGTATGCTCATTACCGCTACTGCCTTATCAATGTCGGGGAAACAGAACTTGATATCAGCGGATTTAATATCGGAGCCGGCCTGGGTTTTGAATTTTAGTTGGCAAAATATCCCACCCGGTGCATAATCCGATATTTTTTATTTTTTACTCTAACATTAATGTTTTTAAACTTTCCGTCTCTCATATAATTTTTGGGAGAGTAATAAAGCAAATAGTAATTCCTCGAGGAATCTATCGCCTTTTTCAACAAGCTGTCAGGGTTGGCCGAGCTGTCTATAAAGCCTCCGGTTGAACGGGCCATTTGGCTGAAAGTGCTGTATATATCTTCAGACCTTTCCCGAAAAACTATCCCAAGCGTTTTTTGAACAACCGGAGTGAAAAACAGAAAATGGATGGATATGGATGCATCAGCATAAACCTTTTTTACTTGTTTAATATCAATCAGAGGATCCCGCCTATAAAAATCAAAAAGATTGGAAATATTCATCTGTATATCCGGGCTACCCTGGTAAATACTAAGGAACTGGTTTAAAATACTCGGATCGATCTGAGGAATGTATTCCCGCTGGTAAAAAAGAAAGACATACTTCTGTCCTCCCCTGTCCCTTAAGTATTCTGCAAAATCAAGTAGCTTTCCCTGGTCGACCTTTCTTAAGTTTTCCAGGCGGGAGAGAAGCTCTTGATACCGAGTAAGCTGCTCCCTAAAAGATTCCCTCTCCTTATTATCTTCCTCTGCAAATAAATCCGCATTGACTCGCAAAGTTTCATCCTGGCTCATAGTTGCGCTCATCAGCCCTGCAAGCGTGGATAATTCTCTGATCGCATTTCTATATTCGGAATTCCCAATCAGGATATCTCTTCTCATCAATCCCTTTAACTGCTCAGTTATCTCTTCTCTTGATTTCACTTCCAGAGCTTTTCCTCGCAATCTGTATGTCTTCATAGGAGTTACAATTGTCAACAAATCCCCGGGGTCAATGACATTGTGAACAAAATTATTCACAGCTTCCCCAAGTTTAGCCGTATATTCACTTAATTCAAAAAAAAGATAAAAGTTACGGGCAGTATCCGGGGCAAATCTCTTTTTTTCCTCACTCCTCTCTATACTTCTTTTTTTCACCAGGTAAACAGCTTCGATCCTTTGTTTTTTGCCGTCTTCAAACACTTCAAAATCATTAATTGTCAGATCATCAATAAAAGTATTCCTTTGAAATACCCGTACCGGTACTTCCACATTAAGGACTACAGCTTCTTCAGAGATCTGTTGAGCAAAAACAGAGAGGCAAAGTACAATAAACACCGGAAGAAATAATATTTTCCTCATTTAGCTTGTATCAATTATACGTAATAGTCATAATTAAAGTCAAAATAAAAAAAGATAGTGAGTGGGAAGCCATTTTTTCAAGGAAAAGCTGTAAAAAGAATCAGGTCAACTTGCCTGGATTATTCACGATATGAATAGTTCAGACTTGCTGGGGTTATTCAGGAGTCGAGGTTACCGCAGAAAAAGCAGAAAGAACAGGAACTTCAGGAAAGGCATAAAAATTTGAAATTTTAGTTAAAAGTCTTACATATAATGAAATTCTGGTGTGGCTGAAGCGACATTGAAAATTTAACCTTCTGACTCTGAAATATGATCCTGGATTATTCACGAGGCGATGTTGCCGCAGATACGAGGCGCAGGGGATGAAGCTGTGGTCTTCACTGCGAATCCGCTGCAACAAAGTAGATGCAGTAAGATCGGCTCGCTCGTAGAGTAAAAAATGTCGATAATTAAAAGAGATTATTTTGTGAACGAAATGGTAAATTGAGTTACTGTAGGAATCAATGTAAAATAATAATTAAAAAAAATATATCACACATATCGACATTTTTTATGAATAGTTCAGGATAATTGACCTTATTGGTTTACAATGTTATAAGCTAAGGAGAAAGTCAGCTCGGCAAATCAGGCTTTAGGGAGATTTGTTATTGAAAGAGATAAAAATAGAGGCATCCAATGGAAGCAGCCGGATTCTTCTGGGAGAATCTGTTAAAAATTTATCAAATTATATTAAAGCAAAAAAAAGTGTGATAATCACAGACAATAATGTGCGCCAGCTCCACGGCCACCTCTTTCCTGAGTCAGAAATAATTGAAATCGGGACCGGGGAGCAAATAAAAAATTTAAGCACAATAAATAAAATCCTGCAGAGGTTTCTTGAGCTTGAACTCGACCGCTCCTCACTTGTCATCGGCATAGGGGGCGGAATTGTCTGCGACATTACAGGTTTTGCCGCTTCCACCTATATGCGCGGCCTTCAATTCGGGTTTGTCCCTTCAACCCTGCTGGCCCAGGTCGATGCCGCTATCGGTGGAAAAAACGGCGTTAACTTATTAGGGTTTAAAAACATAGTCGGGGTTTTCAACCATCCGCAGTTCATTCTCTCCGACTTCAGCCTTCTTAACACTCTGCCCGAAAAAGAACTGCTCTGTGGGATTGCCGAAGTTGTTAAACACGCCCTGATCAAGAGCCCCTCCCTCTTTGACCTTCTGGAAAAAGACTGGGATTCTCTGCTCTCACTAAAACCCAACATAACCGGAAAGATAATAGAAGAGTCCGTCAAAATAAAAGCTGATATCATCTCAGTAGATGCTCTGGAAGCAGGCGGGAGAAGAAAACTGAATTTCGGCCATACTCTGGGACATGCGATCGAAAAAACACTCCATCTGCCCCACGGTGAAGCTGTTAGTATAGGAATGGTAGCTGCCGCCAGAATATCCGAAGCCAGAGGAACTCTTTCCCTTTATGATACCCGGCGCATTGAATCGCTGCTGCAAAATTTCAAGCTTCCATGCAAACTTCCGGCTGAAAGCGAGCCGCTGCTTGAAGCCATAAAAAAAGACAAAAAACGCACGGGAGAGGAGATTTATTTTGTCTTATTGGCAGAAATCGGCAAGGCGGAAGTAAAGAAAATGTCCTATAAGGAGCTGGGGAAATATATCCATGATCTGTGTAAGCATCGCTGAAAAAACTCCGGAAGAAAATCTAAAGGCCCTAAAAGATATCGATTTTGCCGAGATTCGGATCGACAGGATGGAAAGACCTCAAATCCCGGGAATAAAAAAAATATTCTCTCAACCCACCCGGCTGATAGCAACCTGCCGGCCCGGTAAAATATCTGACCAAAAAAGACAAACTCTTCTAACCACCGCCATATCTGCCGGGGCCGCTTATGTAGATATAGGATTAGGATCGGACGAAAGGATAAAAAAAGCGATTCTGGAAAAAGCCAAGTCAGCCGGCTGTAAGGTTATTTTCTCCTACCATAATTTTAAAACTACACCTGCTGAAACAAAACTGCGCGATATTATTGAGGAATGCTTTGTTTCCGGCGCAGATATAGCCAAAATAGCCTGCATGGTCCATTCTGACCGCGATAACATCATCCTTCTGGGACTTTTATTAGACAGCCGCCCCCTGGTAGTGATCGGAATGGGGGAAAAGGGGAAAGTCACCCGCATCGCAGCGCCTATTCTGGGAAGCCCTTTTACCTACGCATCCCTTTCAAGCGGGAGAGAAACAGCAGCGGGCCAGCTTGATAAAATAAATCTTGAAAAAATTTTTCAAATTATTAACGTAGAGTATATACAATAGTATAAAAATGTCAGATAAAAAACTTTTTGCCGTTTTCGGAAAACCGATTATGCACAGCCGGAGTCCGCAGATATTTTACTCCCTGTTTAATAATTTTGACCTTAACGCAGACTATGTCTGTATTTCTGTTGATGCTGAAGAGGAAATCCTCAGAACTGCCCGCTCCCTCAATTTAAGCGGCTTTAATATAACCTCGCCTTTTAAACAGAGTATTATGAAACACTTAGATGATATAGACGAACCTAGCCGCACAATCGAAGCCGTTAATACAGTAACGGTCAAAAACGGAAAATTCTTGGGATACAATACTGATTTTATCGGCGTTATCGATTCACTGAAAAAACATGGCATAAGATTCATGAATACCAGAGCTGCGGTACTAGGCGCCGGAGGTGCGGCCCGAGCTGCCGCCTACAGCCTGCTTAAGTCAGGAACCGAAAGAGTAGTTCTGATAAACCGGACAGAAGAAAAAGCAATAAATGCCGCCCGGAAATTGGGATGCGAACACTCTCCCATTGCCAAAGCCAAAGAGGTGATTAGAAACAGCAACCTGCTGATATCATGTATTCCGTCCCATCAGAATAAGATCAAACCGGATTATCTTAAAGAAGGACTTACAGTCCTGGACGCTAATTACCAGGCCCCTCATCTGCTCCAAGCAGCACAGGCAAAAGGGTGCCATACCATTGACGGCCGGGAATGGCTCATCTATCAGGCCTTTCCCGCATTCTTCAGGTTCACAGGACAGGTCGTCTCCCATAAACTCTACAACAAAATAAAGAGAAGCGTTTTTACGGAAGAGAATCAGGATAAAACCAATATCGCCCTTATCGGCTTTATGGGCAGCGGAAAATCTACTGTTGGAAGACTGCTGGCGGAAAAAACCGAACGCAAATTTGTTGACATAGATGCTGAAATAAAAAAATCATCCGGAAAAACAATTCCTGAGATATTCAAACAAAAAAATGCAGCTGGTTTTCGAAAGATCGAAAAAAGCATGATCTCAAAAATCATCCCCTCTTCCCGCAGCACAGTCTTTTCTTTAGGAGGAGGGGCTGTTCTGGATAAAAAAAGCCGTAGTATTATCAAAGAGAATTGCTATATAATATGGCTCTGGACTTCCGTTCCGGCATCTTTAAAACGGATTGACATCAATTCCCGCCCTATGTTGGATCAAAAAACACCTGAAGCAAGCGCAAAAAGAATTTTATCAAGCAGAATGCCATATTATGCCGGGATATCAGATATGGTTATTGATACTGAAACAAGCAAACCTGACAATATCTCTGAAAGGATAAGATATGAAACAGATTAATTCATCAGAAATCAAGGGCGTTTTGTCTGCCCCTTCTTCTAAAAGCATGATGATCCGGGCAGTAGCAGCATCACTGTTGAATGAGGGAATATCCCAGATCAGCAATCCCTCCGATTGTGACGACTCTCTCACAGCAATTCAGATCATTGAAGCTCTGGGAGCAGACATAAAAAAGGATAACAGAGCAATTAAGGTCACGGGAGGATTAAATCTAAAAAAAAGCATCCTGTACTGTAACGAGTCAGGGCTGTGCATGCGTCTATTCACTCCAGTCGCTGCCCTGTTTAACCAGGTCGTCACTATCACAGGATTAAAATCTCTAAAATCCCGGCCAATGGGCATGATGGAAAAGCCTCTTAGAAAACTGGGAACACACTGCTTAACCGATAACGGCTTAGCTCCCATCCAAGTCAAAGGCCGGATAAAAGGCGGAAAAGTCAACCTGGAAGGATCTACAAGCTCTCAGTTCTTAACCGGCCTGTTAATGACCCTCCCTCTCTGTAAAGAGGACTCCGAGCTTACTGTCATAGGACTGAAAAGCAGGCCTTATGTGAAAATGACCATCAATCTACTGGAGCGGTCAGGCATATCAATATCCTCTCAAAATGATTTTAGTTTTTTCTCTGTGCCGGGCAATCAGAGCTATCATAGTACAAACTATATAATAGAAGGCGACTGGTCAGGAGCAGCTTTTTTCCTTGCAGCAGGCGCTGTAAAGGGGAGAATAAAAATTAAAAACCTTTATCCTGATTCCCTTCAAGCTGACAAAAATATATTGGGCGTTCTGGAATCAGCTGGAGCAGAGATATCGACATCACATGACACTGTGGAAGTAAAACATAAGCGCCTGGACGCCTTTAATTTCGATGCTACAGAGTGCCCTGACCTTTTCCCTCCACTTACAGCTCTAGCCTGCTGCTGTAAAGGCCGCAGTGCTATAGCAGGAGTAGACAGATTAAAGCACAAAGAAAGTAACAGAGCGGAAACTCTAGTATCAGAATTTACAAAGATCGGAGCTGATATCAGTATTGATGGAGACCGAATGAAAATAAATGGCAAAAAAATCAAAGGCGGTATGATTGATTCACACAATGACCACAGAATAGCTATGGCAGGCGCTATTGCCGGGCTTTTTTCCCGGCAGGGTGTTAAGATAAAAAATTGGCAGGCTGTTTCCAAATCATATCCCGGGTTTTATAATGATTTAAGATCTATTGGAGGAAAAGTCATATGAATTCCTTTGGAAGATTTTTCCGCATAAGCTTGTTCGGCGAATCTCATGGAAAAAATATCGGCATTACGATTGACGGATGCCCTGCCGGAGTGCCAATTTCTGAAAAAGATTTTACCCCGGACTTGAAACGGAGGCAGGCAAAGGCAAAAGGTACAACCCTACGGCGGGAACCGGATTTCCCCAAGGTCATCTCAGGCATTTTTAATAACAGGACAACAGGTGCTCCCCTTACGATCATATTTGAAAATCAAGATTTGCGCTCTGAGGACTATGATGCTGCAAAAGACCTCCCCCGCCCTGGACATGCTGACCTTGTCGTACACCAAAAATATAGAGGCTTTAATGACTACAGGGGAAGCGGCCATTTTTCAGGCAGGCTCACAGCGCCCCTGGTAGCAGCCGGAGTGGTCGCTAAAAAACTGATCTCCCCGGCAACTGTCTGCGCCACAGTAACAGAAGTGGGCGGCAGCCGGGACATAGAAAAGGCAGTAAACTCAGCTCTTCAAAAAGATGACTCCATCGGAGGTATAGTTGAGTGCCGCACTACCGGGCTTCCAGCCGGATGGGGAGAACCCTTTTTTGATTCAGTTGAATCCCAGATAAGCCATCTGGCCTTTGCTGTACCTGGCATCAAAGGCATCGAATTCGGCTCAGGATTTGCCTGCAGCCGTATGACAGGCAGCGAATGTAATGACATAATCTTAGATAAAAGCGGCAAGACAGAGACCAACCACAGCGGGGGTATAAATGGCGGAATTACAAACAGCAATGAGATGGTCTTCAGGACAGCAGTCAAACCCCCTTCCAGCATCAAAAAAGAACAGGAGACTGTAAATCTCATAACCGGCAAACCAGAGACAATCTCTGTGAAGGGACGCCACGATGCCTGTATAGCTTTAAGGCTGCCGGTTATAATCGAAGCAGTTACAGCGGTAGTACTGGCAGATTTTAGCCTCATAGGTCAAATATAGGCACTGAAGATTGACACAAATCATAGAAGTGATATATACTTTAGAGTAATATTTAAATAAATAATAGAAAATCTGTTAAAAAAAATTATTTCCCGGTTTAAGGAACGTGGATTATTCACGAGTCGAGGTTGCCGTAGATGCGAGGCACAGGGTGCAAAGCTGTGATACTTCACCGCGAGTACCCTGTAACAAAGCAGATGCGGTGAGATCGACTCGCCTGAATGGTAAAAAAATGGCGATTAAAATTAAAAATAAAAATGAGAAAATCGTTAAAATAATCATTCTTGAAAAAATCTCATATATCGCTGAAAAGAAATTAATAATAAAAACATCGCCATTTTTTTTTATGAATAGTTCAGGTTAAAAGGTAATACTATGAATAAAGACAAAATTACGGTCCTTGATTGTTCTATTCGGGACGGCGGCTTGATCAATGACCATCGCTTCAGCGACGAGCTGGTCCGAGCGGTATACAAATCTCTATCTAAAAGCAAAATCGAGTATATGGAAATGGGATACCGCAGCAGTAAGGAGATGTGTCCTCCATCTGAATACGGAGCCTGGAAATACTGTGATGACGAAAAGGCAAGAGAAGTCATTGACGGGATTGAATCTGACCTAAAACTGAGTTTTATGGTAGATGCCCACCGGATAAAAGAACAGCAGTTTTTCCCAGCGGATAAAAGCCCTTTCGACATGATCCGCACAGCAACTTATGTTAAAGACATCGACCTGGCCTTAAACATGGTCAATAAAGCCCACAGCCTGGGATATGAGACTACTGCAAATATCATGGCAATTTCCAAAGAAACAGACTCTACCCTGATACCATGCCTTAAAAAACTTGCTGCCAGCCCGGTAGGCACCGTGTATATCGTAGACAGTTTCGGCGCTCTTTATGACCATCAGGTCAAACATCTGACTCTGCTATTTAAAAAGCACCTTCCGGGAAAAAATATCGGGATACACTGTCATAACAACCTGCAGATGGCTTTCTGCAATACCCTAACCGGGTTTAGAAATGGCGCTGCTTTTTTTGACGGGTCGCTTACCGGAATCGGCCGCGGCTGCGGAAACTGCTGCCTGGAACTGCTCCTCGGTTATTTCAAAAACTCCGGATATGACCTTATGCCTGTTCTTAAAGTGATCGAAGATTATTTTGTGCCTCTGCAAAAAGAAATGGAATGGGGGTATATTATTCCCTATATGATCACCGGCCTTTTAAATGAGCACCCCCGCCCAGCCATTGCAGTGCGGAAGACAAAAGAGAAAGACCATTATTCCCGCTTCTTAGCTAATATTCCGGAAAAAACCGGATAAAAAAATGCAAGTGGGAAGAATCAAACGGCCCAGAAAAAGTGAAAAAACAGTGTTTGGGAATAACTGCAAAAAACGGCTCAACTCCAGCCGCCCAGCTATCTGACTGCCTTTCCACCCTTAATAATATTGTAAAAGCCTCGGGAAATAATATAAAAAATATCCTCAAACAGAATATATTTATTAAAGCCAGAGATAATGGGGATTATCATAAGCAAAAAGAGGAGCTTACCTCTATTCTTAACAATTTCTATTCGCCAAGCCTGCCTCCCACAAGCTTTATCGGTCAGCCCCCGGAAAACAAAAAGTTAGTTTCCACAGAAATTTTACTCCTCTCCCCTGAGTCCAAAAACACAAACATTGAACACAAAAAAATCGAAAAACTACCCTATACAGTAGTCGATTATCCCGATTATAAAGAAGTATATGGAGCAGGGCTGACCGCAGGAAAAGATACAACAGTAACTGTAGACAAATCAAAAAAAGCTTTTGAACTCTTGAATAGAGTATTAAAAAAAGAGAGCCTTGCTTTTTCTGATATCGTACGCCAGTGGAACTACATTGAAGATATAACAGGATTCACGACCAGCAAGGAAGGTAAAATGCAGAACTACCAGCTTTTCAACGACATCAGAACTTTATATTACAGCACTGTTGATTTTCCCAACGGATATCCGGCAGCTACCGGCATCGGCACAAATACCGGCGGCATTGTCATCGATTTCACAGCCGCCTCCCCCTGTAAATCAAACCGGATCCTTCCTATATCAAATCCCAGGCAGATGGACGCCCATAAATATTCCCAGAAGGCACTTATAGGAAAAGCATTTGAAGATATTAAAAAAAAGGGCTCGCCAAAATTTGAAAGAGCAAAAGTTTTTACTACTCAGGACTCAGGGCAGGTCTATATCTCCGGAACAGCTGCCGTTCTCGGACAAAAGACGGAAGTCGGGAAGAATGCCCGGGGACAAACCCGGACCACTCTTGAAAACATCTCCAGGTTGATCTCAGTAGAGAATCTGAAAGCTCATGGAATAAACATAAACACTGGAAGTAAGCCATCTTATATCAGAGTATATGTCAAGAATGAAGCCGACATCCCCGATGTTAAAGAGACTTGCCGGGCTTATCTGGGAGAAGTCCCTTCCCTTTACTTGGTTTCAGATATCTGCCGTAAGGACCTTCTGGTCGAGATTGAAGGTGTTCATTATTTTACACTTTCGAATAGTCACTCCCGTACAGGGGCTCTTTTTTTCTGAGCTTTCGGAGTAGCTCCGCTGAATGTATCCACTACTATCTTATCAGGCGACCGGACCGCCCGAGCGAGAGCCCGGCTGCTAACTATAACCGGTCCTGTTATCAACTCCGGCACACTAAATGTCTCAAGACAGGAATCGTAAAACAAAGGGTCTTTCTGGGGAAGGATAAAAGGCTTATAGGCTGTTCCATCTTCAGCTACATAGCTTATATACGAACGGGTAAAAAGACCGCCGCGGCGCTTACTGCTGAAAACTATCCAGCGGTTATTACTGGACCAGGAGTGCCACGACTCGGAAAACTGACTGTTGATTCCAAGCTTTCGGTACTCTCCGGTATTAAGGTCCATCATGTACAGGTCGCTGCTGGGTTGGAAAACAGGGAAATACCCGTATTTAGACATACAAAACAACAAAAAGCGTCCGGCCGGGGAAATACGCGGCTCTAAAATACTCAGGCCGGTTTCTTCAGAGGAAAGAACCGTTTCCTGCTCCCCCCACGTATCTGTAGCAACATCATAAGTGATGCGCCTGAGATCATATTTAACCTTATCATAATTTTTTGGAGGTACTTTGGTGCGGTCTGTCCAGGGAATAGCAGCGCTGCAAAAATAAAGATAACGGCCGTCCGGCGTCCAGGTGGGATATGTTTCCAAACGATCTCTATCAGAAAATCCTTCATCGGTCTTGACTTCTTCTTCCTCGACATCATAGTACAGCATGACCGAATCCAGATCGATAACATCCCGGATTTCCATGCCCGCTGCATGAAAGAACTGATGGACGCTCATGACCGGATAGATCGCATTTCGCCCGCTGGGATGCCAGGAAGTGTATCCCCATTTTGCGCCGATCTTGCTGACTTTACCGTTTTCTGCCAGCAGGGTCGCACTGCCATATCCCATACTGCGAACCCCGATAAACATCCTTCCCGGATCATTATTATTAAAAGTATGGCAGTTTACACACCCATTACCGAAAGATCTGCCATGGAGAATGACAGATTCATCATAGTTTTCCAGGTTGCGCTGATATATACCGATACTTTTCCAATAAGAATAGATCGGTTTCATCTTACGGTAGGCAATATAACTGTCAATATCTTCTGCAGCAATTTGATTCATTATGCTCCGAAACTGCTTCCAGCTGCCATTTTCCTCAAGTACATATATATCAAAAAACAACCTGTTGCCGCGATTGACATCCAATAATCTCCGCCACTTTCTAACTGGGATAATAATGGAGGAAGATTTACTGGTAATATCAATATTTTTTCCCTCAACAGACCTGATACGGATAAAATATTTCCGCCCCTGTTCCTCAACAGCAAAATTTAAAGGGGCAATATTAACTGGAATAACCGTGCCGGAATAATCCGGCCTGATCCGGGGAACCCTGGATGCTTCAAGGGAATGTTCAATGTCCGGCTCTGCCCGGCAATAAGCAAGCAGTGCTAAAATAATTATTAATAATATCTTTCCGGCTGATCTGATCAGAGAAGAGCTATCCTTCATCTTGCCACTCCAGAACGATCAAATGAATAATAAAAAAAGTAAGTATTGCCGAATTTTTGCATCAATTCCCTGGAAGCTGCCTGCCGGCTGATTTCTGCGGAAGAGGACATAATTTCCGAGAAAGCATAAAATTTTTCCAAAGTCTCCGGCCTCAGCTTTTTACCAAATAATTTTATAGTGCCGCCTGTATCCAGAGAATGCAGCAGGATGGCTTCTTCATAATTTCGGGGTATTTCTTTGTAACCAAGTTCATCCAAGCGGGCAAAATTTTCAGCGACTTTATCCACCCTGCGCTCCATCAGGTAATAGGCCATAAGATACTCAAAAGCCATTCGGTTATACCGGTTTTTCTCAAGCAATTTCAGCAACAGGGATTCCACATCAATATTAGCAACATCCTTATCCAACATTACACGCCGCAGATACTGCACCCGGCGATCACCCTCAAGGTCGGGATCTTTATCCAGCCGGCTCAAAAGGCGCATTGCTTTTTTCCGGAAGATCAAGTCCTTGCATAGGGCATTGAGAAAAACCCTGGCTGTATCTGTTTGTTTCTTTACCATATTAACCAGGGCAAGGTCCTGGAGAAAGAAGGGGCTGTTTCCTGCTACTTCCAGAAGCTCAAGGCTTAAATGTTCTGCGACATTCAGGGAGCCCAGCTCTAAAGATATATCTATCACAGCTGCATCCCTCATAACAAAGCGCTCGGTCTCGAACGGGATCAGCGCAAAAGCATCCATATGCTGGGGAAATGAAAACATCTCTTCTCCTAAGCGGCCGCTATGATAGAGGGCACGGTTTATCTGGTAATTAGTGTAAAGATTATAAGTATCAGAGGGTAGCTTTTGGGCCTGATCAAGCACCTGCTCCCATTTTTTGATGTGAGAAAAATACATCAACTTATTTAATGTTTTCTTGTTTATATTAAAAGTTACTACATTGCCGATAATAAACAATACCAACAAAACTGCATAAGGAAGGATTTTAGCCAACAGCTTTCCCTGGGAAGAAGAACCGGCTTTTTTTGATGAAAACAAAAGAAGAAATATTATAAGTCCAGGCACAAAAAGAAACATACTCTGCAAAATTAAAGCACTATCCATATTTGCCCACCTGGGAAAAAATGGAGTTAAAGATAAAAAGATGGCGGAAGAATACAAGTCAAAGATCAAAGTTCCGGCAAGGTAAGGGCCGCTGGCAGCAATCGCAAACATAATTGCTGCAACCGTGTACTCCCGGCGGGAAAAACACTCATTAATAACTGCCAGTATAGCAAAAAGCAAACATGCTCCGCCGGCGATAAAATAAAGTACGATAAACAAGATACCGAACCACAATATCCTGGCTGAAACAGGCTTGATCCTGAATTTGATATATAAAACAGAGAAAAAGAGCGCTGTCAACAAAGCAAGACCCAATAATAAAGCATGGTCATAATAATTATAACTCATTATAAATAACAGAGCTGGGATATAGGATAGAATCCGGTTGCTGCTTTTACCGCCTGCCAAAGCTATCAGCCTGGTCGATACGACACTCAGCCCCCAAGCTACAGCAGTAATGACCAATGCTCCAACCCAGTTTATATAGAAGAACTGTGATAGAAATCCTGCTAAAAATTCTGTCAATCCGCCCGGATGAGCTATTGACTGCTTAAAGAACCGCCATCCGGTAGAATATAGCGGTAACTCTATCATCTTTCCGAATCCGTAGTAGAGCAAATGCGGTTCAATAAACAGCAGGATATAAAGATAGGCCACAAGCCATTTTATAAAACCAAAAAAGAGGAGATTACTCCTCCCTAAAAATCTGTTTTTTTTCTGTTCTCCCAAAACAAAACACCGAGCTCTTCTGCTTAACAGGCCCATGATGAAAATGAAAAATGCAAGAGCAGAGAAAAATCCCAACATATTTTCCAAAACAACATCATCTTGAAATATACTACTGTAATACTTATCAAAAGACCTGTATTCAAATACATCTTCAGGGAAAAGAACTTTAAACTTATTATGAATAAAATCCAGGGTATTGACCATATCTCCGGAATAAAGGCTGAGAGATAATTTTGGATAGATAAACTCATTTCCACTCTGATATACAATCACCAGAGGCTTTACCTTATCCATCGAAAATGAAAAAGGAAAATCCCTTACAACTCCGCTTATTATTGGCTTATTACCATCACTAAAAATAAGTCGCTTCCCGATAATTCGGCTATTCCTGAACCCATTATTACTCTCCTTAAATTCTTCAGCCGCTGTTTCATTGACAAAACATGCCCATTCACCAGGGGATATTTCAGTCTGAGAGGATAGATCTCGGCTTTCTCCGGTCAGTTCCAACCCGTATGTATCGCAAAAATCAGCATTGACAAAATTGATATTCGCCATAACTTCCCTTCCCGGCCCGGCTCCTTCCACAGCCACTGCAGAAGTGCCGAGCGTCCCTAAAGGAAAGTGCAGGGAAAATCCAGCCTCCAGAATATTGGGATTTTTTAATAATTCATTTTTTAGAGCCATACACTTGCCCAGATTGTCCTTCCCCAGACGGGAAAAATCCATGGCAACAATATTGTCTTTGTCTATTCCCTGATCCTCATTTTTTAAATGCGCGGCCTTATCGTTCATTTTAAGAAAAGCTATAAACAAAATTAAAAAAAAGAACAACTGAAGCATAGTAAATGTCCTACCTATACTGCTTTTTCCTCTTCTGAAAAACACAGCAGATAAAGTAGAAAGAACGCCGGGTATTATTACCGATAAGACCAGGGCAAGCAAAAACCCGAAAAAACCGATCCTCAGAGTCCGATTGACCAGGTGTTCAAAGGCAGGTAAAAAAACAAAGCACAGAATAACAGCGAGAATTCCACAGATCAACATTTTTAAAAATATGCCTGGCAATACAACCTTTATCTTTGCCTGAATATCAGAACTATTATTACTCCCTTCTTTAGGTGTCGCCGCGTCTGTAAAAACCATTGAGACAGTTAAAAGAATCAAAAAAGCAACCCAAAAACACAAACTGACGATCTTCCGATTCCCCTTATGCCCAAATTCAAAAAATATATCAGGCCCGAGGTAAATTTTTGATAATGGTTTTAGATATATCTCTTTATCACTCACAACCCCATTTTCTTTAAGAATTTCGCGTAGGCTTCTGCTCAATTCCCGTGTTTGCCCCTTCCTGTTAAGGAGAACATAGGTAAAAATCATGCTGGAATCCCAGCCCCCGACCAAAGTGCCTGTAAAATCCGATGACACAACAAAGCTGAAATCAAAGTGCGAATTCACAGGGATATCCTTAATGACCCCTGTTACTTTATAATTAAAGTGGTTATTGATTCTTATTTTCTTACCAAGTGGGTCTTCATTAGGGAAGAATTTTTCAGCAAGCTTTTCAGTCAGGACTATTGAAAGAGGCTGGGTTAGTGCGTTTTTTGAATCGCCTCTAATAAAAGAAAATGAAAAAACTGTAAAAAGGGAGTTATCTGCCCATATTCCCTGCCTTTCTATAAATTTCTTCCCCGATTTTGTTGATAACAGCGTTTCGGGATAATGCCTGCTTATACGTACCGCACTTTCAATCCCAGGGCAATCTTTCATCAGAGAAGGAGCAAGAGGAATCGGCGATGTGGCCTGCAGCTGCTCCTTTCCCTGACCGTAAACAAGCCGGCTTTCCGCTCTATAAATACGGCGGTGATCCTTATACGATCTATCATAATTTCTTTCATTCAGCACATAAAGAAAACTCAATATAAATCCAGCCATCGCAATAGAAATCCCCGCAATATAAAAAATCATGTATTTTTTATTTCGACCGCCTAAAACACTTTTCATGATGAAGATTTTTATATCACAGCTTATTGCCGCGGTCAAATTACATTATCCAATTCAAGGAAAAAACTCACTGTTACATTGCTACATGGTTTCATTGTTGAAAGCTGGTAAATAATAAATAGAAAAATAACCTGCCATTTAGACATACTGCTGACTGCCTCCTGGATTTTCTGGTTTTTATGATGTTTTCTTAACAATGAAACAATGTAACATTGTAACCTTGATTCCTTCCCAGAGACTTACCCGTATCCATGCCTTACATCTCCTGTAAGATTAGGGGGAACTCCAGAGATTTTTGGCGGTTGACATGAGAGCCTTATTATCTGATAATTAGAGGAGGAGAAACTATCATGAAACCAACTGTCAAACCAAAAAATGCTTGCTTTTCTTCCGGGCCCTGCGCTAAACACCCGGGATACTCTCTAGAGGAATTAAAAGATGCCCCTCTGGGCCGCTCTCATAGAAGCAGCTTGGGAAAAGGGAAATTAGCTGAATCTATAGACAGGACAAAAAAAATGCTCGGCCTTCCTCCAGATTATCTGGTCGGCATCGTCCCCGCTTCCGACACCGGAGCTTTCGAAATGGCCATGTGGTCTCTACTGGGACCGCGAAGTGTGGATGTTTTCGTCTGGGAATCATTCAGCAAGGGTTGGGCGACCGATATTCAAAAACAGCTTAAACTTGATAACACCAGAGTCTTTAATGCAGATTATGGCAAACTACCCGACCTTTCACAAGCAGACTTTAATAATGATGTAGTATTTGTCTGGAACGGCACTACCAGTGGGGTCAAGCTGCCCAATGGTGACTGGATCCCTAACGAGAGAACAGGCCTCACTCTTTGTGATGCAACTTCTGCAATTTTTGCCATGGAAATCCCTTATCATAAACTTGATGTCATCACATACTCCTGGCAGAAGGTCCTGGGAGGAGAAGCAGCTCACGGCATTATGATCCTTTCTCCGCGCGCGGTCGACAGGCTCGAGACTTATTCTCCCCCCTGGCCAATGCCAAAAATCTTTCGTATGACAAAAAACGGAAAACTCATGGGAAAAATCTTCCAGGGCTCTACTATAAACACTCCCTCCATGATTGCAAATGAAGATTATCTGGCCGCATTGACTTGGGCTGAATCTGTCGGCGGACTACGCGGCCTCATCAAACGCAGCAATGACAATCTGGCGGTTTTTGAAGATTTTGTTGACAAACACGACTGGATTGACTTTCTGGCTGAAAAAAAGGAAATCCGTTCCAATACCAGTGTCTGCCTTAAAGTCGACCTTCCTGAAGATAAACTAAAAACTCTGGTCAAACTTCTGGCTGATGAAAAGGTTGCTTATGACTGCGCTTCCTACAGGGATGCTCCTCCGGGCCTCCGCTTCTGGTGCGGAGCTACAATTGACAAGGAAGACATAGATGCAGTGACGCAATGGCTCGAATGGGCCTATAATGAATTAACCTGAATTATTCATAAAAATTGCCGATGTCGTATTCCAAAAAACAATAACTTATTTTATAATCGGCACTTTTTACCCTCCGGGCGAGCCGATCTTACCGTATCTACTTTGTTGCAGCGGATTCGCGGTGAAGGACCACAGCTTCATCCCCTGCGCCTCGTATCTGCGGCAACCTCGACTCGTGAATAAGTCAGGTACGCCTGAATTATTCATAAAACTCGTGAATAAAGTCAGGTACGCCTGAATTATTCATAAAACTCGTGAATAACTCAGGTGCACCTGAATATTTCACTTAGGGATTCTGGACCACAGCCTTCTCTGCTGTACGGGCCAGCCAGACAGCCATTTCCCCTTTTCCGCGGTGGGCCCAGGAATAATATGGAATAAGGACAAGCTTCTGTTCCCCGGTAATAATTCTCCCTTCCTTTTCCTTTAAAACTTCAGCCCGACCTGTTATGAGGGTTACACCCTGGAGCAAGTCGGCTCTGTACTCGGTTTTAAACTTAAAGTCGTCCTTAAGGATAAGGTTATGGACCCTTCCAAAATTGTCAGGCCATTCAGCACAGTAAACTAGCGGGCCCCGCTCCACTGCAACCCGGCCGACATCAGCCTTAACTTTATCATGAGCCAGGACTCGGCGTGCCGGCATGGGAAGATGGAGTTCGATTATATCTCCCTCTTTCCAGCGCCTGGAGAGGTGGGCATAACCCAAGCTCAATTTGATAGGAGCTGCTTCTCCATTGACCTTAAGTGTTACTTCTTCATCAACTATATCCATATATGTGTAAAGGCCTCCAGGCAGGGGCTGGTTGCGGGCCCAGCCCGGAATCCGGAGATTTAATGTGAACTTGCCCGGCTTTTCCATAGATACAATAATTTTAACATCACCTTTCCAAGGATATTCCGTCTCCTGTTTGATCCTGACAATGTTATCAGAAATCCCGATTTTGGCTTCTCCCTGCATAAAAAGGTTGACATAAATGTGACTGCTTTTTACTGCATAAGCGTAGCCCGGGATGGAGGGCATAAAACGGGTTATATTGCTGGGGCAGCAAGCACATGTAAACCAGGGGCTGCGTGTATGCTGGCCAAAGGAGGCTAATGGATTAGAATAGAAGAACCGGTCTCCGCTGAAGCCAGTTCCTGAGAGAGCCCCATTGAAAAGTATACGTTCCAGCACATCTATATATTTAGCATCTTGGTGCAGGAGAAACATCCGGTGGTTCCACATCACATTAGCAATAGAAGCGCAGGTTTCTGCATAAGCGCTTGCATTTGGAAGCTCATAATCCGGGCCGAATCCTTCCCATTTCCCTGTAGCGCCGATCCCTCCGGTCAAGTAAAGTTTTTTATGAACTACATTCTCCCAGATACGATCGATGGCATTGATGTATCTGCTGTCACCAGTTAGGGCAGCGATATCAGCCATGCCGGCATACATATATGCAGCCCGGACGGCATGCCCTACAGCTTCTGTCTGCTCTACAACCGGCTTATGGTCCTGAGAATATTCTCCAAAAAGCTTGTGTCCCACTTTGTTTCCCCTTTCGTCAAGAAAGAACTTGGCTAAATCAAGGTATTTGGCATCGGAAGTTATCCGGTAAAGCTTAGCCAGACCTATTTCAATGACCTGATGGCCCGGGACTCCGCGGCGTTTGTCTGGACCGAATTCCCTGGTGATAAGGTCTGCGTTTTTAAGTGCGATGTCCAAGAGACTTCTTTTTCCGGTTGCCTGATAATGAGCAAAGGCCGCTTCATAAAGGTGCCCCATATTGTAAAGCTCATGCCCCATGTATAAATTAGCCCAACGCTTTTCTTTTACCCAGTCATGAAGTTTTTCCGGATTGCTTGTCCGGGCCGTATATAGATACCCATCTTCTTCCTGGGCTGCAGAGATCTTTGCAATAAGTTCGTCAAGGTATTTATCCAGCTCCGGATCGTATTTGACTTTAAGAGAATATGAAGCGCCTTCCATGATCTTAAAAAGATCAGAGTCATCAAATGTATAAGCAGAACAAAAATCGCCATGTTCGACCTCTCCCGAGTTCACAAGGGCTGCTTGCTCAAAATTTTTCACCCGTCCGGTCTTTTCGCACTGCTCAAACGCATAGGGGATAGTCACAGTCCGGTTGGTCTCAAGCCTGGGAGACCAGAACCCATCGCTAAGCTTCACCTCTGTGAAAAAAACTGGCTTGACCGGATAGTCATGTTCCGCTTTTTCAATTGCTTTCCCACAGGAAAAAGTCAGGGCGCAAAGACAAATAACTGAAATCTTCTCCATTTTTATAATCATCGAGTTTCTCCTTACCTTACTTTATACAAAATATTTCATACTACGCAAGGAAAAAAGATTAAAAACCTCTCTTATTTAACCTGAATTATTCACGAGGCGAGGTTGCCGCAGATGCGAGGCGCAGGGGAGTTTGACCGGCCGACAGGCTTGTATGTTCTGGCGGATTCAAAGCTGGTTGTAGCGGATTTCGGAAATAACCGAATTCAGGTCTTTAATGATTCCGGTGAGTTTATCCGCTCGATCAAACCTACAAAAGTCAGGGTTGCAGACCTTATCGTTATTGATGACAAAATATGTACCATCCCTTCATTCGGTATGAGCGGCTACAGCTTAGACATGGGCTCTAAAGAAAATACTCAGCCTCTGGTCAACATCATTGATATGGATGGAAATCTGTTGAATAAGATAGAAACCCATGATTTTCCTGCAAATCAACCGTTTTTACGCGCCATTAATAACCGGGTCTGCCTTACTCTTTCCAAGGATAAAAAACTGTTCCTTCCTTATTTTTCTAAAAATTTAATCCAAAAGTTTAACTTAAACGGAACTAAGCTGGCAGAATTCGAAATCTCTTTACCTTTTAAACCAATAATTCCAAAAGTACAGCAACAGACAAGCAAAGACGGCATCATCAGGATGATGGCATTCATGGATATGGTCACACAGGATGCTGAAATAGGCACTGACGGCCAGCTATATCTACTCCGCTTTGCCCAAAGCTATTTCCAGCAGGGGAAAAAGATAGAAAATAGCGAAAACCGCCCTCCTATTGCCAAGCAGATAGACGTAATTAATACGACTTCGCACAAACTCATCCATACGCTTGAATGTGATCCGGGAACCCGTACTTTCACACTATTGGGGAAAAACCGCCTTGCGTATATTTATGAAGACTCTGAGGGCGAACTATTTTTAAAGTGCAACGGATTTCTCCCTAAACTAAAATCTCTTCCTGAAAATAGGAGTTTTATATACGGTGGGAATTAAATTAGTAACGCCGTCCGCCCCCGCCAAAGCCTCTATCTGGGCCGTTGTTGCCTTTTTCCGTGCGAGGACGTGCCTCATTAACACGAATCTCACGGCCTTTCATCTCTTTTCCGTTTAGTTCACTGATTGCGGACTCACCTTCGTTCTTATTAGACATTTCCACAAAACCGAATCCCCGGGATCTACCGCTAAACTTATCTTTAATGATTGCGGCTGAGGTCACTTCACCAAATTTCTCGAATTCTCCACGCAGGTCACCTTCACTAAGCTCCCAAGATAAATTACCAACATAAATGTTCATCTCTTTCTCCTAATAACTTTAGACCATATAAGGGAAGCTTTCTGCCCTAATATAAATCTATTCAGATATAAAAAAAACCCGGCAACGACCTACTCTCCCACTCAGCCCCCTGAGCAGTACCATCGGCACTGGAAAGCTTAACTTCCGTGTTCGGAATGGGAACGGGTGTGGCCTCTCCGTCATGGTTGCCGGGAAATATTGCATATTAACAATTCAATTGAAAAAGTCTTTCTTATTCGAAAGCAGTATTATTTATCCTGAGTAAACCTTATGGTCAAGTCTCACGGTCTATTAGTACTGGTTAGCTTAATCCGTTACCGGACTTACACACCCAGCCTATCAACCTCGTGGTCTTCGAGGGACCTTTAGCCCTTACGGGAAGGGAGATCTTATCTTGGGGGAAGCTTCACGCTTATATGCTTTCAGCGTTTATCTTTTCCAAACGTAGCTACCCAGCTATGCCCCTGACGGGACAACTGGTACACTATTGGTTTGTCCATTCCGGTCCTTTCGTACTAGGAACAGATCCCCGTAAATCTCCTACGCCTACCGTGGATAGGGACCGAACTGTCTCGCGACGTTCTAAACCCAGCTCACGTACCGCTTTAATGGGCGAACAGCCCAACCCTTGGGACCAGCTTCAGCCCCAGGATGCGATGAGCCGACATCGAGGTGCCAAACAGGGCCGTCGATATGAGCTCTTGGGCCCTATTAGCCTGTTATCCCCGGCGTACCTTTTATCCGTTGAGCGATGGCCCTTCCATACGGGACCACCGGATCACTAAGCCCTAGTTTCCTATCTGCTCGACCTGTATGTCTCGCAGTTAAGCTCCCTTATGCCTTTGCACTCTATGACTGATTTCCAAACAGCCTGAGGGAACCTTAGGGCGCCTCCGTTACTTTTTGGGAGGCGACCGCCCCAGTCAAACTACCCACCTATCAATGTTCCTCA
>JAUVXM010000004.1:57500-74432 GCA_030603565.1 Candidatus Aminicenantota bacterium
CATCCCATAAAAAAAACGCATATTATCCTGTATCTATCCCAGGAACTCGGGTTTTAAAATCCTTATTCAGGGAAATAAATAGGAAAAGAAATGTTACTCATTAAATACAATAATAGGGACCAAAAAGGATTCACTCTTATCGAAAGCTTAATCACCTTGTCCCTGTTTACTTTTATCGTCCTAGCTGCTATGGAATTTTTCTCAATCACCCAAAAACACTTTCATTCACTCAAAGATGAATACCAGGCCATAGAGGCTGCTTTCTCGTCCCTGGACAAAATGCGGACAGACCTTAGCGATGCGGGATTCGGACTAATTTCCCCCATAAGCATGAAGCTGCTCAAGGGAATAGAGGCTGAAAACACTACTTTGACTGTATTTAAAAAGCACAAAGATCTTGAAACAGCAGCTAATCTAGTCTCAGGCCAAACCCGCATCTTTATCAACAATACTCAGCAGGTCAAGCCGGGAAGACAGCTCTGCATTCATGACCAAAACAAGGGAGAAATTAAATACATATATGAAGTTGATAAAAGCAGCATCGTGCTCTCATCCTCCCTGCAGAATTCCTACTCAAAAGATACTCTGCAAATAATTCTACTTAAAAAAGTGTCTTTTTACCTTGATGAAGCCCAATATATTTTGCGTAGAAAAGTCAATTCCAGCCCGGCCCAGCCTTTACTGGAGGAAGCTTCCGCCTTTGCTTTTACTTATAATAATATCTCGCATTTTTTAGAATTACGCCTTTCTCTAAATAACCGTAAGGAGAAAACTTATGAAACTTCCCTGTTTCTTAAAAATCTTGCC
The DNA here is from genome assembly GCA_030603565.1 of Candidatus Aminicenantota bacterium. Lineage (GTDB taxonomy): Bacteria > Acidobacteriota > Aminicenantia > Aminicenantales > Aminicenantaceae > JAUVXM01. Next base: position 58,308 of record JAUVXM010000004.1, read on the forward strand.
CTGGTTCAAAAATAACAAAAAAAAGTCAGCCTGGAAGGGCTCTATGGTGCTTATTTCTGCTTTTATGCTCGTTGTATTTTCCACTCTGGGGCTGAGTATGCTGTATTTTTCCCAGATACATATTAAACTTACCGGGTATAAAAAAAATTCAATGATCCTGGAATACGCTTCTGAAAACGGGATTAAACAGGGGGTGGTCAAGTTAGCCGAACTGATCGAACAGAGCTCTTCCCCGGAAATGATCTTAAGAGAAGAAGCCGCTGATTACCTTGCAGACACAAAAAACAACGGCACTGAGCTGATAAATAAATTGCTCGGCTGTGAGATGCCAATAGTCTTAACTGAGGCCTCGCAAAATCTTAAATGGGATACAAACATCAGATTTCCCTTAATGTCTATACAAGAACAAGACTCCTATTTTTCCGCAGCTTACAGAACAGAAGTAATATCAGAGGGAATGCTGATAAATTTCGGACAGAAAAAAAAATCCGTTCTTAAAGCCGGATTGGAAATTGCAGCAGGTAATCTACCTCTCTCCTTCTTGCCTTTTCATATGGAAAAAATACCGCCCGATATGAGAGAAAAAGATTTTTTAAGGGAAAATAATATTTCCATTTCCCCTTCTTCCCAATCACCTTTTTCCCCGGACCCGGTTTCTTCCGGCGAGGGGCTTATCCCCGAAAACACTGACCGGTTAATGAACAAGGCGTTTAAAATAAATATGTTTTACCCGCAAAAATTATCCAATGCCCAGATTCGAAACGCTCTCGGATTGGAAATATGCGATGATCCGGTGCCGGAAGGAGTCTATCTCATCCAGGACGACATGGGATTGGGCGGTATTTATGTACAAGGAGACATTATTGAGTTTGTCCTTGCTATCGAAAAGGAGAGTCAGGTCATCTCATTCCAAATGGAACAGGGATGCTGGGTTTTAAAATATGACCCTGCCCGTACAATGACCTGGTTTTCCACCCCCACAGAAACCCGTTTCTATGAATTAACGCCTCTAGGAATAATAATTGTGGAAGGAAACATCCAATCCCTGGGAGGAGGGATAATAGACTCTTCGGGAGAGGCAAAACTCGTTAAAGATAAAGAAATCCCTTGTATCCTTAATGGAGTTGACCTAACGATAATCTCTTCAAACGAGATAACACTTTCCTCCCACCTGCTCCATGAGGGAGTCAAGTGGGAGGAAGGAATCCCTTATGCCAAAACCTCGACATCTCAGCTTAACATCTTCTCTTCCAGCGAAATTAATATCCATAAAGATTCTCCGGATAAAATTAAACTTCAGGCTTCTCTTACTGCAGCAAAAAACGGTTTTTCTATTAATGGAGAACATAAGGATGTCAGCCTGCTGGGAAGCCTGCATATGCCAAAATACGAATCAAACGGAAACAGCCTTGAATTGTTCCCGGACAGGAGGCAACAGCAGCAAGAAGAACTGCTACAAAATGCACCGGTTACGGCAAATCCGATTATAGCCCTCCTGTCGTTCAAAATTATTGAATGGGGGGATTATGAAAATTAACATTAGCAACATAAAAGGATTTTCACTTATAGAAGTCGTTACCACCCTCACCATAATGGCAGTACTGACGGGGATCGCTTCGATGTCTTTCTCAAATCTATCCCCCAAATACAAACTTCTTAGAGCTGTAGGAGAAATCAACTCACGCCTGAATTATGCCCGTTACAAATCAATTTTTAAAGGTGTTAAGGTCCGGATCAGATTCAACAGGACATCGTATTTGATCGAAAAATATAATATAACTAAGAGTATATGGGAAAGTGAGCCAGAGGTATTCCTTGAAGGCGTAAACATTCAGGCAAACAACAGCCCGACTTTTCACCCGGTCGGTACAGTGTCAAATTTGGCTTCCATTTGCATTTCAAATTCGTGGGGGAAATATAAAATAACCATGGCTATATCAGGCAGGATAAAATTAACCAAAATTTTATTGTGAATAGTTCAGGTACGCCTGAATTATTTAAGCTTATTTTTCAAATACAATCTTTCCATCTACTATTGTGTGGGTTACCTCCACTTCTAAAATCTCGTCCTCAGGAATTTCCAGCAGATTCCGGTCGAATACTGTAATATCAGCCAGCTTGCCGGTTTCCAGGGTACCGCGGATATCCTCCTCAAATGCTGCATAAGCATTATTAATAGTGTAAGCTTTGATCGCTTCTTCCACTGAGATACGCTGTTCGGGAAACCATCCTTCCTTAGGGGCTCCTTTTAAAGTTTTTCTCGCAACTGCAGCATAGATCAGACATTTAGGATGCATTTGATAAAGCGCAACACTGGTTCCGGGCCAATCTGAGCCGAAACTCAACATGGCACCGTTATTAATTAAACTTTTAAAGGCATAGGCCCCTTTGCACCGCTCTGAGCCTATCCTCTCTTCCATCCAGCGCATATCATCTGAAATATGATAGGGATTTACTTCCGCAATCACATTTAATGCCTTAAAGCGGGCAAAATCCCCGGGCCTTATGACTTGGGCATGAATTACTCTGAATCCAGTCAGGTCTACTCTCTCATTTTTTAATCTCTCATAAAGGTCCAGCATTTCAGCAACACCCCGTGTGCCGATGGCATGCACATTAGGGACAAAACCTGCATCCAATCCGACTTTTATCAAATCATACATCTTCTCCATATTACCCACTTTTTGCGCCTCATCATCCGAGGTGTGCCGGCGCCAGTGCCCGTAATTGTCCGGCTGGTCATCATAAGGCTCAAAAAAAAGCGCTCCGTGGGTTCCCATAATGCCGTCAATATATCCTTTTAATGCTCCATAACGAAGCCAGGCGTCTTTCTGTTTTGTCTCAGGGTGAAGCCCCATGCTCAGGCCTTTTTCTTTTAATTCAGCCCCCCGGGACAAGTCGGGACGCAGCCAGACCCTGCAGGTCAGCTCCCCATTTTTCTGAAGTTCTATAAAGCGCTGAGTCTGATCCGGTGTGGCAATATCATGAACCTCGACAATACCGGCCTCCCTGAGAGCTTTAAGAGCAGCCCTGTTTTCATCCAGCAGCCGCTTAGAAGACTTCGGCTTGATCGCTTTCTTCATTTTATCAAAAGCAGGAGAAGGGTTCATTATTATCCCTATAGGCTTCCCCTTTTTATCAAAAATCATACCGTTAAAGATGGATTTGTCCATTCCTGCTGCCTCAAGAGCTGCTGTATTGGCAAGCCATTCCCTGTAATCATAGCGGCAGAGAAAACATGGGTTATTCGGAGAAATGGCATCTATCATCTCCCGGTGAGGCCGCCAGGCTTTCGTCCTTCCCGACGTTTCAGCTCCCGAATCACCCAGGGCCCACTTTTCATAAGCACCCCAGAGTCCCTCAGTTATCCACTCACCATCATCAAGCAGGCCGGCCAGCCGGCTGATCTCCTTACGCAGTCCCTCCTCGTCAGAAACAGTCATCAAATTGGCATCATTTATCAGGGCGCCTGCCCGGTTGAAATGAACGTGGCCGTCAATGATCCCCGGTGTGACAAATTTTCCTTCCAGATCGATAACCCGGGTTTTATCCCCTATATACTCCGCCACTTTTTCATTATCCTGAAAAACAGCTGTAATCTTTTTCCCGGTCACAGCCAAAGCACTTGCATAAGGGCATTCTGAATTTAGTGTATAGATAACTCCATTTCGAAGCACCAAGTCAGCTGGTTCCACTTGTTCAATCTCTTCTTTAGGGCCGCAGCTGCATATAAACAGGAAAATAAAAAACATCAGGATTAATCCTGAAACAACAGAGCTCTTATTTCTCATAATCCCTCCTAACCTGAACTATTCATAAAAATTGCCGCTGCCGTATTCATAAAATCAAAAACTAATTTTTTCAGCGGCACTTTTTACCTTTCAGGCGAGTCGATCTCACCGCATCTGCTTCGTTACAGGGTATTCGCGGTGAAGTACCACATCTTCATACCCTGTGCCTCGTATCTACGGCAAGCTTGACTCGTGAATAACTCAGGCTAATTAATTTAGGGGTCAGGTCTTGTTTTTTGCGCAAAAAACAAGACCTGACCCCCCATTATTCTATCTAGCTTAATTTTAAGTTTCAAGTTCTAAGTTTAAAAACTTCTCAAAATAAATTAAAATAACTTAATAGGAGAAAATATGAAAAATAATATGTTTAAAATCCAGGCGATCCTGCTGATAGTAGTGTTGTCCTCATTTATAGCTCTGGCCGCTGCTTCACAGGGCAACCAAAATAAATCGATTGAAATCCCGTTTAAAACATGGCTCAAAGCAGGCCCTTTTTTAAATGACCTTCCTGTATTTCATGACAGCCTCCCTAACAAGTTTTCCCTTGACGACCTCTTAAAATTTGACGAGCTTGATTTTTCTAAACTGAAACCAAAAGCCAATGATCAAATTACCTGGCATGATGGAACTTCTTCAATCTGGGAAGAGACCCAGACCGGGAAAAATGGAATACAGATAAAAAATACAGGCAGCTCTCCCGCCACCTGCTATCTTGCTGCTTATCTCGATGTTAAAAGATGGACCCAGGGAAAACTGTCAGTTACAAGCCCTCAAGTATTCCGCATATATCTTGATGGAAAACTTTTATCAACCAGATCCTCAACCAGCGAGGACTTATTAACTGATACCATTCAACTTGAAACCGGCAAACACCTGCTTATATTAAAGATAGTCTATGACCCTAGTCCTGATTTAGCTTGGGAGCTTAAAGCATCACTTTCTATTACAGAAAACTTTGCTCAGCCTCTCCCTTTAGTCACTCTCTCTCCTGAAAGCAATATGACCATCTCCCATCTCCTCAACGGCCCGAAAGCCACTAATATAACCATCTCTCCTGATGGAGCAATGGCCGCATTAACGGTAAGGCAGGCTCTTCCCCCGAGCGATTCCTCAGAATCCTGGGTAGAACTCTACAATATAAAAGACTATAAACTGCTCAGGACTTTCCGCGGAGAGACCTCTATATCACAAGTAAACTGGGCCCCTGCCGGACAAAAATTCTCATACACAAGTTATAATAAAAAGGGCGGTACGCTCTGGATCGTTAACCTTACAAGCGGTACTGCTTTCCCGCTACTTAAAAATACAAAAAACCTGGGAGGGCATACCTGGGCTCCGGACTCTAGCTATATCATTTACTCCCTGGTCGAAGAAGGAAAAAAAGACCGGCCTGGAGTTAAAAGAATCATCAATAATGCAGACCGGATGCCTGGATGGAGGAAACACAGCTACCTTTACAAAATTGACTTAAAAAGCGGGATACGCCAAAAATTGACTGCCGGTTCTTTTTCTACCCAATTGAACAGCATAAGCCCTGATGGAAAAAAGCTGCTATTCTCCCGCTCCAAAGTCGATTACACTCAGCGCCCCTATTCAATCACAGAATTATTTACCCTCAACCTTGCCGGACTGGACCCAAAACTGATATGGAGCGGCCCTTGGCTTAACAGCGCTCAGTGGGCCCCGGATGGAAAGAAAATTCTTGTGCTCGGCGGGCCATCTCTTTTCGGAAATATCGGAGTCAATATCCCCAGGGGAATAACTCCTAATGAATACGACATCCAGGCCTATTTGTACGACCCGGAAGCTGATAAAGCCATGTCTTTGACAAAAGATTTCATTCCATCAATAAACCAGGCGGCCTGGAGCATGTCCGACAATTGTTTATATTTCACAGCCACTGACCGTTCCTATGTCGGGCTTTTCAGATATGATTTTAAAAACAGAAAATTCTTCCGCATGTTTTGCGGAACAGAAGTCATCGGAAATTTTGAAATCGCCCGCAATAAACCGGTGGCTGTTTACACCGGATCAAGCGTTTCTGTCCCTCCCATGGCTTATGTTATAGACCTTGGGAACAAGAGAAGCCATTTGTTCCGGGATCCCAGCCAGAATGATTACAAGAATATTTCCTTCAACAAAGTGGAGCGCTGGACTTTTAAAAACAAAACAGGAGTTGAGATCGAAGGCAGGATATATTACCCGCCCGATTTCGATCCTAAGAAAAAATACCCCTGCATAGTGAACTACTATGGCGGCACTTCTCCTGTAACCCGGAGTTTCGGCGGGCGCTACCCGTTAAATCTGTATGCAGCCCAGGGTTATGTGGTTTATGTCCTGCAGCCAAGCGGTGCGGTCGGCTTCGGCCAGAGGTTTTCTGCCCGGCATGTAAACGACTGGGGAGTCACAACAGCCGAGGAGATCATCGATGGAGTTAAAAAGCTCACAGCTTCCCATTCTTTTATTGATGCCGATAAAATAGGATGCATCGGCGCCTCATACGGAGGCTTTATGACCATGTACCTGCAAACTCAGACTAACATTTTTTCCGCTGCCATCGCGCATGCCGGAATAAGCTCGATTTCAAGTTACTGGGGCGAGGGCTATTGGGGATATTTATACAGCGCCTATGCGACCGCCAACAGTTTTCCCTGGAATAGAAAAGATATTTATATAAAACAGAGCCCTCTCTTTAATGCTGATAAGATCTCAACCCCATTACTGCTTCTGCACGGTTCGGTTGATACAAATGTTCCTCCCGGGGAAAGCACCCAGCTGTTTACAGCACTTAAACTTCTTGGTAGAGAAGTAGAATATATCCAGATCCTTGAGCAAAATCATCATATAATGACCTATAACAAACGTATCCTCTGGACCAGGACAATCCTCGCCTGGTTTGACCGCTGGTTGAAAAATCAGCCGGAGTGGTGGTATAACCTTTATCCGAATAGATAAATCAGGAGAATAAATAAAATGCAAGATCCGCAATGTGCAAAATGCCAGCCTAAATACTGTTACCATGGGAAAAAAGATGAAAAAATTCTGCCGGAATTCTGTCCGATGAAAAACTTTAAAGACCTTATCCGGTCTACTGCTGAAGAATATAAAACTCAAGAACTACATGATTTTTTCATCCAGGCGGCAGTTACGGAAAAGGAAGCCTATGACGAAAAATACGCCCGCGAAAAAGGTAAGACCTTTCCTATAAGGCCAAGAATCAGAGAAGTGGCAGAGTTTGCCAAAAAAATCGGCGCCGGAAAACTCGGTATCGCATTCTGCATCGGCCTGGCAGATGAAGCAGAGCGGGCAACGGAAATACTCGAAAATCACGGCCTAAAGATCTGCTCAGCCGTTTGCAGCTGCGGCGCAATCGATAAAACCGAGCTCGGCATCCTTCCCGAACAAAAAATAAGAGACCCGGAAAATTTCGAATCCGCCTGCAATCCCCTTTTGCAGGCGAAAATTTTCAACACCATTAAAACGGATTTCAATATTATAATCGGCCTTTGTATCGGGCATGATATGCTATTTACAAAGTACAGCAAGGCTCCAGTTACAACTCTGATAGTAAAAGACCGCTTTTCCGGACACAATCCTGTTATAAGCCTTTATTCCCGTTATTATAAAGATATTGTATAATAACCTGAGCTATTCACGAGCCAAGCTTGCCACGGATACGGAAAAGCAGAAAATAGTTAATGGAAAATGGTAAATGGGAAAAACCGTGAAATGTGAATTGTAAAATGTGAAATGTTAATGAAGAAGAATGGCGTTAAAAATCTGAAGCGAGCACAAGCCACACCTGAATTTCATCCATATCGACATTTTTTATGAATAGTTCAGGTTAGTTAATGGTATAAATACAAACAGGAGGGTGATATGAAAAAAATAATACTCTATGTTTTAATGTTTACTCTCACAATTGCATCCGGCTTTAGTTCGTCTGTTCCAGCCTCCCAAAATCCGGAAGTGAAGATCAAAGAAATTTCTCCATTCCCCTTTTGCAGCATTCAGCATAAAGGCCCCTATTCGGATATGGAGCAGGTAATCACTGAGCTTATGAATCTCATGCAAAGTCAAAACATTAATCCGGCCGGACCGATGATAACCATCTACTTTACTTCCCCGGAAGAAAAAGCTCCGGCTAATGCGGAATGGGAAATAGGCTTCCCGATAATGTCCCAGATAGCTGTTATCCGGGAACCCCTGCATAAAAAGGAATGGAATCATCCCCAGGTCGCAGCTGCCGTACATACCGGGCCATATGAAAATACAGGTGACACTATTAATGTGATCTTCGACTGGATGGAAGAAAACGGTTACGTACAGGACGGTCCCATTTTGGGAAAATACCTTAATATGCCGTCTGAATATATCAGCCCGAATGATCTGAAGACCGAGATATGGGTCCCTTGTAAAAAATAGAACCACCCCCTATTCGTAGCGTAAGGAATCAACGATATTTAGCCGCATTGCCCGCACCGCCGGTGTCAGCCCGGCTAAAAATCCGGCCGCTATCATAAAAAAGACAGTTATAAAGGATGCTATCAATGAATTCTGGGGTGAAAAAAGCACCATGAGCTGAGTATTTTGACTCCGCAAGGTCTCGACAAGAGCTGAGAGGCCAAAATTTATACTCCAGCCGATTCCAAATCCGATCAGCCCCCCTATAAATGTGATAACCAGAGCCTCCGCAAAAAGCTGCAGGAAGATGTGCCTCCTAAGCGCTCCCATAGCCCTGCGAATGCCTATCTCACGGGTGCGCTGAGTAACGACAAAAAACATTATATTCATCACTCCCACAGCCCCGATCAACAGAGTGATCACTCCCACACCGCCTAAAAAAATCTGAAGTCCCAAGACAATATATCCTAAAAACTCCATGCCCTCAAGCATGCTGAATACATTCAAAGCATCTTCATCTTCGGGAGGAAATCTGTGCAGCCTGGACAAAGTTTTGCGAATCTCCAGGCTGGTCTTTTCGTAGTATTCCTTACTGACAGGAGAGACAAGTATTCGAGACAGATATTTATCCCCACTAAAATCTTTCAAAGCAGCAGAAAACGGAATAAGCATCTTTTCATCATCCAAGGAGGTGTTTATATTTAGCTGCAGCCCTTTGGGACGGGCAGTTCCTATCACAAGATAGCGGGTCCCATTGACTTTTACATATTCCCCGGTAACATCACCTGTACGGCTCCCAAAAAGACGCTCCTGAATAGTTGCTCCTAAAAAGCAAACCCTCCGGCTCTTCTCTATGTCTCCTTGGTTGATAAATCTCCCGCCAGCAACTTGAAAATTACGCATCTTTAATGTGCCTGGAACCACACCAAGGGTGTGAACAGCGCGGTTCTCATTTCCATATTTAACCACAGGAAAATTACAATCATATTCGGGCAAAGCTTCCTCAACCTCAACCGGAAATGCTTTTAAAGCCTTTACATCATTTTCTGAGAGCCTGACCCTGCGTGCTTCCCGGAAAGTTCCTCTCTCACTTTTAATCCGCCCTCCGCTTACAAATATGGTTTTTTCACCCATCTTTCCCCATTCGCGGTCGAAAAAACCCTGGAAACCGGTGCCAAATCCAATAAGAACGATTATAGCAGCAATTCCCCAAAGAATTCCGAACATCGTGAGAAAACTCCGTGACTTGCTGCTGCGGAGTTCAAGAAAAGCCTGTCCGATGAGCTCACCAGTAAGGGTGCGGGCGGGCCAGAGAGGCTTTGGTATTTTCTTTCCTGCAGCTGTTTCTCCCCGCTCATATTGAAGAGCTTTGATCGGCTGCATCTCAGCTGCGTTTTTTGCCGGAATATACCCTGAAATTACCCCGGTAAGGACCATCACAAAAACAACGATCAAGGAAAGTTCCGGAGAATTCTGGGGCAAAGGGATAAACGGCGGTAAAGGCAGAAGGTTGACTGCTCCCAGCAAAGCCGAGCCGAGCAGAAAACCGGCAGATCCGCCCAGCAGTGTGATAAAAAGCGCCTCAGCCAGGAACTGAAGCCGGATATCACGTTTTTTTGCCCCTATGGCCTTACGGATGCCTATCTCCCGGGTACGTTCCTGTACTGAAACCAGCATAATATTCATCACCCCGATACCGCCGATAAAGAGAGTGACCACTCCAATAAGCCCCAGAAGTATGTTTAATCCGAGAAAAAGCAGATCAAACATCTTCTCATAAAAAGCAAATTCAAAGATCATGAATGCCTCTTCATCCTCTGGATCGAACCGGTGGCGTTCTGCAAAAACGCCACGTACCTCAGACACAACCTGCCCGGAGTTGTAATTCTTCTTTGGGGTAACAAAAATAATATCAATACTCTTGCCATCCCCCCACAATTGTTGTGCCGTAGTCAGCGGGATTAGGATCTGATCGTCATGACGGCTGTTGACAGTAGATATCTGCAGCTCTTTTTCAACGGCCACTCCTACAATGAGGAACGATACCCGGCGGATCTTGACCTTCTTACCGACTGGATTAGCTTCTTCTCCAAAGAGCTGTTCTTTGACATTATTGCCAATAAAAGCAAAACGCCGGCGGTTATTTATATCATCCTGAGAGATGAACCGTCCTTTTGCCACCTGCCAATTGTTCATCTTTTTCGCCGCCGGCAGGACTCCCCGGATACTATACTGCCTCGATTCCGTTCCTGCTTTCACATAATAACGACGCATGATCTGCGGATTAATTTCACCGACCGAAGGACATTGAATTTGGATAGCTTCAATATCCTCTATTTCCGGGACTATAGGTCGTCCGGCTTTGTATCCACCTACGCCAATTGAGGTGTGCCCCGGCATAAAAATAACCAGATCTTCACCGATCTTTGCCATGCCTTCCTTCATAAGGTCGCGGAAGCCGAATCCCCAGCCCAGCAGAATCATAATAGCTATAATGCCCCAGATAATCCCGAAAAGGGTAAGGGTGCTTCGAAGCCGGTTGGCTTTAAGATTTACGAAAGCTTGTCTTATTGCCTCTGATAATATCATATAGGATACTATATAGGCAGGACCACGACCTGGCCTTCTTTAAGGCCTGACACAACCTCAGTCTTGAGGCCATCGGAGATTCCCTTTGTGATCTCAATTTTACGTTTGCCTTCCTCAACTGAATCATCCTGGATATTGACAAAAGTTTTCCCATCCTCATATATAATGGCGCCTTCCGGGATAACCAGGACATTTTCATACTCCTCCAAAATCAGCTCGGCATCCGCAGACATACCCACACGGAGCCTGTCGGCTGAGTCAACGACTGTCGCCCGGATCTCAAAGTTGATGATGTCCTCATCCTCACGGCCTAAAGGGCTGATTCGGATCAACTCCGCTTCAAAAGGCTCGTCAGGATAAGCTTCGACATATATCCTTACCGGCAGGCCGATCCGGACATTGCCTATATCAGCTTCATCCACATCGCCCCGGAAATGCTTCTCCGAAACATCAGCGATCGTCATAATGACGGTTCCTCCGTAGGCAGATGAGATGGGAATAACCGCACTTCCTTTGTCAGTATCCCGGGAGAGAATGATGCCGGAGATAGGGGCAATCAAGGTCATGCTGGCAATGGCCTCCTGTGTTTCCTTCTCTATCTCACGCCTGTCCTGCCCACTGAGCTCGATTCCTTCAGTCAGAAACTTAACATTCGATCCCTGCTCCAAAACCCGCAATTGGGCCATAGCTGCGTAAAACCGGGTCTTAGCAATAAGAAAAGCCGCTTCAGCTTGATCATATTCTTCCGAAGGGATCAGTTTCTGTTTTTTAAGCTCCTTACTCCGTAAATATATTTTTTCGGAAACTGCCTTATCATATGCTGTAGCCTTTACCTCAGTACGGGCCCGTACCATTTCCACGGGAGTAGCTCCGGGAATTATCTCCACTAATTTCTGGCCGGCCTTAACCCGGTCGCCTTCCTCAATATAAAACTGTTTAATTAGCCCCCCTATTTTTGATTTGATCTCAGCCTTGTATAAAGCTTCTATCTTGCCGGTAGCCACAACAGTCTTTGATATGTTTCCTTTTTCCACAACAGCTGTGTTTGTGATCTGAACATCACTGCCTTTTTTACACCCTTTAACCGCCAAAAAGAAAAGAGCAATCACTACTGCCCCAAGGACAATAAAAAATATAACTTTTTTCATTGCTAAAACTCCTTATATTACTAATACGTGTGCTCGGGATAAAAAGTTCCTTTGTTATCTTGGTTGTCATCTTCATATCAGAGTCAACAAAGATCAAAAGTAATTCATTTAAAAAATCTTTCAAAAATATAACTGCCGAGCAAACCCGGATGTCGTCTGTAGTAATCAGGTCAATATCTTTTTCTAGGGATATCTGGGTCGCCTTGACATCGGGAAAACGACGTTTCCAATATCGCAAGGCAGGATTGACATCTTCTCCTAAAGTTTTTGGACCAATGATCTCAATTCATCTTTCAAGGCGTTGTATTTATCCCTGGAATACGCAGCAGCAAGTCTATCTTCGCACTTCTGCCTGCTTTTATTAATTTTTCCACAAATTACTCTCCCGCTTTCAGTCAGGATAACATTTTTACTTCTTCTGTCTGCGGTACAATCAAGCCGGTCGATAAATCCCTGTTGGAAAAGTTTTTCAATAATCCTGCTTCCCCGGGAGAGGGATAAATCCATCCTTTCTGAAAACTCATGGCAGGTGATCTTTTCCCCTATTTTAATACAAAGTAATGCTTTATATTCTGCCAGAGACAAGCCCACGTTCTCCCTGATCTCATCTTCTTTGGCCCTGCATTTATTCTGAATTTCTGTCAGGATATCTATTATTTTTTTTTCTTTCACGAAAATACTCCTTGACAATCATTGCTATTGACAAGTATAATATATAAACTAATGATAGTCAATAGAGAAAGGAGCACAAAATGCCAATATTTTCGTACAACTGCCAAAAATGCAATAATGAATTTGAGCTTCTTGTCGGGGTAACAGCCGACAAAGCTGATTTGGAATGCCCTAAATGCAAGAGCAAATCCATAAAAAAAGTCACAAGCTCATTCAGTGTGCGTAATGCAAATACGAATGACTCAAGCTGTGCTACCGGGACATGTTCTACAGGAAAATGCCCGACTTGTTTCTAAAGGAGAAAAATATCATGGAACACTTAAGCAAAGAAACTTTTAAACAAAAGGTTTTTGATTATGAAAACGGCAAAGAATTGAAATTTAAAGGCGATAAACCTTGTATTATAGATTTTTACGCTGATTGGTGTGCACCGTGTAAAATTTTAGTCCCAGTTCTAGAGGAACTCGCTAAGGATTATGAAGGAAAACTGGATATCTACAAGGTAAACACTGAAGAACAGGGGGAATTGGCTCAGGCTTTTGGAATAATGAGTATACCAAGTATTCTATTTGTCCCAAAAGATGGAAAACCACAGATGGCACTGGGCGCATTACCAAAAAAATCATTCGAAGATGCCATCAAAACAGTCCTAAAAGTCGAGTAATTCCCAATTGATACAAAAAAATTGAATTAACCATCCCTGGTTGTTTTTTTCTTCTATTCGTTATAAAAGTGTAGCTAGCTAATATTTTACCGGAGCTGCTATGAATAAAAAACGAGTATTGGGTTTGTTTGGAATTTTCTTTTTTGTCTTTCTTTTTTCCGGAACATTCGATTTTGCGGTCCTGAGGAAAAACAGTCAGGCTACCAAAGCGGAAGACCGGCTTCGCGCCTGGGAGAAGCAGAATAAAATGAGACAAAGCTCTCCTTTCAAAAATATGAAATGGCGGCCGGTCGGCCCAAAATTTCAGGGTGGCAGGATCGAAACTATAGCGTCTCATGCCGGTAACTCTGCCACAATTTATTTAGGCTTCGGCGCCGGGAACATCTGGAAAACCGAAAACCATGGGACTACCTGGGAGCCGGTTTTCGAACAAGAGTCCACTTTTGCCATAGGCGACATCGAAGTTGCAAAATCTGACCCGGACATCGTTTGGGCCGGTACGGGGGAGAACCTTATGGCCCGGAGTTCATTCGCTGGAAGCGGGGTATTTAAATCCGAAGACGGAGGCCTGACCTGGAAAAATATGGGACTGCCCGAATCCCACCATATCGGCCGGATTGTAATCGACCCTGAAGACCCCGGGATTGTCTATGTAGCTGCTCTGGGGCATCAATATACATTTAATAAGGAAAGGGGCCTGTATAAGACTATAGATGGAGGGCTTACCTGGGAAAAGAGCCTCTATATATCTGAAAAAGTCGGGGTTGTTGATGTGGTCATTGACCCGTCCGACAACCGTATCCTGTATGCCGTTGCCTGGGAAAGGGACAGAAAGGCCTGGAACAACCTTATAAACGGAGAAGGCAGCGCCGTCTATAAGACTACAGATGCTGGTCTTACCTGGAGTAAACTAACTTCAGGATTACCTACCGGGAAATACATCGGCCGGATCGGTCTGGCTGCAGCTCCTTCAGCCCCCGCAACAATATATGCTGTAGTTGATAATCAAACACCAATAAAATCCAAGGGACGCGACAGGAAGATCGGAGGAGAAGTATACCGATCCGACGACCGGGGAGAGACCTGGCATAAAACGCACTCCAGTGCTTTATTTGCCGAAGTAAATTATTCTTTCGGTGATATCAGAGTTTCACCCGAGGATGAGAATAGAGTATATGTTTTGGGTGTTAATTTGATGTCCTCGGAAAATGGCGGCCGGACCTTTCACCGAATCAAAGGCACTGTGGTCCATCTTTACCATCACAGCACCCGGGCCCTCCACTTGGACCAGCACGATCTCTGGATCGACCCGAAAGATCCCAAACGGCTGCTGCTCGGTAATGACGGCGGCTTATTCATCAGCCGGGACCGGGGCAAAAACTGGCTGCATGTCAACAATATACCCACTGCCGAGTTTTACGCGATCTCCCTGGATATGGCGGATCCGTATAATATCTACGGAGGCACCCAGGATAATTCCGCCCTTTTCGGCCCTGGCAACCAAGAGATTGAGGACGGCATACGAGACCCCTGGCAGCATATTTGGATCGACCTTTGGGGTGGAGGGGATTCCTATTATACCCTCGCAGACCCTGAAACTCCCGGGATAATCTATTATGAACAGCAGTTCGGCCCCCTAAAGCGGAAAAATATGCACGCCGGAACAACAAAATATATTCAACCCAAAGCAAAAAAAGGCGAACCAGATCTCCGGTATAATTGGATGACTCCTTTTTTAATCTCACATTATAACTCCTCCACTCTATATTACGGAGCTAATAAACTATTCAAATCAAGGGATAAGGGAGATAACTGGACCTGTATAAGCCCAGACCTATCCACCCGGCCCGGGCCGGAAAAACAGGGCAATGTCCCATACGGAGCTATCACTACTCTCTCGGAATCACCGCTTCAACCCGGCCTGCTCTATGCCGGCACTGACGACGGCAATGTGTACGTTACCCGCGACGGGGGCGCCGAATGGACCATGATAAAAAACGGCCTTCCCGCCAAATGGGTCAGCCGGATAGTGGCCTCCGCTTTTGACGAAGGGACTGTGTTTGTTTCTTTGACGGGGTACCGGGACGACGATTTCAGCACCTATGTTTTTCAGTCCGATGATTTTGGCTCCAACTGGAAATCAATCACCGCTAACCTTCCCGCTGAATCCGTCAATGTTATCCGCGAAGATCCCGGAAATAAAAACATGCTTTATTTAGGCACAGATCACGGCGGGGTATATGTTTCAATTGATAGGGGCAAATCATGGTATTCGTTGTGCAATGACCTGCCTATGACCCCGGTGCATGATATTGCGCTCCATCCTCGAGACCGGGAGCTTGTTATCGGCACTCATGGACGCAGCGCTTTTGTCCTGGATATCGCCCCGCTCCAGGATTTCAGCAACGAAGTAATGGAGAAAAAAGCCCATCTTTTCCCGGTCAGACCAGCGCTTATTCCTCAAAGCCGTGACTACCAGGGCGATTGGGCTCTGGAAACCCGGAAAAAGGCACGTATCTATTATTACCTGAAGGAAAGCCAGGTTATTAATATCGAAATCCTTGACTCTGAGGGAAAGGCTGTTAAGCAGTTGACCGGCAGCCAAGATGCAGGGATCAATCTGGTGGAATGGGATCTATCCCTTGACACTCAGGCAGCGGATAAGTCCGTCTACACGCGTGGATCATCCCTGGCTAAGCCTGGCGATTATAAGGTCAGAATCGGGGTGGACGCTCAAGTCCTGGAAGGCAAAATACGGGTAGACCGCCCCCAGCCGGCAAAACTGGGATACTTAAAGTAAGCAGCCATTAGGGTGAGTTTTTTTTGCGGAATCAGAATCTCTATCCCAAAACAATTC
>JAUVXM010000133.1 GCA_030603565.1 Candidatus Aminicenantota bacterium
GTGAATGGAATCTTAATGAGGAGTTGCTCTACATTCATTTTGAGAAGGAGCAAAAACTTGAATTGGTTAAGAAACAATCGTTCAAGATTAATAAAAGATCCAAAAAAAGAATCTCTGATTTCATATGACATTCAACCGATACCTTCTAAATTATTAAACCAGGTATCCATTATTATGGTGGGCTTAAAAATCAATTATTGAAATAGTATAGATTTTACTTTAATCTAATAGCTATGAAAAAAAGGATAAAATTAATTTTTCTTTTCTTGCTCTCAATCTTAATGATTAATTTTTGTCTTTTTGCTGGACAGGAAGATGATAAAAAGGAAAAAAAGCTTAAATACTCTTCTGAAACCAGTTTTTCCATGGTTCTTGTAAAGGGAAATAATGATAATATCTCTTACAGTTTTGATACCAAACAGAATCTTGCCCTTAGAAAGAATAAGCTGGAATTTAAAGGAAGGTTCATAAATGCAAAATCAAATGGCAAAAAAACTTCGGAAATTTATTATTCACATATGAAATATGACCGCCAGATTAAATCCTTTGCTTATATGCTCGGATTTGTAAGATACGAACGTAATAAATTAGCCGGATATAATTACCGTCTTGCTCTATCAGGGGGAGGAGGGGCTACCTGGTTGAAAAGTAAAAAAGTTGTAATATCTTCTGAGGTCGCCTTAGGATGGAACAATGAGGAAAACAGCAATCAGGTGACAATGAAAAATATTAATAGCTCATCATCAGTGTGGGAAAAGACCATTAAAGCCTCATTTATTTCTTCTATTATTACTAATAAATTGGACCTGACCCTATCAAAAACAGCCAGGTGTTCCTTTCAGGAGACGATCTTTATAAATCTTGAAGAATCCAATGACTACAGATTGAATTCGTTTGCTTCAATTTATGCTGCCATTACGCCGAGCTTAGCTTTAAAAACAAGTGTTGAGGTAATCTATTCCAACCAGCCTGTTCCGGGTTTTAAAAACATGGATTCCTTTCTCCTCACCTCATTAGTTATAAAGCTCTAAATAAATATTATTAATAAGAAATGTCGATATTTATGATACCTCTTTTACTCAACATTTCACAATGATCCCTCAGGTATTACAATTAACCATTTTGTTTTTGCTATAATTTCTATTTATAATCGACATTTCTTACCTTTCAGGCGAGCCGATCTCACCGCATCTACTTTGTTGCAGCGGATTCGCGGTGAAATACCACAGCTTCATCCCCTGTGCCTCGTATCTGCGGCAACCTCGACTCGTGAATAAGTTTTATTGATTTTTATTTAAAATAAGCTTGGATTGATTAAAGTAATTTTTTCCTATATCCTTATCCCATGAAAATAAAATTCCTTGGAGCTGCTCGGCAGGTTACTGGTTCATGCTATTTTTTAGAAGCCGGGGAGCTTTGTCTACTCATAGATTGCGGAATGTATCAGGAGCGTGAGTATAGAAAAAGAAACTGGGCTCCATTCCAGATCGACCCACAGAAGATCGACTATATTATCTTAACCCATAGCCATCTGGACCACGTGGGGCTTATCCCAAAACTCGTAAGGGATGGTTTTTCCGGGCAGATACTAGCTACTTCAGCTTCGATCGACCTGCTTAAAATTGTTTTGCTGGATTCAGCCAAAATCCAGGAAGAAGATGCTGCCTATAAGAAAAAACGGCATAAACGAGAAGGAAGAAAAGGCCCTTATCCTGAAGTGCCTCTCTATACGGTTCAAGATGTCAAAGCATCATTGCCGTTGTTTAAAGCTGTTTCGTATGACAATCTGATTTCTCTTGATAATCAGGTTACGGTTAAGTTTTCTGATGCCGGCCACATCCTTGGCTCTGCAATGATAGAGATTGAAGTATCTGAAAAGGGGATATCCCAAAAAATTATATTTTCCGGTGATATCGGACAGTGGGATAAACCCCTGGTTCGGGACCCTTCTGTTTTTTCACAGTCTGACTATGTGGTAATGGAGTCGACTTATGGAGACCGGAACCATGAGGATCCGGAAGATGTTGATAAATTGTTTAGTAAAGTCATCAATGATACTGTCGCTAAAGGAGGGAATATTATTATACCGACCTTTGCGATAGAACGTGCCCAGGAATTGATGTATCATCTCAGTAGGCTGGTCAGGGAGAATGCCATACCTTTTATTAAAATCTTTCTTGACAGCCCTATGGCAGTAGGAGTGACAGATGTGTTCCGGAAACACAAAGACTGCTTGGATGATGAAACCATAAAGCTCTTTCGGACGGATGAATCTCCTTTTTATTTTCCTGGAATGAAGCTGGTCAGGACAATAGATGAATCCAAGGCCATCAACACCATAAAAGAATCCGTAATTGTACTAGCCGGTTCCGGGATGTGTACAGGGGGGAGGATAAAACACCACCTGGCCCGGAATGTGTCCCGGCCTGAGTCGACTTTGCTTTTCGTTGGGTTCCAGGCCTCAGGTACCTTGGGCAGGCTGATTGTAAATGGGATGGAAAAAGTAAGGATCCATGGGAAATATTACAATTTTAGAGCGAAGGTTGAGCAGATACATGGCTTTTCCGCCCATGCGGACAGAAAAGCTCTGCTCAGGTGGCTCGGACATTTTGAAACTCCCCCTGAAAAATTATTTGTAACCCATGGTGAAGAAAAGTCAGCCTTAAGCCTGGCAGATGCTGTAAAAAAGAAAAAAGGATGGAAGGTAAGTGTTCCTAAATATTTGGATGAAGTTGAGCTTATAAAATAAATTTGAAGGAAGGGAGAAATGAGTGTGAAGAAATATTTTGGGGAAGATATCCCACGTCGAAAATTTATGCAGATAAGCCTCAAAGGAGGAGTAGTCATGGCTGCGACTCCTTCACTTATGATGCAGCTGCTTTCATGTAAGGGAAAAGAGAAACAAGGTGCTGCTTTGAACATCGACCCTGTTCTCATGAATAAGACAATTAGTAAAGCACTGGATAAGGGCGGGGAATTTGCTGATGTATATTTTGAAAACCGGATCTCCAGGAATATTTTGATGGAAGAATCCAAGTTCAAAAGCGCCGTCTTTGGAATCAGCCAGGGAGCAGGGGTCCGGGTCATTTCCGGTGATAAGACCGGTTTCGCTTACACTGATGAAATATCGGAAGAGAAACTGCTCAAAGCTGCAGAAGTAGCCTCTTATATCGCAAAAGGTTCAAAAGCTATTCAGCCTGTAGATGTCAAATCTGAAAGCCGGCCGTCATTTATCTCTGTTCAAGTTCCCCTGGGGGAGGTGGCGGATAAAAAACGTTTGGATGTAATGCAAAGAGCCAATCAAGCGGCTCTTGACTATGATCCCCGTATTAAGATGGCATCAATTAGCTATTATGATGAAGTGAGAGGAAGGACTATTGCTAACAGTGAAGGCCTGCTTCTTAGTGGTGAACTTCCGCTTATGTTTTTTATTGTTAATACCCTTAGTGTAGGTAAAAATACGCGGCATATGGGAAGAGAAAGATTAAGCAAACACATGGGATTTGAGATGTTTGAAAAATATCCACCTGAAGATGTCGCCCGCACCTGCGCACGTGAATCAATAGCAATGCTTGAGGCAGAAGATTGTCCCGCAGGAAAAATGGATATTGTTATGCAGAATGGATGGGGTGGAGTACTTGTGCATGAAGCAGTGGGCCATCCTCTTGAAGCCGATAATATTGCTAAGGAAGTGGGCGTGTTTACCGGAAAACTGGGGCAGAAAGTGGCAAGTGATGTTTTTACCATGGTTGACGATGGCAGCCTCAAGAATATGCGTGGTACCATAGATTTTGATGATGAGGGCACTCAGATGAAACGTAATGTCCTTATTAAAGACGGAGTGCTAAAAAAATACATGACGGACATCCTTTCAGCCAAGCAGATCGACATGGAACGAACCGGGAATGGCCGTCGAGAGAGCTTCCGCTATATCCCGATTCCGCGCATGACAAACACATTTATTGAAAAAGGAAAAGATAATCCTAAGGATATTCTGGCATCCACAAAGAAAGGAATTTATGTCCAGAGCCTTAGCGGAGGAAGTGTTAATCCGACCACGGGAGTATTTAATTTTACCTGCCGGGAGGCTTATCTGATAGAAGATGGAAAAAAGACTGCTCCGGTCAAAGGAGCAACGCTTATCGGGAATTGTCTCGATATAATCTCTAATGTGGATGCTGTAGGAGATGACCTGGCCTTTGGCCCGGGGATCTGTGGAAAAGGCCAGGCTGCTGAGGTTTCAGCAGGACAGCCGACTGTAAGGATCCGCGGCATTAATGTCGGCGGAAGCAGGGCAAGGAGTTGATCATGGATTACAAAATATTGTCAGAAAAATTAGTAAAAAAGTGTTTAGATAAAGGTGCAGATGCTGCCGAAGTTTTCCTCCAAACAGGCCGTAATCTAAGTATTGAAGTCCGTAACGGAGAAGTGGAGACTGTGGAAGAGGCAGCTTCCCATGGGGCCGGTTTCAGAGTATTTCAGAATGGGAGGTTGGCGTTTTCCCACTGTAATGATTTCTCGGAATCTTCTCTGGAAAATGCGGTCCAAAGTGCGGTTAGATTTGCTGTAAATACAACTCCTGATGAAAACAATAAACTGCCGGATGATAAGGGAATAACTGAAATAGGTCCTCTTTTTGATCCGGAGATAAGCCAGGTATCGCTGGATAGAAAGATAACAATGGCTAAAGAAGTGGAAAATGTCGCCATGAAGGACCCCAGGATTACAAAAAGTGCAGGAGCTGTATTCAGCGAGGGAGAGGGGGAAATATTTCTGGCAAACTCAAACGGGCTTTCAAAAAGTTATAAAGAATCCGCCTGTACGATCGGCGTTTCTGTTGTAGCTGAGAAAGGAGAGCAGAAATCTTCCGGCGGAGAATATTGTTCCCGTCGATTTTTTTCCGACCTGAAACCAATTAAAGAAATAGCAGGAAAAGCGGCCAAGGATGCTTATGATATGCTCGATTCCCAAATGGTCAAGACTCAGAAGGCTTCTGTTATATTTGACCCGGATACAGCCCGTTCTATCTTAGGAGGAATACTGGCGGCAGTTAATGGGGAACGTGTGCTTCAGGGTGCCAGCTTTCTTGCTCAGAAAATGAACAAGAAGATAATGGCGGATAAAATAACAATAATAGATGATGGAACTATACCTAAAGGACTTGGAACAGCTCCATTTGACGGAGAAGGAGTTCCTACTCAAAAAAGAACTATTGTAGACAAAGGCGTTCTGAAGGAATTTATGTACAATACGATCGTAGCTAGCCGAGCAGGCGTTAAAAGTACTGGTAATGCCTCCCGCAGAGGATTTCGAAGCCTTCCAGGGATCGGAGCGCATAGTTTTTATATTGCAGCCGGAGAAACGCCTCCGGAAGAGATCATAAAAGCCACCCATAATGGTTTACTGCTTAAAGGTGTAACAGGATATGGAATAAACCCGGTAAATGGAAACTTCAGTGGAGGCGTTTCCGGCTTCTGGATAGAAAACGGTAAAGTGGTTTTCCCTGTCAAAGGACTGACAATCGCTGGAACAGCAGAGGAAATGCTCATAGGAATCGATATGCTTGGAAATGATCTTGATCTTAACCGCTCATTTACAGCACCTACTTTACGTATCAAAGAAATGCAGATAGGCGGAGAATAGAAGAAGTGGGTTCAGACCTATAAAACTTGAATAATTTCTAACCTGGATTATTCACGAGTCGAGGTTGCTGCAGATGCAAGGCACAGGGTGCGAAGCTGTGGTCCTTCACCGCAAGTACCCTGTAACGAAGCAGATGCATAGAGATCGACTCGCCTGAATGGTAAAAAAATGGTGATTAAAAT
>JAUVXM010000070.1 GCA_030603565.1 Candidatus Aminicenantota bacterium
GTGAATGGAATCTTAATGAGGAGTTGCTCTACATTCATTTTGAGAAGGAGCAAAAACTTGAATTGGTTAAGAAACAATCGTTCAAGATTAATAAAAGATCCAAAAAAAGAATCTCTGATTTCATATGACATTCAACCGATAACCATTACAACTTTTAATATCAACAGCATCAAACCCGGCATGATATGCAAGCCGGGCTGTTTCTATATAAGATTCCTGCAGCTCATCCAATTCTTTATCGTCCAGTATATGAAGGCTTTTAGCACTTTTATCCAAATAAGGATTATACATGACAACCTTGGGACTTGCTTCAGCTTCAAGCATGCTATACCGTCCGGAATGAGTAAGCTGAAGCACACAAAAAATATCATGTGAATCCCCATATGCTTTATAAGCAGCATTCCTAGTATCCTTAACCATGCTCTGAAAAGATTCAATATTCTCATTATTGAGCATCAACTGATGGGGGTTGGAGCGGCCTTCGGGCACAACAGCGGCGGCTTCAAACCAGATAAGACCGCTGCCCCCCTCGGCATACCGGCGATACCGGCGCAATGTTAATTCGCCTGGAGAGCCATTGACATACGCATCCGCCCCTTCCATCGGCTGGACAGCCATCCGGTTTGGAACCGTTTTGCCCCCTATCTCCAGTTTTCTTAAAAGCGGAGACAAGTCTCCCTGAAAAGGAAGTTCAAGGTTAAGTTTTTTTGCAGCCTTAAGCAGTTCTTCACTTGTCTCGTAATCAAAAGGCTCATGATAAATCATTTTTATAAATATTTTATACTATTTTCGATAAAAATAAAAATTTAATACCTTTGACTCGACTCGTGAATAATTCAGATTAAGAGCCGGCATGGATACCGGTAAATCCCGGAGAAAGCCATCCGGAACAACGCGGGCATGGTTCCTTGAGAGAATCTCGAGGGGAGCGTTGTGAGGACAGGAAGGGATTTCCCCGCTGGGGGAAATCCCTGTCTTTCGAAGGGACTTACCCATGTCCATGCCATACAGCTTTTTAAGTTCGAAAAAAAGGGAAGGAAGCTCCAGTTCCCCCTTCTGCTTGACCATAAGATTTACCCTGTGGTATATGAATCTGTTATGAATAGAATTAAAACTATTTACACATCCTTTGTTATATGGGGACTTTTATTATCCTCCCTAGCCGCTGCTCCTCAGAAACATCATAAGCCGCTTATCCCCTATAAAACAGATACACCACCGGTTATCGATGGCGTCTTAGACGACCAAGTATGGAATAAAGCGCCCCATGAGACCGGTTTTAAAACCTGGTATCCTGATTATGGGATCAATATGGTCGAAAATACTGTAGTATATTATGCCTATGACCGGGAAAATCTTTATTTCGCTTACCGCTGCTTTGACAGCCAGCCGGATAAAATTAAATCCTCGGTAAACAGCCGGGACAATATCCTCTCTGATGACTGGATCTGTATTAACCTGGATACCTTTAATGACCACTGGATCGTGATGCTGGGGTTTCAGGATATCGCAAAAGACTTCCATACAGAAACAGGATACCTTACCAGAAAAGACATAACCCGCTTCCGGTCCGGAATATTACGGATGTTTTACCCGGATTCAAAAATACTTAAAAGAATCGACCCAATGATTCACAGCACCCAAATAAGAGATAAATCCAGCGGCCTCTATGAGACATATAATTCTTTTGATACAAACTTTCTTTTTTTAAGAAATTCCTCAATTACTGATTGAATGGATAGACGGCGAGTACAGAAACGCTCCCCATTTCCTCGAGACTAAGAGGGGATTTTTCTTTAAAGCCTCTTATTTATGGAGATGGTAACTAGCCTGCATTATTCATAAAAAATGTCGATATCTATAATACATCTTTTTTTGAATAATCCAGGTACGCCTGCACTATCCCTATTCTGATTTTTTCTCTTTTCCTGCCTTCCCCAAAATCAATGCAATAATAAATAATAAGGCCGCCATAACGGCTGCAAGGGGCAGGCTCTGCTGTACAGTCGAGCCGACACTTAAGCTGCCGATAAATTTTGGGACAAATGTTCCACCCAGCAAACCGATCGCGAAAATAATACCAAAAATACTGCCATAGAGACTGGAGTCAAATTTCGCAAAAGTAACTCCCACTATAGTTGGAAAAATATGCGCGAATGCCAGGCCTGCGAGAACAATAGCAATAATGGCCAAAACCGGGCTATTAGCAACGATCATAAGCACGATAGCTCCTAATGAAACTAGCGCCATAACAGAAATTACTTTTGTTCCGATGGCAGTCACATTCTTGATTGTTGAGGTAAAAAACCGGCCGGCCATCATAGCAATGCCGAATAAAGTTAATACCAACCCGGCTGCCCAGGCCGCTTTCGGATTTTCGCGGAGGGACGGGGATAAATAGAACAAACAAATACTTCAACAACAATTCCCCATGAGGCAGTGATTTAATCCCCTAATTGGGGAAATTTGAATCGTTTAATTTCACTGGGAGTGTGCTGATTTTTCATTATCTGTTCAATGCGTTCAATGATTTCAGGATTACTGTCAGAGATATCATTCTCTTCATTGGGGTCGTTGTCCAGATTGTACAGTTCGACTTTCATATTCCCTTTTAATATATCTTTTCTTATTGCTTTCCATCTCCCCATTCGCACAGCCTGCTGTCCATTATAACCGGGAAATTCCCAATACAAGAAGTTATGTTGTTCTTGCCTGCCTCTTCCTGTAAGAGTAGGAACAAAGCTGATGCCGTCAATATCTTCTGGAATGCTGGCTCCGCCTACCTCGCATAGAGTGGGAAGCATATCCCAGAAAGCTGAGATGTGGTCAGTGGTAATTCCCGGTCTGATTTGTCCAGGCCAACTGGCGATCATGGGTATTCTAAGGCCGCCTTCATAAGTGAATCCTTTGCCTCTTCCGCGTTCTTCGCCAAAAATCCCAGCACTGTTGAAAAATTTGGTATCTGCTCCGCCGGCATAAGTAGGACCGTTATCACTGGTGAAAATGATTAAAGTGTTCTCATACTCTCCGATTTGTTTCAATTTTTGTACAATTTCCCCCACCTGATCATCCAGATGAGTGATCATGCCCGCATAGGTGGCTTTGGGGTATCGGCAGGGAAAATAGTGGCCTCCTAGATAAGGTTCTTCCTCGCCGAATACATACCGGTACATGTCCACATATTTTTTCGGAACTTGAAGAGAAACATGAGGAATGGTGGTGGGAAAATAGAGAAAAAATGGATTATTTTTGCTTTTTTCAATAAAATCCAAAGCTTTCTCAACCATAAGGTCTGGCGCATATTCATTGAGGCAAAAGTCCGAGTAAGTTTCCGGATCATAGGGGTCAGCTTCCTCGGAAAGTTTGGTGTCTAAAGGAACGAATTTGTTATTTAAGGGATATCTTTCCTCATTTTCCCATAAAAACGGTGGATAATAAGTGTGGGCCCAGCGTTGACAGTTATACCCAAAAAAATAATCAAATCCCTGCTTATTGGGAGAGCCCTCACTCATGGGAGGTCCTAGTCCCCATTTGCCGATGCAGGCTGTTTTATACCCTGCTTTCTGCAGTAATTCTGCTGAAGTCACTGTTTCAGAGGAGAGGGGGCGCTGTCCTTCCAATTTAGGGTTTTGCAGCATTTTCTCGTAACTCCAGACATCACCTCTTTGTCCCCATTCGTCATTTCCTCTTATGTAGGCATGGCCAGGGTGTTTTCCAGTAAGCAAAACACATCTTGAGGGGGCGCATACCGGAGATCCTGAATAGTGCTGAGTGAATTTCAGTCCATTTTTAGCTAACTGATCAATATAAGAGGTTTTAATGTATTTTTGGCCGTAACATCCCAGTTCTCCATACCCAAGGTCATCCGCGAGTATATAGATGATGTTTGGTCTCTTTTTTACAGAGCTGCATTTGTTAAACAGGGAAGAGGATATAAATGCAGATCCAACCAAAGTCCCAGATTTTTTCATAAAATCTCTTCGTTTCATAGCGTTTCCCTTTAATTTGACAAAAGTTCTTCTTTGCATGATAATTTCCTTCCTTTTTAACTTATTATTTTTGCTATATTCTATTTTGTTTTAACAGGCACTAACAGGCACTAAATAGTTATTATCTGCAAATATTTTTATTGCATCCCGGTATTTTCCGAGGTAGGCAGTCCGCCGTCCATACCATATAATATTACCTGCATTATGGCAATAAAGCTTCAGTTGATTTAATACTTTTTTATTGAATTATTATTCGAGATATTACAAAATAGGAAACTAAAGTGTAAGATAACTATGGCTCCTCAAGATAAAATAAAGGCGGAAGGAAATAGCTTTACCGGAAAAATCTGGAAAGACGGCAATTTTATCCCCACAGAATTTTACATTCAGGATAGAAAAATCCGGGAAGGGAGAAATAAAGACGCGATCAAAGCCGCTTATATCATCCCCCCCTTTTCAGACCCTCATATCCACGGAGGCTGGGGCTTCAGCTTTCAAGATGGCGAATTCGAGCCGCTGGAAAACAAACTCAAATCAAAAGGAATCTTTTTTGCTATTCCTACCCTGGATAATAATGATATAGAAGAACTCAGGCGTATTGCTGCCTTGTTTCGTGATTATAAGACCCGAACCCCAAACAGCATTTTCCCTTTCTTAAGAGTGGAAGGCCCCTTTATCAGCCTTGGAAAAAGAGGCTTCCAGCGGAAGGATTGTATTCTCAAGGCTTCTCTCAGCAACATAGATGCTCTTCTTAAGATCGAAGAAATCAAGTTATTCACATTTGCTCCTGAAATCAAAGGAGCCGAAACTTTAGTCCGGAAAGCTCTGGAACTGGGTAAAATCCCTTCTATCGGGCACAGTAAGGCCGGCTTTCAAAACTTTTTAAAGTTTTACAAATTAGGTGTAAGACATCTGACTCACTACCCAAATGCCATGAGTGGATTCCACCACCGGAAGATAGGATTGACTGGGGCCGGTCTTTTTGTAGATGACCTGCAGCTTGAGATCATAGCAGACGGAATCCATAGTTCGTTTGATTTTATATCTCTGGTCTTACAAACTAAGGGGCCGGTTTTTTCCATTATCTCAGATATGATCCCTCCAGCCTACTCTGAACAAGATAAATTTGACGGAAGGCGTATCATCAAGAACGGGAAAAAAATGACCGCCAAAGACGGCACCATTGCCGGCGGAAGTACATCTGTTCCTGAGCAGGCAGAGTGGCTTTGCCATAAGGGCGTAAAACCTGAAAATATCGTCAGACTAGCCTGCTTAAATACTCTTCACATATTCGGCAGACCATCTCCCCCCATCTCTAATGGCAATGAAGCCACTTTTCTTGTTCTTGATAACAATATGAAAGTTAAAAACATTTACTATAAAGGCGAAAAAATTCCTGGGAGTTCAAGATGACAGACAAGCTCAGGATTTCAGTCTCGGGTGTAAGAGGAGTAGTGCCGGATGCCCTGGATGTTGAATCGGCTTCAAAATTTGCATCCGCTTTTTCATCATATATGGAGGAAGGTACGATCGCCATATGCCGAGACTTTCGCTTTTCAAGTCAGATGCTGCAGATGGCAGCAGTCTCTTCCATTATCGCCAGCGGGCTCGACTGTGCGGATTTCGGCCGTATCCCAGTCTCTTTTCTCCAGTTCTATCTGCAGAAAAAATCCTTTTCCGGCGGCATCGCTGTCTCTGCCGGCCATAATCCCCTCCCCTGGAACGCAGTAATCCTGCTAAATGAAAACGGCTGCTATCTTGAGGCCTCCGAAGGAGCCGAGGTTTTTAATATCAACGAAGCCGAGAGTTTTCAAAAAGCTGCCTGGAATAATCTCGGGCAAGTAAAAAAACATAAATTCCCTTTGGAGCTTTATTTGGAGAATCTTTCCAGTCTGATTGACCTTAAACAAATCCGGAAGTCTAAATTTAAAGTTGTAGCCGATCCCTGCCATGGAGTCGTCTCTCCTTTTCTAAAAGCCTATGCCGGCCATTTTAACCTCAACCTGATCCCTATTAACAACATTCCAAAAAAGCCTTTTCCTCACCCGCCTGAACCCAATCGAGAAAACGCCTCTCAGGTCGAAGCTGTAGTAAAGGCTACCGGCGCCGACTTCGGCTTTCTACTTAACTCCGACGGAAGCCGTATTTCTTTAGTAAATGAAAAAGGAATCGGGCTCAGCGAAGAATTCACAGTTCCTTTATGCTTGCTTTCCTTGCAGGGAAAGATCAAGAAAGCCGTTACTACTTCAGTTACATCTACCTGGACAGACTGGGCCGCAGAAACATCCGGGATCAGGCTGCTTAGGACTAAAGTGGGGCAGTCTGCTGTCTCCCATCTGATGGAAGTAGAAGAAGCTGAAGCCGGAGGCGAAGGTAGCGGGAGTTTTGCTTTACTGCCTTTCTCCCCAGGATATGACGCCCTGCTTTCTCTGACATTGATCCTTGATCTTATGGCAAAAAAAGAAAATAGTTTGTCTGAAATAATCTCCCTTTTTCCAAAATTATTTCATAAAAAATTAAAAATACCGGTTTCAGCCGAAAAAACCTATAGAATGATGGACAGGCTGGAAGCTATTTTTTCCTCAGAAAAACCAGACTTTTCAGATGGAATTAAAGTGAAACGCCAGGGAGTCTGGTTTTCTATCAGGCCTTCTTCAACTGAGTTTATTCTCAGGATAATGATAGAAGGGATAAGCCGGGAAATCATTGAATCTGTGGAAGATGAGATCTTAGAAAGGATTGAAACATGAGGATCTCCGACCTGAAAATAAGCATCTCCGGGATCAGAGGGATTGTTGGAGAAAGCCTTACTCCTCAACTTCTCATAAAGTTTTCCGAAGCTTTTTCCACTTATATCGGTGGAGGGGATATTGCTGTCTCATCAGACACCCGGCCTTCAAGGGAAATGGTAAAATATGCTGTTTTTTCAGGCATTCTCTCCTGCGGCGCTTGCCCCATAGATCTTGGTATTCTGCCTATTCCTTCTTTACAAATATATGTGCATGAGAAAAATATTGCCGGGGGTATCTCTATTACTGCATCCCATAATCCCATTGAATGGAATGCTTTAAAATTAATAAAAAAGGGAGGGCGTTTCCTAAACGATTACGAAGCAGAAGAACTACTTGACCTGTATTATCAGGGAAAATTCAGGCGTATACAAAAACCTGAGCAGGTAAAACAGGAAAAAAATCCATTTTTTTTCCATGAGCAAAAAGTACTTCAACTCACTGATACAAAACTGATAAAAAAAACCGGACCAAAAGTAGTTATCGATGCATGTGCCGGGGCGGCCGCTCCCTATGTAAAGGAATTCCTTGAGAAACTAGGGGCAGAGGTCAAGTGTATCAATTGTGAGATAACCGGCAAGTTTCCCAGAAACCCGGAACCTGTAGCAGAGAACCTGTCAGCCCTGTGTAAGGCAGTTAAAAAATACGGAGCGGACATCGGCTTTGCCCAAGACGCTGATGCAGACAGGTTGGCAGTTGTTGATGAAAAAGGAATTCCTATCGGCTCGGAATATACACTTGCCCTGGCGGTCCAATATTATCTAACAGAAAAGGAAAAAACACCTGTTGTGGTAAACCTCTCTACTTCCCGGGTTATTTCAGATATTTGCGCTAAGGAAGGAGTCAAACTCTTTCAGACGAAAGTGGGAGAAATTAATGTCTCCAGAAAGATGAAACAGCTCGGAGCCGGAATAGGCGGTGAAGGTAATGGCGGGATCATCGTCTCCCATGTCCACCCCTGCCGCGACAGCTTTTCCGGAATGGCCCTTATCCTGGAATACCTTTGCAGATCAGGTAAAACCGTTTCTGAATTAAGAACCTCAATGCCGGATTATTATATGGTCAAAGGCAAAATAAGAGCTTCATATAGAGATAGAAAAAGAATACTCACCAGGCTTAATGCAAGATTTAAAAAAGGCAGAACTGACAGAACGGACGGACTGAGGGTCGATTATCCGGAATTCTTGTTTCATGTGCGCCCCTCAAATACAGAGCCGGTTATCCGGATCATTGTCGAATCCAGAGACAAAGAAAAAACAAAAGAGATCTATGATAAGATCAGAGAGGAAATATAATGGAAATCATCATTCTTCCCTCACACAAAGAGGTAAACAAAGAAGTCACAAAAAGGGTGATATCAATTATTAAAAAAAAACCCGATTCAGTCTTAGGACTTGCTACCGGTAGAAGTATGCTTGGAGTTTACCGCAGCCTGGTAGAGGCTTACAAAGAAAATAAAGTTGATTTTTCCGCAACCACAACATTTAACCTGGACGAATATATAGGGCTCCTCCCTGATAATCCTATTACTTTCTATTCCTATATGCAGGAAAACCTCTTCAATCATATCAACATCAATCCAAAAAACATATTCATCCCTCCCTCTATGCCAGACAATATCGAGAAAGAATGCCAACTATACGAAGAAATGATAAAAAAGAAAGGCGGTATAGACCTGCAATTACTGGGTATCGGCCAGGAAGGGCATATTGGATTTAATGAACCCTCATCATCCCTGCAGGCTAGGACCAGGGTCAAAACCCTGACAGAAGAAACCTTAAGAGACAATTTCGGCTCTTATAAGGGACCGCGTTTTACTCTAACAATGGGAATAGGCACTATTATGGAAGCTAGAGAAATCATCCTTGTCGCCTTGGGTGAAGAAAAAGCCCGGCCGATCGCAGATGCAGTGGAAGGGCCGGTAACCGCATCCTGCCCGGCGTCCGCCCTCCAGTTTCACCCCCTGGCTAAAATTATCATAGATGAAGAAGCCGGAAGCTTGTTAAAAAGGAAAAATTATTATAAATGGGTCTGGGAACATAAAAACGAAGTGGAGAACCTTGAATAAACACAATATAAGGGTAGTTAGAAAAGCTAATATTTTTTAAGAGGAGAATCATGGCGGCAAAATATCTTGTAACCGGAGGTGCCGGTTTTATCGGATCAAGCATTGTGGAAGGCCTGCTTAAAAAGCGGGAATCAGTGCGGATTATTGATAACCTATCTACAGGAAAAATCCATAACCTTGATAATTTCCGTTCAGAAATCGAATTCATCGAAGGCGATATTCGAGACCTTTCTACGATACAGAAGGCTATGAACGGCATTGAATTTGTTTTTCATCAGGCAGCTCTGCCCTCAGTCCCCCGTTCAATTGAAAACCCGGTTGATTCCAATGACAGTAATATTTCAGGAACTCTAAACGTCCTCCTTGCAGCCCGTGATAATAAGGTCAAAAGAATCATCTACGCCGGCTCTTCTTCCGCTTATGGAGACACACCAACCCTGCCCAAGCAGGAAGATATGACCCCTCATCCGCTTTCACCCTATGCTTTGACCAAACTTACCGGAGAATATTATTGTAAAATATTTAGCTCTGTATACGGATTAGAGACCTTGACCATACGTTACTTTAATGTATTCGGCCCCAGACAGAATCCCGAATCCCAATATGCAGCAGTTATTCCAAAATTTATCGAATCCTTACTAAAAGACCAATCCCCTACTATCTACGGTGACGGCGAACAATCCAGAGACTTTACTTTTATAGAAAATGTTGTATCCGCTAATATCCTAGCCAGTATAGCCAAAAAAACCAGCGGAGAAATCGTTAATGTGGCCACTTCCACCCGTACAACTATAAACCAACTTTTCTATACCCTTAAAGATCTTATAGGAAAAGATATCAAACCAATCTACCGTGAAGCTCAAAAAGGCGATGTCAAGCACTCCCTTGCCGATATAACTAGAGCCAGAGAAATCCTCGGCTATAACCCGGTAGTTAACCTTAAAGAAGGGCTGAAACGCACTATTGACTGGATGAAGAGTTTATACAAGCAGGAACTTTAAAGGGTTATTCCTCGAGATATTGGATAATCGATGGTATCCCGTCTTTACGGGGAGTCTGGTTCCATTTGGCAATCAGATAATAGATCTCATCTTCCATAATACGGCACTCAGTCTCCAAAAAATCTTCGGCTGCTTTGATGTCCATATCCCAGGTAGCATTCACAAATCCCAGCGTTCTGATAAAATAGATGGGAATCAAAGAATTTAATAACTTTGTTCTAGGTACCAATTTATCCCGAAAAGCTACAATATAATCAAAAAGTATCCTGGCCCATAGATCAGCCGGTACACTGATCTTTTTTTCAGAAACTTCCTGTACTGACAAAAGCTCCTCTAAATTCAGGGGAGCAATAATTTTTTTCCAGATAGTCCTATATTCTTTAAGACCGGAAATAAACTTTTTAAAAAGATTGGAAGAGTCGACCTTAACTTCCGGAGGATCCTCTTTGACTCCCAGGCCAAAGCCAAAAATATTGGTAGGAAAGCTTTTCGAGGTGTCTTTCCATAAATATTCAAAATCCACTACTAATTTAAAAACCGTCCCCACTACCTGAAAAAACATCGGCCCTAGACTAGTTCCGGGGTCTTTAGTACGATGAGATTTTGGGGCCCCGAGAAAAGTCTGGCAGACCTTAAACCCGCGGGCAATGGCAATAGTTGTCATCCAGATATCTATACCATATTCATATACATTCTCATCCCAGGTCTTTTCCGTCAGATAAGCACGGGCAAGTTTGCCGGAAAATCCAAAATCTCCCGCTATAGGCTGTCTCGTCCTTCGGCCATATAAAATCCGGGTTAAAGGATAGGTGATATTATTAGTGATAGTCCCGTCATATTTATGCCGTACATAAATAGGGATTACATAGTCATGCCCCATATAGATAGGTTCAATAAGGTATTGGATCCACCGGGGAGTAATGCTTTTTAAATCCGCATCAAGCATCACAATAGCCTTAGCTCCCAATTCTACTCCGGCTTCTATAAGATTTCTGATGTTCCGTCCTTTCCCTCTTGTCCCTGGAGGAGTTGAAATATAAAGTTTTGAAGCATTGGTTTTTGTCTGCAAAAAAACTTTTCCGGTATTATCGGGAGAATTATTATCCACATTGATGATTACACTTTCTTTTTGTCCGAAATACTGAGAAAGGCCCTTATCGATCTGGGACACAACAAATCCTATGGAATCTCTCTCCTTGTATGAAGGGATACCGACTACAATCTCAGCCTTTTTAACCTTATCCGGGTTTTTTATGATCCTGGTCATAATAATTTAAAATTTATTATTCCTGAAAACTCGCTACAGCTTCTTTAACAGAATGATAAATAGGAAAAACTTTATCAAGACGGGTTAACTCAAGGATAGATTTTACTCCGTCTTTAACACCGCACAATTTAACTTTTCCCAGTATCCCTGCTTTCTTTAGTACGGAAACCATAGCTCCCAGGCCGGAACTGTCAATAAATTCTAACTGGGATAAATCAATAACTGTTTTTTCTCCCCCATTTTGAATAATTTCATTTAATTTAGATTTAAAATCAACCGCCATATAGCCATCAATATGTTTTTCATCCGGTCTAATAATAGCAACTCCTTCTTGAAAATCCTTATCGATCTTCATTTGTCCTCCTTGCCTTCTCGCTCTATCTCAATTTTCATCTTTAAATCCCCACTATTTTACAGACTAAAAATATTATAATAAACAAGATATGTCAAATCATATTGCCTTTACATTATGGGAAAAAAATATTATTATTTTACCTGATCTATTCATAAAAAAATGGCGATGTTTATAATACTAAGTAAATGGAAAATGGTAAATAGTAAATGGACAAAAGCTCCACTTTCCAGCCTCTATCCTCTTTTTTTCTTCCCATTCACGATTCACCATTTGCGATTCACTGTTTTTCTTGCATCTACAGTAACCTCGACTCGTGAATAATTCAGGTTTATTAACAGCATATAATGAAAATACTTATTGTGGAAGACAATCCGGCTTCCCGG
This sequence comes from Candidatus Aminicenantota bacterium, assembly GCA_030603565.1. GTDB lineage: Bacteria > Acidobacteriota > Aminicenantia > Aminicenantales > Aminicenantaceae > JAUVXM01. Next base: position 11,853 of record JAUVXM010000070.1, read on the forward strand.
AAAATCTTAGAGAAAAACCTCCAAAACACAGGCTGTGAACTCTTAACAGCAGAGAATGGGATAAAAGCCTGGGATATCATCTCAAAGGACCAAGATATCCGTTTGGTTCTTGCGGACTGGATGATGCCTGGTATGACTGGATTGGAACTCTGTAAAAAAATCCGGGAAACAAATTTTCCAAAATATGTTTATATAATCCTTCTTACTGCTAAAAGCCAAAAAAAAGATATTGTCGAGGGACTGAAAATCGGAGCTGACGATTACATGACAAAACCTTTTGAATTCGACGAACTGCAAGTAAGAATAAATGCTGGAATAAGGGTTATTCAGCTTAATTCAAAACTCAGGGAAGCAAACGAGATAATGCGCAAAAACCTGGAATCAGGCAGAACAGTCCAACAAAGCTTACTTCCGCGGGAAATACCGGACCTGCCCACAATTGAATTCGCCGCCCGTTTTTACCCCAGCCTTTATGTATCCGGTGACATTTACAATGTCTTTCGTCTTGATGAAAAACATTTCGGATTTTATAATATTGACGTTTCCGGCCACGGAGTCCCGGCCGCTCTTTTCAGCGTCGGTATCAGCCAACGCCTCAACAACGACCTCTATCCCCACGCCCTTTTAAAAATTCCCCTAGGAAATGCCCCCCATTATCAGATCAATTCCCCTGAAAGAGTCGCTCGTCTTCTAGATGAGGATGATATGCTGGGCAAATATGATAAGTATTTTACAATGGTCTATGCCATTATCAATATAGAGTCATTTAAAGTGGATTTCTATCGTGCAGGTCATAACCTACCCCTGCTTATTCACCCTGACGGTTCTTCTGAATACATCGACGGCGGTGGCCCCCCCCTAGGATTAGGTCTGCCACACGAAGAACAAAAAAACCAAATACTTGATTTATCTCCGGGTGACCAGTTTATAATTTTTTCTGACGGCATTAATGAAGCCGGCTCGCAAAAACAAGATTCCGTTTATGGCCTTAAGAGAGTAAAGACAGTTCTTTCAAAATATTCCCAAGACTCGCTTAGTGCCTCATTCGACAGGCTTATTGAAGATGTTAAAGACTACCAAGGCAGCGAAGAATTTACTGATGATATCTCCATTATCGGTTTTAAATTAAAGGAGGCAGGAAAAGGTGCCAAGTGAAAAAAATCGATATCAAACTTACCGCTTCTCTTAATAATCTGGAGGAATTAAGGAAACGATTGACTTCATTTATCTACTCTGTTCATCCCGAGATTTCAAGCGATTGGCAGCAAGAAATCAAGCTCATAGCAACAGAATTATTTACCAATATCTGCAAGCATTCCCAAGCAGCCGGAAAGCCGGTTTTAACTCGTATAAAATTTTACAAAAGCATGGTAACATTATTTTTCTGCGATAAAGGGAAACCGTGGAATCCAGACAAAATATCTCCCCCCAATCTTTCAAATCCTCAGGAAAGCGGCTACGGATTATATCTGGTCAGAGCCATATCAAAAAAATTTCGTTATAAATATGTAAAAATAGGTGAATACAATAACATCACCATTATAGAAAAAGAATTGCCGGAAGATTACCCTGATCACCTCTGAAGAGGAATTGCCCGGTGAATTTTATTTAGAAGTTGATCCAGGGTAAGCCTGTTCTTCTCCCACTGGCTGTAGTATTTTTGCAGTTTTTTATTGATATCTGTCAATTCTTTTTGTAAAGAAACCATAAGTTTTCCTTCTTCATGAGTTTCCGGCCGGCACATGACAGATTCGATCTCGAATTTTCTCGACTCAAATTTATCGATTTCAGCTTCAATCCTATTAATATCTTTCTCTATTTGATTACGCTTTATACTTACTGCCTGACGAGCTTGAGCCTCTTGCCGTTTTTGTTCTTTTGTCTTCTTAACTCGCGGTTCAACAGATTTTTTCTTATTCTGCCCAGATAGATTATCCGGAGCACTTTTCCTCTTTTCCAGATAATAGGAATAATTCCCGGCATATTCCTCGACGTGTTTTTCATCTATTTCAATCACCCGGGTAACAAGTTTGTCCAGAAAATATCTATCGTGGGAAATAATCAGAAGTGTTCCATCATAATCAGAAAGAGCCTGCTCAAGTGCCTCCCGAGAATTAACATCCAGGTGATTAGTCGGTTCATCCATAATAAGAAAATTAACGGGAGAAATCAGAATCTTCACCAGAGAAACACGAGCCTTTTCTCCTCCTGACAACACTTCTATCTTTTTATATACATCATCGCCACTAAAGCGGAAAATACCTAGCGCATCACGTATCTTTGGAATATAATTATCAGCAACAGTTGAAGCCACCTCATCATAGACAGTGGCAGCCATATCAAGAGTATCCACCTGATGCTGAGCATAATAGCCGACTTTAGTTCTCTTTCCAAGGTGTACTTCCCCTTGTTGGGGAACAAGTTGTCCTGTAATAAGACGAGTCAATGTAGTTTTCCCGGCTCCGTTTACCCCTACCAAGGCAGCATTTTCCCCCCTGCTTAGATGTATATCGATATCTTGCAGTATCCAATCTTTTTCATAACGGAATGACATATTTTTTATCTGCAAAACATCTTTATAGCTTCGCTCTTCTACCTTTAAAGAAAATCCAAAACGCTTTTTTTCTACAGGCGGTTCGATCTTCTTCATCTTCTCCAACTGCTTTACCCTGCTTTGAACCTGGGCTGCTTTTGTGGCTTTATAGCGAAATCTTTCAATGAAGTGTTCCTGCCTCTTTATCTCCAACTGCTGTTCTTCCCATTTTTTTCTACGGAGAAATTGGTTCTGTTCCTTTTTCCTTACATAAAAATGATAATCTCCGGGATAATATTCCAGCTCCCCTCTCTCAAGTTCATATATCTCCTGAGACAGGCGGTCAATAAAAAACCGGTCATGAGAAACAATGATAATACTGCCTTTAAAGCTAAGCAGGTATTGTTCCAACCATTCAAGAGAAGGCAGGTCCAGGTGATTGGTTGGCTCATCAAGAAGCAGTAAATCGGGTTTCTGGACCAGCAGTCTCGCAAGGTAAGCCCGCATGCGCCAGCCACCGCTTAACTCTGATAAAGGACGGTAAAACCCATTTTTAGAAAATCCAAGACCGGAAAGGAAAGATTTGGATTCAGCTTCAATATTATACCCCTCCAAGGCATCGTAACGATATTCCAGCTCTCCTAATTCTTCAAGCACCCGGTCCTGACTATCAGAATAGGATTCCAGGGCTTTATGTAACTTACATATCTTTTTTTCCAGAACCCTAATCTCTCCCCTTCCTTCTATAACTGTTTCAAGCGCACTTCCCTCGTCAAGTACTATCTCTTCCTGGGGGAGGTATCCTATGTTGTAGCTTTTGGGTTTGACAATTCTGCCTTTCTGCTGTTTCAATTCACCGCATAATATTCTGAACAAGGTTGTTTTCCCAGCTCCATTAGGGCCTATCAAGGCTGCCCTTTTTCCTGGCTTTATCGCCCAGGACACACCCTGCAGTATCTCAAGCTCACCTATTGAGTAATGTAAATTTTGAATTTGAAGCATTTATCTTCCAATAAAGTATAAGTGTAACTAACTCTGCCCATATTTGTCCAGATTTAGGAAAAATATGTATCATACAGATCGACATTTTTATTAAATAGCCTGGATTATTCACGAGTCGAGGTTGCCGTATATACGAGGCGCAGGGGATGAAGCTGTGGTCCTTCACCGCGAATCCGCTGCAACAAAGTAGATGCGGTAAGATCGGCTCGCCTGAAAGGTAAGAAATGTCGATTATTAATAAAGATTACAGCAAAAACGAAATGATTAATTGTCTATCGGTTGTAATCAATGTAAAATATTGGCATAAAAGAACTATAAAATATATCGACATTTCTTATGAATAGTGGAAGGAGAAAAAATATGGAATTTAAAATACCCTTGAACACTTCTGCTTCAAGGTCTATTATTGTCGAAGAAGCCTATACTGCTAAATTTATCGGCTCCGGCATAGTCGATGTCCTGGCAACTCCGATGATGATTGCATTAATGGAAAACGCCGCTCTTGATGCAGTTCAAACCTATTTAGCGGAAGGATGGACTACATTAGGGACAAAGGTCGATATAGAACATCTTCGTGCTACACCTGTGGGAAAAAAGGTCACAGCTGAAGCCACCCTCATCAAACAGGAAGGACAAGCTCTTGAATTTTTAGTTGCAGCCCGGGATAACCAGGGAATAATCGGTCAGGGTTCTCACAAAAGGTTTATTATTGACCTGCAAAAATTTACACAAAACCTCCAAAAAACAAAATAGCCTATTGCACGATAGGAAATTCTTTTCTTGGGAATCAAATGTTTATTTTTATTATATACCGTTTTACCCAGAAATTTTCTTCATACTTGTCAGATTCAATAGTATAAAAATATCCGTTTTTATAGATAGCTCTGCTTTTGCTTGGTGCCAAAAGGAAATTCCATCTATAATACTTTGGGATTTGCACACATGCTCTATAGATTCCCTTCTTATCAAACACATCTCCTAATAAAAATTC
>JAUVXM010000039.1 GCA_030603565.1 Candidatus Aminicenantota bacterium
TAATCGCCATTTTTTTACCATTCAGGCGAGCCGATCTCACCGCATCTGCTTCGTTACAGGGCACTTGCGGTGAAGGACCACAGCTGCGTACCCTGTGCCTCGCATCTGCAGCAACCTCGACTTGTGAATAATCCAGGTTAGAAAATAGCAAATAGTAAGTTGTAAGGCATAGACACGGGTAAGTCCCTTCGAAAGACAGGGATTTTCCCCAGCGGGGAAATCCCTTCCTGTCCTCACAACGCTCTCCTCGAGATTCTCTCGAGGAACCATGCCCGCGTTGTTCCGGATGGCTTTCTGCGGGATTTACCCGTGTCCATGCTTGAATAATTTAGGCTGTCCTGAACTATTCATAAAAAATGTCGATATATATAGTACTTAGAAAATGGAAAATAGTAAATGGCAAAAAAAAAGCCCCGGGCATATGCCCGGGGCTTGAATTCGCGATAAAACCCGAGAGTTTAGTACATTCCTCCGCCGGGAGGCATACCCTGCGGCATTCCAGAACCCTTATCTTCTTCCGGAATATCCGAGACAAGACCCTCAGTGGTTAAGAGCAATCCAGCAATACTGGAAGCATTCTGGAGAGCTGTACGTACGACTTTGACCGGGTCAAGTACTCCACCATTTACAAGGTCTTCGTACTTTTCAGTAAGGGCATTAAATCCTACTCCCTTTTCCATCTCTTTGACTTTCTCTACTACGATCGAACCTTCCAATCCGGTATTATTCACAATCTGCCGGAGAGGTTCTTCCAAGGCCCTTTTGATGATATTGATACCGATATTTGCATCTCCTTCAACTTTAAGAGCGTCAAGCCCTTTTTGGCTGTTCAGGAGAGCGACCCCTCCACCGGGAACGATCCCTTCTTCTACAGCAGCCTTGGTCGCATGCATGGCATCTTCGACTCTGGCTTTTTTCTCTTTAAGCTCGGATTCAGTAGCTGCTCCAACTTTGATCAGGGCTACACCGCCGACCATCTTGGCTAATCTTTCCTGAAGTTTTTCTCTATCATAATCAGAAGTTGTATCTTCGATCTGGGTCCTCATCTGTTTTATCCGGGCCTTTACATCTTCAGAATTTCCCTTGCCTTCTACAATAGTGGTGTTGTCCTTATCAATAACTACTTTTTTGGTCTCACCCAGCCAATCTTCTGTCACACTTTCAAGTTTAACTCCGATATCTTCCGTAATAACCTTTCCACCTGTCAGCACAGCAATATCTTCGAGCATGGCTTTCCGCCTGTCTCCAAAACCCGGGGCTTTTACTGCTACACACTGAAAGCTGCCTTTAAGCTTGTTAACTACCAGGGTAGCCAGGGCTTCGCCTTCTACATCTTCAGCTATTACCATTAACGGACGCCCCAGCTTGGCAACATTTTCCAGTAAAGGTAAAAATTCGCGCAGATTACTGATCTTTTTTTCATATAAAAGAACAACAGGGTTTTCCAGGACACATTCCATTCTATCGGGATCAGTAACAAAATAGGGAGAAAGATATCCCCGGTCAAACTGCATTCCTTCTACGATCTCCAAGGTGGTTTCCAGTCCTTTTGCCTCTTCAACAGTGATGACCCCGTCTTTCCCTACTTTGTCCATGGCCTCGGCTATAATACTGCCGATCGACTTATCATTATTAGCCGAGATAGAACCTACCTGGGAGATCATTTCACCACTGACATCCCTGCTCTGCTTCTTCAATTCTGCAACAACTGCTTCGACAGCCTGGTCGACTCCCTTTTTGATCAGATTAGGGTTAGCTCCGGCTGTTACATACTTAAGGCCTTCAGAATAAATTATCTGGGCCAGGAGAGTAGCTGTTGTTGTTCCATCCCCGGCCACATCAGAAGTCTTTGAAGCGACTTCTTTTACCATCTGGGCACCCATATTCTCAATAGGATCCTCAAGCTCGATCTCCTTAGCAACAGTCACACCGTCTTTGGTGCTGGTAGGGGAACCGAACTTTTTGTCAAGGACAATATTTTTTCCTCGGGGACCTAAAGTCTCCTTAACAACATTACTTAAAGCATTAATACCTTTTAAAAGTGCCTGCCTGGCTTCTTCACCAAGAGTTATTTGTTTAGCCATTTTATTTTCTCCTTATCTCTAGCTAAGAGATCTTTGCTAAGATTTCTTCTTCTCGAACGATGACAAGTTCTTCTCCATCGATCGTGACTTCCGTGCCACCAAACTTTCCAATAAGCACTTTGTCGCCTTTCTTGACCTCAGGCGGGATCACTTTGTCTCCTTCAATCCGTCCTTTTCCGACTTCAACAACTTCAGCCTCAAGCGGTTTTTCTTTAGCGGTATCAGGAATAATTATTCCGCTTTTTTTTTCTTCCTGCTCTTCCAATCTTCTAAGAAGAACACGGTCATACAAAGGAACTACTTTCATTTAAACCTCCTGTTTAAAATTAACCTGAACTACTCATAAAAAAAGGGCGATGTTCTCATTATCATTTTCTTTTCAATGATATGCGAGATTCTTTCAAAAATTAAGACTGAAATTTTTTTCTTGCTCTCGTGAATAATCCAGGTTAGCAGTCTTAATTGTGAACTGCTAATATAAATTATTCACCCCTGTTTGTCAAGGAAAAAATAAATATATTTAGCACTCAGGGAATTAGAGTGCTAACTTAGGCCGAACTATTTTATCTTAAGAGTTTTACAAAGATTATGCAGGGTATTGCGGTGGAGACCTAGGGCTTTGGCTATTCTAGTCTTATTTCCATTATACTTTTTCCCTGCGGTTTCAATATAGATCTTTTCAAATTCTTTTATGGCTTCCTTGATAGGAAGTTCTTTTTCAACAAGTTCCTTTATCAGGATCTCCATTTTTTTATGGATAGAAAGAGGCCTACTCTCTATCATCATTTTTCCCCCTCCGGCCAATCACTCCCTGATAAGCATCCCTGAATTTATCTTTTAGCTCCTGCGGCACAAGGTCGACCACTACTTTAGTCATTTTTAAACAAGAAGGAGCAATCATTGATCCTTCTAGGGCCTTAGTCTTCACCCCAAAGACCAGAAAGGCAAAAACAATTATCCCGCAAATAAGTGTTCCTTTCAGCAATCCAAAAAATCCCCCCAGTACATGGTTAAGGAATTTGAATGGCCCTTTCATCACTTTGGAAAACATGCGGGAAACCAACCATCCCAAGAGCAGAAAAATAAGAAATATACTCAAGAAACCTAAAAAATGAGCAATGGAATCATTAGACACCAGAGGGCGGAAGAATGTCCCAACACTGTGATAATAGGTCAGAGACAAGATTAGGCCGATAATCACAGCCAGGATGCCGACTAACTGCCTGACCAGGCCTTTAATACAACCCAAGATCAAAGTTATTGCCAAAATAACAAGCAAAACAATATCCAGCCAGTTAAACATTCAGGGCCTCCTTTCTCGCAATTTATCAATCATCCAGTACCCGCCTTCCTTGACAGATCCAAAAGTAATATGAGGCTTCATCGTTCCATGAAAATCAGAACCGGTTGTCGGAACCAAGTCAAATTCTTCCGCTAAATGTTTATAATTGCGGGTTTGTTCCTCATTATGATAGGAAGTATATACTTCCAAGCCTTTCAGCCCCCGGCTTTTCAATAAAGAAAGGTCTTTCTTATTCACCTTCTGGAAGGGAGCCCCGGGATGGGCAAGCACAGGCACTCCGCCGGTCTCATCGACAATATCCAAAACATCAAGTAAGGATATATCTTTTGATGGCACAAAAGCCGGCTTTCCTTCCATAAAAAAATCTCTATAAAAAAGATAGGGAGCTGATCCCATCTCTTTCCTAGCAAGGTATTTATTTATCACCGGCTCACCCGCCTTTTCTCCCTTATCCAACAGCACCTGGGCAATAGTAACTCCCAGGGGGGGGAATCCCCTCGATTTCCGGATAACCTCTTTCCAACTGATATCGAATCCCAACCTTCGGAGTTTATTTACCCTTTCCCTGGCTGTCAACCCTCTTCTCTTTCTTACATCAGACTCTAATCGCTTTACGGCTTTTGTTCCCCATAACACAAAGGGAAGCAGCAGATGAAACTCACGGCTGTCAAAAACAGTGCTCAGCTCTATCCCGGGAATAACCTCAACCCCGGCTTTCTCTCCCAATGCTAGAGCTTCCGGATAGGCTGCTACCGTATCATGGTCGGAAATGGAAATGGCCTTAAGACCAGTTTTTTTTGCCATATGAATGATATGAAAAGGCGAAAAATCCCCATCACTACTCTTGTTTGAATGAATATGAAGATCGATTCGATCATTCATCACAACTTTTTCTTTCCAGTCAATAAATGGAAAATTTCCTGATATCTTTTTGATGTCTGCTCGATTATGGAATCTGGGAGTTCGGGCGGGGCTGATTTTCTGTCCCACTCTGTGCTTAATAGATAATCGCGGACAAACTGCTTGTCCAGGCTGGCCTGCGAGCGGCCTGGGGCATAATCCGCTATCGGCCAGAACCGGGATGAATCTGGAGTAAAGACTTCATCAATCAAAACAAGATCATCCTCCATCAGCCCAAACTCAAATTTTGTGTCAGCGATAATGATCCCTTTTGACAGGGCAAAAAGAGATGCTTTCTGATAGAGTTCAATGCTTACTCTCTTTATTTTCAGCGCAAGTTCCGTTCCAACTCTTTTCTGCATTTCCTTAAAAGATATATTTATGTCATGGCCCTCTTCCGCCTTGGTCGAAGGAGTAAAAATAACATCCTCCAACTGGGCTGATTCCTTCAACCCTGACGGGAGTTTTGCTCCGCAGATTTTCCCTGAAGCCTTATAATCCTTCCACCCGGAACCAGAGATATAACCCCTCACTATACACTCGATCGGGATTACTTCCGTTTTTTTAACCAGCATAGATCTCTTATCCAATTTATCTTTATACTTGTACAGGTATTCTGGGTATTTATTAATATCATCAGTCACAAAATGATTAGGACAGGCCAATGATGTAAATTCAAACCAGAATTTTGATATCTGAGTCAATACCTTACCTTTTTCCGGAATAAGTGACGGAAGGACAAAATCAAAGGCGGATATTCGGTCTGACGCTACAAAAAGCAATTTATCTTTAAGATCAAAGACATCCCTCACTTTCCCTTTTTTAAACAAACTTAATTCTGGAATAGAAATTCCTGAGTATTTTTCTTTCATTTTCTCCCTCAAATCAAGGATATAAAAAATTATTCAAAAAAGCAACTATCCTGAACTATTCATAAAAAATTTGGATGTGGATGAAATTCAGTTGTGGCTTGGGCCCGCTTCAGCCACATCAGAATTTCATTATATGCAAATCTTTTACCATAACATTTAACAATTCACATTTCACGGTTTTTCTATTTTCTATTTTCTGTCTTTATCCTGGTTTCCGGCTTTCGCCGGAATGACGATTAGCTCTTATGGCCCTGGTTTTCCTGGTTTTACTGTCTTTTCTGCATCAGCGGCAACCTCGACTCGTGCATAATCCGGGCTAACAAGATTTCCCCTCGGCTCGCGGATAATTCAGGTTAATATAACAAGCCGATAAAATTTACCATCCTTCCTGCCTTAAACCCGTCTCTCCTGTAGGAAAACAGGCTTTCTTCACAATAGGTACAGAGATCGACTGAAAAAATATTTTCTGGTTTCAGCCCAGCTTTAAGCAGTTGATAACGATTGGCTTGCTTTAAATCAAAATAGTAGCTGCCCTTTTTAGCCGCGCTTGATAAAAAGAAATCATCCCTTATGCCGGCATCCTTAAAGCTTTCTCTGACCTCCTCCCCCACTTCATAACAATCCTGTTCTATACATGGCCCTAAAGCCGCTAACAGGGAAGATCTTTCACATTTATACAAAGCCGCCATTGCTTTAACTGCTTTTTCAGCCAACTTTTTTTTTGTCCCCCTCCACCCACAATGTAGAGCAGCGACCACCTTTTTCTTCTTGTCAACCAGCAGCACAGGCAGACAATCGGCAGTTCTAACTGCCAATAAAAAGCCTGGACGGTCAGTCAGTAAAGCATCTCCCTTCCATTTTTTATCCGGAAGCTCTGCCACCGCATGAATAATATCCGAATGTATCTGATCTAAAAAAACACACTTAGGCTTTTTACCCTGTATGTTTTTAGACGGCAATTGTTTATTAAAATACCTACTCCCGAATCCATGTGAAATAAATGGGATCTTTTCCAGACAGGGAACCGAATAATGCATCTTTCTTTTTTCATCCTGCATTATTAACTGCAAATGCCAACTGAATCACTCATCGCTTCCTTAATAATCCAGGATAAGGGCTATACCCTGGCAAGGGCTTCAAAATTGAAGTTGCGGTAATGCTTAATAATATCCTGGATGAGGTCATTTTGGTCAAGGTTCAGAATATCGCTATATTCAACATCATTCATAAAAGGCTCAACTTTTTCCTGGCAGGGACTCTTCTTATCCTTTCTCCCCTTTATTTTTAACCATAATTTCAGCTCAAAAGATTTTTTGGGTAGAGAGATAATATAGTTAAAATTATCAATTCGAGAACCAGCATAATTTATCCGTATAGCAATCGATCTGCCTTTAACCCTCATCAATTTAGTTTTTATCCTAAACTGCAGCAATTCTTCACTTAAGGCCTCGAATGCGGGCTCTACAACAAATTCACAGAAATGATTAAAATTATCCAGCGTTTCCATTATACTTGTTTGAATAATCCTTGATTCTTCGAAATAATTTGTTAATTTCGCTTTCCAATCAGCAGCCATGATGTGCCTCAATTTTAACTCACGGAATATCTTAACACATTTGACAAAAATATTGAATACAGGATGGAACATAAGTTCTCCCTAGTTTTTCATGATCCGAAAACACCCTGAAAAACAAAATTTTACACGGATGGACACAGAGGACACGGATAAGACAAAGACGTTGATTAGTTTTCCCAATGAATTGGCAAAACTAATCAACCCTTCATCACTTCGCTCAGCGAAGTAAAAATCGGGAAATGGGAGTGAACGATTTACTTTTGGGCCTTGCCCAAAACTAAAAAGTGCTTTTTGTTTTTTGGATGCAAGCCAAAAAAGAAAAAGCACCCTTATCCGTGTAAATCCGCGTCCATCCGTGTCTAATGCTTTATCGCTTTAATCTGTTTCCTCAGTGTCCTCCGCGCCCTCATTGTAAAATCATGAGCTGATTTATTGTAGACAAAACCAGGTGAAATGTATAAAATTTCATCGTAATGCCAAATCCGGACCTGCTTCAAAGTGCTCAGAAAATATATCAAGCTGCCCTTAAAGCTGTAGAACCGGAGAAGCTTATGCGGGAATCTGTATCCCTTGACGGACAAAAGCTTAAAATAATGGACCAAAGCTTTGACCTGAACGCTTTTGAGAAAATTTATCTGATTGCTATCGGCAAAGCTGCGCCTTTTATGGCAGCAGGCCTTTTAAATGTGGTAGGAAGTAAGATCAAAGGAGGAATTTTTCTCTATCTTCCCGGCACTAAAATATCCTTGAAAAAAATTGCCGCTTATCCCGCTTCTCATCCGCTTCCGGACGAAAGGAGTTTAAAAGCGGCAGTAAGCATCCTTAAAATAGCGAAAAAATTAAATAAAAAGGATCTTTTGTTCGTGCTTATATCCGGAGGAGGATCAGCTCAAATCTGCCTGCCTTCCGGGGATATATCTCTGGAGGAAAAAAGGATTGTAACAGATAAACTGATAAAGGCTGGTGCTGATATAAAATCATTAAATACAGTCCGTAAACATATATCTGACATCAAAGGAGGAGGGCTGGCTGCTGCTGCCTATCCAGCCACTGTAGTCAGTCTCATCATCTCAGATGTTATCCACAATGACCTCAGCACTATCGCTTCCGGGCCCACATATTGGGACTACTCGACCTATAAAGATGCCTGCCGGGTTTTACAAAAACACCATTTATGGAATTCTACACCCGATTCTGTAGTCCGGGTCATAGAAAAAGGAATACATGGCCAGCTTAAAGAGACTCGACGAAAGGAGGATGAAATATTTTCGCGAGTCTTCAATTTTGTTATCGGAGACAATAAAAAGGCTTTAATAGCTGCCAGGAAGACAGCAATAAATTTGGGATATGAAGCTGTGATCATTACTTCATCCGACCAAGGAGAAGCCAGAGAAACAGCAAAAAAATATACTTCTTTGCTTCCCAATATCAGGCCACGCCGGTCATTTGTTCCTCAAATAATATGCCTTCTTTCAGGTGGTGAATTGACGGTAACCGTAAAGGGAAAGGGGAAAGGGGGACGGAATCAGGAATTTATTCTGGCATCTCTCAGAGAAATGGCACAAAATAAGCAAGATTATAAATGGCTGATCCTCAGCCTTGGTACAGACGGGATTGACGGCCCGACTGATGCTGCGGGTGCCTGGATCACACCTGTAACAGCGGATAAGGCACAAAAACTTTCCCTGGAATATAATACATTTCTAAATAATAATGATGCCTACAATTTTTTTAGACAGGCGGGCGGGTTGATCTTCACCGGACCCACCCACACTAATGTCATGGATGTCCGAATATTTCTCCAACGATTTTAAGCGGATTTATGGCAAAATATTTACTCTTTACGAATCTCTTCTATTTATGATAAAAAATATGGAAATAAATGAAGAAAACATTTAACCTTAATAGGTTAATAATTCTAAGGAGAGCGGAATGAACAACCCAGAATCAAGCGACCGCGGAAGTTGGGGCTCTAAAATTGCTTTTATTTTTGCAGCATCCGGCTCTGCAATTGGACTAGGAAGCATATGGCGTTTTCCCCTGTTTGTAGGATTAAATGGAGGAGCGGCATTTGTCTTTTCTTATCTATTAGCGGTTTTTTTCATCGGATTTACAGTTATGCTGGCAGAATTGACAATAGGACGCCATACCCGGAAAAATCCGGTCGGGGCCTTCAATTTTATAAAACCACACACTCCCTGGAAACTGGTCGGATATATGGGGGTTGTAACCGGTGTATTTATCCTTTCTTATTATTCGATCATCGCAGGCTGGGCAGCCGGCTATTTTTATAAAACCATTACCGGAGCCTTCCGCGGCCAAGTCAGCTGGAACAATTCTGCAGCGATCTTCACAAAATTTGCAGCCAACCCTTTGGAAGTCTTGATCTGCTTATTCATAATAATCGGGCTGACGAGTTATGTGATCTCAAAAGGAGTGAAAGGAGGAATAGAACGCTGGTCAAAGATCCTCATGCCCGTGCTCTTCGTTCTCATTATTATACTGGCTGTAAGAGCCGTAACCCTCCCAGGTGCAGGCCCCGGTCTGTCATTTTACCTCAAACCGGACTTTTCTGACTTCAATCTCAAAGTCATCCTCTTCGCCATCGGCCAAGCTTTTTTTTCTCTCAGCCTGGGGATGGGGACAATGATGACATACGGAAGTTATATATCAAAAAAAGACAATCTTGTCTCATCCGCCGGCTGGGTCTGTTTATCCACCACTCTCATCGCCATACTGGCAGGAATCATCATTTTCCCGACTCTCTTCAATACCCTGCAATTGACTCCTGATAAATTTAAACAGGAATTCGAAGTCAGCACAGGTTTGATGTTCCAGGTCTTCCCTATCATTATCTCCAAAATGCCCGGTGGTTATTTCTTCGGAATACTTTTTTTCGCTTTACTCCTGATTGCCGCCCTGACCTCTACCATATCAATGCTTGAGGTCCCAACCGCCTACCTGGTCGACGAAAGAAAGTGGAGCCGTACAAAAGCCGCAACTCTAATCGGAATCGTCTCTTTTCTGCTGGGGATTCCTTCAGCGCTTTCAAGCGGGGGAGTAAAGTTTCTTACCAAATTTAATTATATGATAAAAATGGACCTTGTCTTCGGAAATATTATGCTGGCAGTCGGAGGGCTGCTAATAAGCCTCTTCCTTGTCCATACCTGGAAAGTAAAAAACGCACTCAAAGAAATCTCTCATGGCAACTCCCGCTTCTGGCTCAAAGGGCTGTGGGTTTTTGATATAAAATTTCTTGTTCCGATAGCAGTTATCATCATCCTTATTTTCATAAAGACGCTTGCAGGATAAAAATATTACAACCTTAATTATTCATAAAAAATGTTGAAGAACAAAAGAATCATAAAATTCATACTAAAATTTATTTTTAGTTTTTCCCTTATCATTATCCTGTTGACATACAAAACCTCAATAACAGAAACTCTTAATATATTAAAAGGAGCAGACCCATTCTGGCTTCTAACCTCCTTTCTCCTACATGCTTTAGGGCTTTTGATCAGTGCCTTACGTTGGCAGATCCTTATCAAAGCCCAGGGGGATCATGCTCGCCTCAGTTTTCTGGCAAAATCCTACTTGGTCGGAGCATTTTTTAACAATTTTCTTCCTTCCCGTATCGGCGGGGACGTAAGCCGCATCCACGACGGCAGCCGTTATTCACAGACCCTTCTAAAATCATCTGCGATAATTCTTGTAGAGCGCTTGAGCGGGATTATTATACTGCTAGTATTCGCTTCAGTCGCTTCTTTTTTCCGCATCAGTATAGCACAGGAAATACCAGTCGTCTGGATCTCTCTATTGCTCGGACTGCTAGGCCTGCTTCTGATCTCTATTTTTTTTTCCCCCTTTGCCGATAGGTTAATAAAAAAAATTCCTGATATAAAACTCCTGACAAAGATTAAATCTAAAATCTTTGATTTTAAAATCATCATACTTCAATATAAAGATAAAAAAATTGCCCTGGCTAAAACTCTATTTTGGGCTTTTCTTCTCCAAATAAATGTAATCCTGCATTTTTTCCTTATCGGCAAAGCCCTGCATCTTCAAATTCAGTTCTTCGACTATTTTATCTTTATTCCAATTGTTTTGCTTATCCAGCTGATTCCCATTACTATTAATGGGCTTGGTCTTAGAGAAGGTTCCTATATTGAAATTTTTGAATTTTACGGTGTCGCTCCCGGATCGGCATTTTCATTTGCCCTTATTGATGTGGCATTTATGCTTATAATCGGACTGGCCGGAGGGATTGTCTATGTTACCAGAAAATAAGGTTTTTATTCTGTTGATTTTATTTTTCTACTCGGTAACTGCTCTTGCTCCTCAAGATGCATCTGAATATGAAAAACGCCTTAACAAAATTGCTACTCAAATAAATTCCTTAAAGTCAAAAATCGAAAAAGAGACAAAACGAGAGTCTTCGGTTCTTTCACGTCTGAGCAAACTCGGGCTTCAGAAAAATCTACTCAGAAACGAAATTTCCTATTTTAACACTGTAAGAGAAAGAACTTCCTCAGAACTCTCCGGAATCCAAAAAAGAATCGCCAAACTACAAACTGAACTGGATAAAAAAAAAGATTCCATTGCTAAAATCCTGGTAGCCCTCTACAAATTCGGGAATTTCGATTATTTCGACCTTCTCCTACATGCTGACAAGATTGACAGCCTTTTGTCACAGAACAAGAATCTTACTCTCCTGGCCCAACATGAAGAACAAATAATCACTGGATACTTTAAAACTCTGCAAGAATTAAGCAGCTCCAGGGAAACACTAGCAGAAAAAACAAGTGAAATTGAACAATTAATTCAAAAAGCTGCAAATAAACAACAAGAATTCCTAGTTCAGGAAAAAAACCAGCGTGACCTGATCAAAGAAATCGCCCAGAATAAGCAAATTTACCAGCAGACGATGATAGAGCAAATAGAAAGAGCCGAGCAGCTCCAGAACCTATTAAAAAATCTTCTGGAAGACAAGGTCGATCTTCCCTTCACAATAATCCCTCTTTATGAAAAAAAAAGTCAACTCCCATGGCCGATCTCGGGAAAAATTGTCACCAAGTTCGGTAATATACGGCACCCCAGATACAACACTATTACTGCAAGTAAAGGAATAGAAATCTCTCCTCAGGATGATTTGATTGTGAAAGCTATTCATCCGGGAATTGTTCTTTTCTCGGACTACCTCCCTGGATTCGGTAATTTGATACTCATCGACCATGGAATGTCATATTATTCTCTCTATGGTCACTGCTCTGAAGCTTTGGTGAAAAAGGAGGATGTGGTCACAGCAGGTAACCCCATTGCTTATGTAGGAGATATCGGCTCTATGAAAGGCACAACCCTGCATTTTGAAATACGTTTCAAAACTAAACCCCTTAACCCCTTGCAATGGCTTAAAAGAAGATGATAAAATCAAGGCGGTAAACATAAGGACAGATGATTAAAAAACGAACAGGATTAATACTTATAACATTATCAGTTGCCTTTGCTTTGTTTTTTATGCTGGAAAGAGGCATTTTCTCAGGTCTTTCTCCTGGTATTGATTCTGACAAACCTTTCGGACTTTTAGCTAATGTTATTTATCTAGTAAAAGAAAATTATGTCGAAAAACCAAACCCGGACAAAACAATGGAAGGAGCATTTAAAGGGCTTGTAGATTCTTTAGACAGCCTGTCCAGCTATCTTAATAAAGATATTATAACAAGGTATCAACAACGGCAGGACCCTGACCTCAAAGAACCTGGGATTGTGCTCTATAAAACCTATGGCACATTTCCTGTAATTTTAGGTATAAAGGAAAATTCTCCAGCTGAATTAGAAGGACTAAAGCTGGGAGAATCCGTCAGCGCAATAGATGGAAGGTCCACCTTAACCATGAGCATGCTGGAAGCTAATCTTTACTTGAAACATAAGCAAAAGCAAACAGTTAACTTAAAACTAATCCGCTCACAAAAAAACACCGCAATCAACCTGGAATGCAAGGTTCTTTATAAAACCCCCTTTTTTTTCTCCCCGGCAGATGAAACCAGCGGAATACTGAAAATTCACTCATTTTCTCCCCCCTTAGTCAAAATGCTGAAAAAAAACATACTTCCCGGGCTGAAAGGCAAGAAAAAAATCTTGATCCTGGATTTAAGGACCTGTTGGGAAGGGACAATTCCAGAGGCAATAAAATTTATTAATTTATTTCTGCAAAAAAACAATGTCGGCTATTTTAAAGGGAATAACAAGGAAAAAGAGTACATTTCCTGCCCGGAAAACGCTGAACTAAAAAAACTTCCCCTAGTGATCTGGACAAACCCAGCAACTATAGGACCAGCGGAAATCGTTGCAGGCGTTTTAAAAAACCACGCAAAAGTCAAGGTCATAGGTGCCAGGACACTTGGATTAGCTGCTAAACAGGATTTCTTCCTCATGAAAGACGGAAGCGGAATTATCTTGACCTCAGCCATCTTTCAACTTAATAAAAATGAAAAATTATGGCAAAAAGGAATAGAGCCGGATATAAAAATCGACAGCACCCTCCGGGACTCCAGCACTTACTTAAAGGAAACATATAAAATAATTCCTAATTAACCCGGACTATTCATGCAGAAAAGTAAATCCAGCCTTCTTTATACAACCCTGATCCTGCTTGCTGTATTTTCTCTGGCAGGCCTGGATTATATCGGATGGAAAAAAGGAGAAAAATCTTTTCTTTTCTCTTCTTTCCATAAACCTCCCTTCCATAAAAAAGAAGCAGTAACCCTTGATGACAGATCTCTCTGGGAAATTGTTCTGGAACGCCTGTCCTCCCTGAATATTAAAAAAGATTCAATTAGCCAGTATAGAGATCAGGAAGGAATTCATCATATTATGATCGAGGTCACTCCTGCCAGATACAAGAAGCTGGATCCTCGTCTACAGAGAGAACTAAGCCGGGTTAAGGCATCTATCTCTATTAGAAAAAGAGACCAGGATCAGGATATCAAGTACTATTTGTGGAAAGTAGAGGGGAAGGGGGAATTGATCTCACTGCTTTTTTTCTGCAGATTAGAAAAACAGCCGCCTAAAATTCCCAAAACTGCAAAAAATAAAGTGGCTATTATCGTTGATGATATGGGCTACAGCTTAGACTCTTTAAGTAAAATTTGTTCTTTAGGTCAAGCCCTGACCATAGCAGTCCTTCCTTTCAGCCCCCTGGCAAAAGAAACAGCAAGTATTGCTCACAGCAATAGCCTGGAGGTAATCCTGCACCTTCCCCTCGAATCCCTTAATAATATCTATGACAACAATCACACAGAAGGTATCATTCATTCCAATATGAGCCATGAAGAGATCATTAAAACTATTAATTTCTGCATACAAGATATCCCATATATAAGTGGGATAAATACACATATGGGTTCCAAAATTACTTCCGACCAAAACCTGATGGGTGTTATCCTGGGACAGATAAAAGGAAAGGACTTATATTTTGTTGACAGCCGCACGACTGCGGATTCGGTAGCCTATGATATTGCCCAACAGATGGGAATTCCTTCCGCCTTTCGGCACGTCTTTCTAGATACTAAGTTAGATGAGGAATATATTAAAAGTCAATTACTCCAGCTCTTTGATAAAGCCCGGCAAAACGGAAAGGCCATCGGCATCTGCCACCCATCGCCGGAAACATTAGAAGTCCTGAAAAAAAACCTTCACCTAATCTCAGAGTATGACCTGGAGGCAGTCTTTGCCTCCGAGATTGTACAATAATATCATTTGCACATTTTTTTCAGTTCCTTTATATTATCATATAGGAGACATGCGATGAATAATCATTGGAAATCTATCTTATCCGTCGGACTGAATTCTATATTCATATTTATAATCCTATTAGGAAATAGTTGTTTCAAATCTATGCCGGCAGAAGAACTAAAAGCCTCTGTCGAACTGATAGATGTTGACACGGGATGGGAAAAAAAATATTACCAGCCATGGCCTCCAAAACTGATCCTGGTTCCGGCTATCTACTTCAAGATAAAAAATGTCGGGGAAAAGCCGCTTACCTACGTCTACTGTAATGCCATTTTTAAGTTTATTAATGAAACCAAAAACCTAGGAGATAACTTTGTAGCGGGAATAGGCGGAAATGCGGTACAACCCGGAGAAACCAGCGAAACAATAAGCATGCAGAGTTTCATAGGGTGTGAAGGAAAAAATCTGGCTCACTTTAAAAACAATCCGGCCTGGAGCACCGCTGAAGCCAAAATTTATATTAAATCAAAGGGATCTCAATACATCCTGGCCGGAGAATATACGATCTCTAAAAAAATAAACTTTAAGGAACCAGAACCTGTGGGCCTGAAACCGTCTAAAAAGGAAAAGAAAGATAAAAAGTGAAAATAGATGCAGGAAAAGATGGAATGTGGACAACCGTCATCTCTGCTGCGGTTTGTATTACTTGATGTAGCCTAAACTTTTTAAATCCTCCATAACTTTTTTATCCGATTTTCTCTCTTTTTTGTGCTTTTGCTTTAAGGTTTCTGTCTCGTAAGTTTGTATATATCTAACCTTACGCTTTTTTTCAAGGGCACTCAAAATTACTTTACCATCCATATCCCGGGCGACCGGAAGCCCAAAAAGATGAAGTAATGTCGGGGTTATATCATAAACATGAGAATTGCTTATTTTATAACCAGATTTAATGCCCGGTCCATTTAAAATAATGATCCCATGAGGAATTTCAGGTGTGCCATAATGATTGTAACCCTTAATACTAAAATTAAAGCCGTGGTCCGAGATTACAACAAATATTGTATCTCCCTCTGCTTTTTCTATAATACGGCCGACAATATTATCCATATACCGGTATATCGACTTCATTATGTTTGCTGTGTCTTCATAAAGCATTTTTTCTGTTTCGGGACTTGGCCCCCCCAGTTTTTTGTTTTCTGTAGCCCACTTATTACGCAATCCCTTTTTAATAAAAATCGAAGCAAAATGCGATGTTGTATCTATAAGGCGAAAATAAACTGCAAAAAAATCAACCGGTACAGTATTAAGCAGAAACAATGATACATTTTCAATGGATTTATCCTGAATAAAATATCTTCTAAACCGTCTTAACTGAATATCACGGTTTTGAGGTATCTCGATCTTCTCGCTTCTGCTTTTGTTTAAAAAATCAACTATCTTCTCTTCCCGTTTCAATCTCCCATACTGCTTATCTTCAAATTTTATTACTTTTGGATATAACTTCTTATTAAGCTCAGGTGGAAAAGTAATCTCATCTCCATCCAAAAATTTATCAACTCCTATGCGAAAGCGATCAGAAATAACATATCCATTCACTTTTTCTGCAGGAAAAGTACAATACCAATTGATGCTCCCTACGGAAAAATTTTGCTCACTGAGTATTTTCCACACAGCTTTAACTTTGCGGTCATCAACATTATAGGGAATCTCAATATTATTTTTTTTTACATAGGTCCAATCCAGCACCCCATGTTTTAACATTGTCTTTCCTGTAGCTATAGATGTCCAAATAACAGGAGATTTTGTAGGCCGGATAGTATGGAGAACCCCAGAACTACCTCCCTTGATCAAACGATTTAAATTGGGAAGCTCACCTTTTCTAAGGAGGGGATTAAGAATATTCCAGTCCGCCCCATCCAATCCAATAACAATAACTGGGTTAATCGGGATTTTCTTTTCGTGTTTATAAAAAAAATATAAAGCAATCACTGCAGTAAAAATAATAAAAATGCCAGCATATGTTCTTTTCTTCATTTTCTTCTCTATTATCCTGAATTATTCACGAGCCAAGCTTGCCGCAGATACGAGGCACAGGGTATGAAGCTGTAGATTCTACTGCGAATACCCTGTAACGAAGCAGATGCGGTAAGATCGGCTCGCTCGTAGAGTAAAAAGAGCCAATGATAAAATTTGTTATTGTTTTTATTTAAGTACGTCATTGGCAATTTTTATGAATAGATCAGGCTATTTAATATACCCCAAAGCTTTTAAATTTTCCAAAGTCTTTTTATCAATTTGTCTATTCTCAGATTCTTCTTCCGAAATTACACCTTCAAATATCAAATCCCTAATCTTTTTCTGCCTGGCTAGCCACCTTTTTAAATCTGCCAACATAAAATTTGCTATAATGTTATCTCTGTTAAATAAATTGTTTCTTTCCTTGGGATCTTTTTCTAAATCATAAAATTCCGTTTGAATCTTCTTCCAATAATTTAATTTGTATTTCTTTGATCTGTAACAATAATCAGACGCTTCCCGTTTCTCTATAATGACATGGGAATTGACTTCCTTATCAGCACCTAAAACTAAAGGCAGCAGACTTTTACCGGAAATTAATTCCTTGGGAATTTTAAATTGATAGATATCTGCCAGGGTTGCAAAGATATCAGAGGTTTTCACTAAGGACTCGCTTTTCTCAATGATACTAACAGGAGTATCTTCAGGAAATCTAATAATCAATGGTATATGGATCCCCCCTTCCCCAAAATAGCTGCCATGGCTAAAAAGGCCTCCGTGTTCCCCAAGTAATTCACCATGATCAGCAGTTACAATGATGATAGATTCCTCAAGCAACCCTAATTCCTTTATTTTCTGGATTAAATCTCCAAAAACAGAATCCGCACTGGCTAAGTTTTCATCATAACATGCTCTGACATATTCAATTTCTTCATCCGTCAGTCCTGGGCCGATAAACTTAATTTTTGTCAAGTCTACTTTTTTATTAAAATGTTGAGAAAACATACCCTGGAAAGGAGACAAGGGGATATAAATTGCATGAGGTTCTTTGAAATGGATATACAAAAAGAATTTTTTCCTTTTGTTCGACTCAAGCCAGGGAAAAAGATAGGGCAGATATTCTTGAGATTTCCTGTAAAATTCTTTTTCCTTATAAAGCTCAAAATATTCATCAAACCCTTTATCAAAGCCAAAGGCTGAACCTATATTTCCCACCCCAGTAAAGCCCGTAGTCTTGAACTTATTTGTTTTGAATAACTCGGCAAGACTGACAAGCTTTTCAGGAAGCCTGCTTTTGAGCTTTATTAAAGAAGTCACTGAAAGGGGAAAACCAGTAAAAAGAGTCCCAATGCTGCAACGAGTAGATAAGGACTCGCTAAAAGCATTAAAAAATACAGTTGCTCCCTGAGCAAACTTGTCTATATTTGGAGTAGTTTGACGAAAATATCCATATAGAGAAAAATGATCTGCCCGGGCTGCATCTAAAATTATCACGATTGTGTTTTTCTCAGAGATAAATTGCCTGAGTTTTTTTAAATCCCTTTTATTGTTTTCCTTTTTCTTTATTTCTTTTCCCTTTTTTAGCAATGAAGCCTTTGACCAGGACAGAAAACCTGCCTGAGCATTATTGTTTTCAATATTTCCAGCCCATAAGCGAATTCTTGTCACCCCCTTTTCCTCAGCCAGGTCAATTTTGAACTTTTTATTGACTGCATCTTTGTCTAACAAAGCTTGATAAATAAATTGCTCTTTCTTGTCTGGTTTTTGAAGAGAAACTTTTAGCTTTAAATTGTCATTTTGTGTGACAAAATGGCTGGAGGGATGATATTTATATTGGGCCTCAAATATACACTTGTCCGGCAGGTTAAAGTAAAAATCAATCACACTCGGAACTTTCTGGA
The DNA here is from genome assembly GCA_030603565.1 of Candidatus Aminicenantota bacterium. GTDB lineage: Bacteria > Acidobacteriota > Aminicenantia > Aminicenantales > Aminicenantaceae > JAUVXM01. The sequence goes on from JAUVXM010000039.1 coordinate 18,384, forward strand.
CAAAACCATCTTTATCTTTTTCAAGGAGGCTCGCTTTTTCATTAATAAATTGCTTTGTAAAGCTTAAATCGTTATGCGAGGAGATCAGCAGTTTATTAAATCTTAGAGAAAACTCTCTTTTCTTTTTTTGGGAAGAAAAAGACTTTACTTCCGGCTTCTTATCATTAGTGTAATAAATTTCAACAGTATTCTCTCCATTCTCAACAAATTCATAAGAAATTGGAACTCTGATATTATTAATTTCCTTCTTCTTTAAATCTATATGAGTAAGATCTTTTTTGTTTATTTTTATAAGCAGCTTTTCTGCAGGATATTTAATCTGTTTATCCCGGGAACAGGAAATAAATAAATATAAAGGCCTTCGCTTGGAAATAATAAATTTTAACTTTGAAAATGGGTAAGCCCCAAGCCTGAAAGCTCTATTATGTAGCTTTTTCCACCCCCTGGCTAAAAAATCATCTGATTCTTCAGCCAGGTAATCAAGAACAAAAATATCTCCTTTTTTATCAGCATACTCTAATTCCTCGCTCAAATTAAAAGCAGGCTCATGTTTATTACATGATATACAGAATAAAAAAATTAGAAATATAAGACTCAAATGTGTTTTCTTCAACTTAGCCTACTTAAAGTCAATTGGATCTGGTATAAGTATCTTGATGTAGCTGCTTTTCTTTAATTTCTGCAGATATTCCTGGAGTTTTTGTTGATTTCTCTCTGCAAACAGTTTCTCCTCGATTTCCCCCCGGCATTCGTCAAATGCTTTAAGATGGCTTTCCTTCCTATCTTTCAGTTTAAGGATATACCATCCATTGGGGGTTTCTATCCAGGGGGTCAGTTTTCCTGCTTTCAATCCCTCAACCGCCTGTTCCAGGCTCTTTGCCAGTTCTCCTCTTTTAAAACTACCCAAATCGCCGTTTGAATCCTTTTCAGGCCCTTCAGAGTATTCACTGGCTACAGTACTGAAATCCTCCCCAGCATCCAACTTTCCTTGGATCTCGTCTTTTTTGCCTTGGATCTCCTCTTCGATCTTGCCTTCTGACGAAACATAAACCGCCTGCAGGGTAAATTCTACCGGTTCAGTATACAACTCAGGATGCTGTTTATAATAATTGACGATTTCTGAATCATCTATAACTATACTGCTCCCTACTTCAGAATATATCACCCCCTGGCGCAGCAGCATTTTTCTATTTTCCTCTTTCCAAACGTCAAAATCCACTCCCTGCTGCGTAAAAGCCTGTATCAACTCCTGGTCTGATCCGATATTGTTTTCATTTTTTATATTCTCGATCATCATCTTCAATTGTTCATTAACATTTATGCCTTTTTTTTCAGCTTCCTGTGAAAGCAGTAATTCTGTGACCATCTTGTCCAGCAGTTGCTTACGCATTGATCTATACTGATTCTCAAATTCTTCCCCTTGCATTTGGGACTGCAAAGATTGGTATAGTAACTCCTGCTCTCTCTTGTAATCGGAAAGAGTAATAACGTCATCATTAACAATAGCTACAATCGCTTCTATTGTGCCCTGGGCTTTTATAAATATCATGCTTGAAAATATCAGGACACAAAAGCTCATAAGTCTTAATTTATTCATTATCATTCCTCTGATAAGGAAAAGGAAGCTTTTTGGGATAAAAACTCCATTCCATTTTGGATTTAAGGTCTTTTATGTATTTTCCTATAAAATCCCTGACTTTAATATCAAAAATTTTCACTTTGATCTCAGATGCTACATCTTCCTTAGAAAGAAGTTCTGCCGGATATTTATCATCAAGCCTGAAAATGTGAAATCCATAAGAAGACTCCATCACCTGGCTTACTTCCCCTACCTTTAAAGCAAAGATAATTTTCTCCATTTTATGCGGCAGTTGCCCTAACTCAAAAATCCCCATTTCTCCGTTATTTTTTGCTTCCACACCCACTGAAATCAAACGGGCAGTTTCTCCAAATAATTCCTCGGGAGCATCCTTGACCTTTTTTAAAACTGAAACAGCCTCATCTTCTGCATCCAGTAATATCTGGCTGACTTTGATCATTTCCGGCTTTAGAAATTCACGTTTGTTTTTTTCATAATAATCATCGATCTCTTCCGGACTGGCGTTAATATCTTTTGTCAATTCAGCAAAAAACTTATTTATCAAGAGTTTCTCAAAAAGTATTTTAGAGCCAATCTCATCTGTTGTATTTCTCTCCTCATTCCCCAACTGTCGGGACAGACTGGTAATGTATCTCTTTATCTCATTGTCACTCAAAGAAATATCCTGATTTTTTATGTCTTGCAGTAAAATTTTCTCCTCAATAAAACTGTCAAATAGGCGGCTCAAAATTATTGATGACATCCGTAAATTATCATCGGTAGTAAGTGAAACATATTGTTCAAAATCAGAATTAAGATAAAAAGAGTCCTCTGTTTTTAAAATAACAGAGTTTTGTTTATCGGGCTTATTCAGATCATAGACTACAGGTTCAATTTCTTTCTCTGCCTTTCCACACTGGATAGCCAGACAAATAGACAACCCCAAAAAACCAAGCCTGAATCTTTCTCTTTTACGACCTATCATTTAACCTGTACTATTCATAAAAAATGTCGATATTTATAATGCTTCTTTTTAAATCAATATTTTACACTGATTCCTATAGCGATTCAATTGACTATTTCGTTTTCGATGTAATATCTATTAATAATCGACATTTTTTATGAATAATCCAGGTTATATTACATTAAAGACAACTCCTTCAAGATTAATATAGTTTCATTAAGAACCTCAGCCTCTCCCTTTGATGATAAATAGAGGCTCATTATCCCCTGCGGCGTAATAGAGCCGGAATATCGCTCCAATAAACGTGGCAATCCCTTCAGGTAAGCAGTTGAATCAGGCAAGAATTGAAAGACAATTTTCCTGCCAAGGCGGTCAATTCTTTTTATCTTTACCCTCCGCGCTAAAAACTTAGCGGCTCCGTATAGGAAAAGATTCTTCACACTGGCAGGCAGCGGCCCATTCCGATCCTGGGCTTCCTCTTTTATCCGCTCGAGCTCATCCAGACCTTCAATAGATGAGACCCGTTTGTAGAGGTCTAGTCTTAGGTTGATCTGGGGAATATAATCATCAGGTATCTGGATGCTGACCTTTAAATTGAGCTCACTTTTTACTTCTTCACTTTCTTCGCCATTAAGCCTTTTAATGGCTCCATCAAGGAGATGTAAATAATAATCAAAGCCTACAGCTTCCATATATCCATGCTGCTGAGAGCCAAGAAAGTTTCCAGCTCCCCTGATTTCCAGATCTTTTGCAGCAAGGCGAAATCCCGAACCCAAGGCGCTGAACTCCCGGAGAGCTTTTAATCTGTCACGTGCTTTGGGAGTAAGTTCAGTAAGCGAGGGGACCAGAAAATAGGCAACAGCCTGCCGGGAAGACCGTCCTACCCGGCCCCGTAGCTGATAAAGCTGAGACAGCCCGAATTTGTCCGCCCGGTTGACTATAAGTGCATTGACAAGCGGGATATCGATCCCATTTTCAATAATAGTAGTAGAGACCAGTACATTATACTTCCCGTTGATAAAATCAATCATCCGTTTTTCAAGCACTCGGGGCGACATCTGGCCGTGTGTTATCACGATCTTTGCCTCAGGCACCCATTTTTCGAGCATATGTGCTATTGTTTCGATGTCCTCGACCCTGTTATGGATAAAATATACCTGTCCAAAACGGGACAGCTCTTTTTGAATTACAGAAGAGATCAACTTCCGGTTAAAAGGCGTAACAACAGTATGGATCGCTAATCGGTCTTTAGGCGGACTCTCGATCAGACTTATATCTCTCAATCCCGAAAGAGAGAGGTTAAGAGTCCTGGGAATCGGAGTGGCAGTCATGGTCATAACATCAATATTTATTTTAAGCTGTTTTATTTTCTCTTTATGTTTTACCCCGAACCTCTGCTCCTCATCTATGATCAAAAGCCCCAGCTGGCTAAATCGAACATCCCGGGAAAGAAGACGGTGAGTACCAATAATAATATCTGCTCGTCCTTTTCTTACTTCTTCAAGGACTTTTTTTTGCTGATTCGGGGACTGAAGCCTGCTCAAGCCTTGGATCTTGACCGGAAAAAGAAGCATGCGGTCACGAAAGGTCTTTAAGTGCTGGCTGGCCAAAACCGTTGTCGGGCAAAGCACAGCAACCTGTTTGCCGTCCATGACCGCTTTAAACGCCGCTCTTACAGCAACCTCGGTTTTTCCGTAGCCGACATCTCCACAGAGAAGGCGGTCCATGGGAGTTTCCGACTCCATGTCCAACATGATGTCTTTAATAGCCTTTAATTGATCTTCCGTTTCTTTATATTCAAAAGTATTTTCAAAATCAGACTGCCACTCCCCATGCTGGCTGAACTTAAAACCTTTTTTCGCCTTTCTCAGGGCATATAATGCAAGCAATTCCTTTGCCATGGACTCTATGGATTTTTTCGTCCGAGCTTTTGTTTTTTCCCAGTTAGTCGTTCCCAGCTTACTAAGAATTGGAAGGAACGTTCCCAACCTTGAATATTTCTGGACCAAATTGAGATCCGCTACCGGAACAAAAAGCTTGTCGTCATCCTTATAGATAAGCCTGATGAATTCCTGTTTTTTTTCATCTACTTCCAGCTTTACCAGGCCAGAAAAGATGCCGATGCCATAATCAGCGTGCACAATATGGTCACCAGCTTTCAAATCTCTGAAATGGGAAAGAAAAGTCCTGACCCGGGGCCGGCTTACAAGCACTCTGGCTTCTGTAATAATATCATTTTCAGCAAAACATATTATCTTCAAATCAGGGTAACTGAATCCCTGCTCAATATCACCTATAAGAAGCCCGGCTACCGGTCCCTTAAATGAAGACATTGGGTCTTCCAACATCCTATTTGATATCTGCTGCTGATCAAGAAGTACCGCTAATTTTTCCCGCACCCCCTTATGGGAAAAAAAGATCAGGCATCTGTCTCTTTCTTTTTGCAGCTTTTTCAGGTATTTGAAAAAAAACGGCATTTTATTTCCAAACCGGGGTACAGATTGAAAAGCAAAATGCAACTTTTCAGCCGTCGAAGATGAAGCCAGCTCACTAAGTCTCAGAGCATCATGTTTTACCTTGTCCCATAGCTGGAAAGGGAAAATCTCTTCAGGGGGTAATACAAATCTATCAGCAGCTTTTAATTCATTATACTGCCGTTTAAGCTCTTTTAAAGTTTTCTCCCATTCCCCCTCTGTTTTTTCAAATTCATCGATAACGATTAGATAATCACTAAGATATTGGGTGAAGGGGGTAAAATGCTCCTTCAGGGCTAATGCTTGAAAAGCAAAATCAGGAAAAACATCCCCAGTTTGAAGTCTCTCGGTTTTCTTTTTTAAATCCTGCAGGCATGATGCCCCCGCCTTTTTTCGGGCCAGTTTTAGCCAGGTTTGAAGAAACTCCATTCCTCCGGGAAATTCACGAATAGAAGGAACAACTATCCGCTCTACCCGGCGTATAGAACGCTGGGAAGAATAATCAAATTCCCTGATCGATAAAATCTCGTCTCCCTTGAATTCAATGCGGCTGGGATATGTCTGCCAGGGAGAAAAAACATCAACAATTCCACCCCGCCAGGCATATTCTCCGTGTGAATTAATTATATCTTCCTTTTCATATCCATATTGTGAAAACTTTTGCAGCAAATATTCACGTGATAGAGAAGCTCCTTTTTCCAAACTGAGGAAAAGCTGCTTCAGGTCATTTACGCGGAGAAAAGGCTTCATCAGGCCAAACAGGTTGGTCACTATCAGCGAAGGCAGCTCATTTACTAGTCCATAGAAAAATTCCATTCGGGAAGAGACCGACTCAAGGGAAGGGGCTACTTCCTGATAAGGGTTTTCTGCAAGGGAAGGAAGGCGAGATATATTCAGGTCAGCAGCAAAAGCACTTAAAAAATACCGGCACCTGTCTTCGAAATTACTTAAAGAAGAGTCAGGGGGCCGGACAAAAATTACTTTCCTGCCAGAATCACGCATTAAAGCTGCCAGAAAATATGGTTTTGCTGCTTCTGTAACACCAGATAAATATAATCCCTTTTTTCCCTGTTTCACTGCACGGAGAAGCTGCTGGAATTGGGCTGTCTCTCGGATGAAATCTAAGCTCATAACCTGTAGATTATACTTTTTTAAGCTTTACAGGAAAAGCAGGAACTTCAGAAAATGCAGGAAAAAAAACTTGGGCGGCATGAACCCAGGTAAGTCCCTTCGAAAGACAGAGATTTCCCCCAGCGGGTGAAATCCCTTCCTAGTCCTCGCAATAATGGATACCTGGGTAGGAAATAAGCAGATAAGGACCAGATAAATCTGATTGTATGGATACGCTCGCTTCAGATTTTTAACGCCATTCTTCTTCGTTTTTCTCGGCGCCTGCGTAACTCCCCCCGTCCGTGGGTCAGACATACTCAGCGTCCGACTGCATCGGATTCCCTCGAAAAAACTCATCAGAAGGCTAAATCTTCAATGTCGCTTAATCCCTACAATCAGATTTATCTTGCACCTTCTAAATTAATAAACCAGGTATCCATTATCGCGATGACCCTATAGTGAAACAGGACATCCTCCAAAACTTTATTGCTTTTTATTTAAACATAAGCTGTTAAGAAATTTATATTAAGTAGAAAACCATTTTATCAAGGAAAAGTTGCAAAAAGAATCAGGTCAACTTGCCTGAATTATTCACGAGTCGAGGTTGCCGCAGATACGAGGCGCAGGGGATGAAGCTGTGATAATTCACCGCGAATCCGCTGCAACGAAGTAGATGCAGTAAGATCGGCTCGCCTGAAAGGTAAAAAATGTCGATTATAATAGAGATTATATTGTGAACGAAATGGAAAATATGCTTTGCATATCAATCAGTGTAGAATACTATTCATAAATAGATGTCATCCATATCGACATTTTTTATGAATAATTCAGGAAAAGAAATGAAATGTAAAGTCAGCTTTTACTCAGGCTATAAAGGCCAGGAGACTCCCAGGGCAGTTATTATAGATGACCGCGAATATAAAATCGAAAAAGTTTTCTGGCGCAAAAGGATCCGTAATACAGAGACCGGAGAGATCTCTAATAAATTCAAATGCCTGGCGGATAACAAAAATATAATAATAACTCTTTATGCTTCCGGGAAGACCACGGTTTCGATTTTATGAATAATTCAGGTTAGGTACACATTGCAGCTTTATCCATCTTCCAATGCTTTCATCTAGCCTGACCTATTCATAAAAAAATGGCGATGTTTCTATTATTAATTTATTTTCAGTAATATGCAAAATTCTTTCAAGAATAGTTATTTTAAATCTTTTCTCGTTTTCATTTTCAATTTTAATCGCCATTTTTTTACCAAAGGC